>NZ_JBHTTU010000079.1:0-31174 GCF_042794375.1 Kitasatospora sp. NPDC056531 | reverse complement strand
CCAGCCGGGGCAGCCACAGCTCCATGGCGGCCGCGCTGCGGGTGTTGCCCATCTTCCGGGCGAGTTCGGGCACCGACGGGTCGGTGAGGGTGCAGACCACCTCGTTGTCGGCGGGCAGCCGCTTGCGGGTGACGCCGCTGGCGACCATGTTGACGTCGCAGAGGATGGGCGCACCGGCGTGCAGCGCCGCGCGCGCCGAGGCGACCACGCCGGGCGAGTACACCAGGTCCTCGACCAGGTCGACCATTCCGCAGGCGTGGATCATCCGCACCGCGACCTGGGAGACGTCCGCCGGGAGGGCGGCCAGATCGGCCTCCGCGCGGATGGTGGCAAAGGACTGGCGGTAGATGGACGCGCCGTCCTTCTCGTACTCGATCACTTCGTGGTCCTCCTGGCCTCGGCGACCGCCTCGGCCATCTGCTCGTTCCTCACGTCCACGGAAGTGCCCGCGGTCGTGGCCGGCCCGTTGACCGTCACCCGGTAGCCGTGCCCCGTGGCGAGCACGTCCACCCACCGCCCGGCCGGGTGGCCGCAGCGTCGCTCACAGCCGGACCAGTGCACCGGCAGTCCGCCCGGCCCGGGCTCCCCCGGCCCGGACGCCAACACCCGCGCGGCGTCCGACTCCAACGCCCGCGCGGCGTCCGCCCGGACGTCGGCCAGCGACTTGGCGCAGCCCGGCAGCCCGGTGCAGGCGGTGGCCCGCTCCCAGGCAGAGCCGGGCGCGGTACGGAAGCCGGCGGCTTCGAGCGCGGGCAGCCGATCGACCGGGGCGCCGGGCAGCACCGCGCCGCGCCAGGGGGTCAGCCGCAGCTCGCCGGCGGAGGCGGCGACCAGCGCGCGCCACTGCGCGGCGCTCGCCCGCCCGAAGCGCATGCCCACCGAGAGCCCGCCGGGCAGCGCGCCGACGACGGGCGCCGCACCGGTGGCGGCGGGCAGCGGCAGCGTACCGGCCGGCAGCAACTCGGGCACCTCGCGCAGGTGCCAGGCCTTGCGGCCGCTGGTGCGCAGCGCGTCCAGGAAGGTGCGGGCGGCGTCCAGGACGGCCGTCACCTCCTGCCCGGGCTCGACCGGGCGCCCGGCGGCGGCGCGCCCGAGGCGCAGTACGGCGGGCCCGTCCGAGGCTGCGATCAATGTCACATCGGCGTCGAGCGCGGCGACGTCACCCCGCCCGTCGTCCAGCGCGAACAGGAACTTGCCGGAGAGTGCGGACGCCCAGTCGCTCGCGCACAGCCGCGCGTCCAGTTCCCGTACCCAGGCCTGCACATCGGCCGAGTCGGCCGGGCCCAGGCCCGCCAGGGGCGAGGCGACGATGTTGCGCACCCGCTCGTGCGTGTCCGAGGGCAGGAGGCCGACGACGCGCAGCCGGTCGGCGAGTTCGGCGCCGCAGTCCGAGGCCAGGCCGCGGAGTTGGACGTTGCCGCGCGAGGTGGTCTCCAACTCCCCGTCGCCCAGGGCCTCGGCGGCCTCGGCCAGGGCCAGCGCCTGACGGTCCGTCAGCAGGCCGCCGGGCAGGCGGACCCGGGCGAGGGCGCCGTCGTCGGCCGGGTGCAGACGAAGTGCCCCGGGGCAGGCGTCGGCGCGCCCCCGGTCGGGCACGGTGGCGCCCGGCGCGGTGGCGTCGGGTGTCGGTGGCATGGCGGCGAGCATACAGATGATCCGATCGGTTGCCTCCGTCCGCTGCATCACACCCGGCGTCACCCCGCAGCGCTCCCGGCTCACGCCCCGGCTCCCGGGCCCGCCCCCACACCCGCCCGTACGCCGCCCCCGCGCCGGACGTGGCGGAGCTCGCCCTCCCCCAGGTCAGCCGCACCCCGTACGATGCTGCCGGGCGGTCCCAGCGGACCGTCCGCACGCCAGCGACGGCGCAGGGGAGGAAACCGGTGCAAGCCCGGTGCGGTCCCGCCACTGTGACCGCGGCTCACCGGGAGACCGGTCGGCCGCGGGAGCCAGGAACTCCCGCCGTCCTCCACCGGCCCGGGGCGCGGACCCCGAGGAAGGCAGAAATGCACCCCCGCTGTCGCATGCCCGCACCCGTGCCCCCGGCCACCACCACGGCCACCCTGGCCACCGACGAGGCCGGGAGGGCCTTCGCATGATCCTGCTGCTGTCGACGTCCGACACCGACCTGCTCAGTGCCCGCGCTTCGAACGGCCCCGTCCCGTACCGGCTCGGCAACCCGGCCCGGCTGTCCCCCGAGGACCTGCCCGCGCTGCTGGAGGGCACCGAGCTCGTGGTGGTCCGCCTGCTCGGCGGGCGGCGCGCCTGGCAGGAGGGCCTGGACGCGCTGCTGGCCGGCCCCCGCCCGGTGGTCGTGCTGACCGGTGAACAGGCCCCCGACGCCCAGCTGATGGAGCTGTCCACCGTCCCGGCCGGCATCGCCGCCGAGTCGCACGCCTACCTCGCCCACGGCGGGGCGGCCAACCTGGCCGAGCTGGGTGCCTTCCTCTCCGACACCGTGCTGCTGACCGGCCACGGCTTCGCCCCGCCCGCCTCCGCCCCGGCCTGGGGCCCGCTGGAGCGTGAGGAACGCGTCAGCGAAGGCCCGACGGTGGCGGTGCTCTACTACCGCGCCCACCACATGAGCGGCAACACCGCCTTCGTCGAGACGCTCTGCCGGGCGATCGAGGACCGGGGCGCCCGGGCCAGGGCCTACTACTGCGCCTCGCTGCGCGGTGCCGAGCCCGAACTGCTGGCCGCGCTCGGCGACACTGACGCGATCGTCACCACCGTGCTGGCCGCCGGCGGCACCCGCCCGGCCGACGCCCAGGCCGGCGGCGACGAGGAGGCTTGGGACGCCGGCGCGCTCGCCGCCCTGGACCGCCCGATCCTGCAGGCGCTCTGCCTCACCTGGTCGCGCGCCCAGTGGGAGGCCAGCGACGACGGCCTCTCCCCGCTGGACACCGCCACCCAGGTCGCGGTTCCGGAGTTCGACGGCCGCCTGATCACCGTCCCGTTCTCCTTCAAGGAGCTGGACGAGGACGGCCTGACCGTCTACGCCGCCGACCCGGAGCGCGCCGCCCGCGTCGCCGGCACCGCCGTCCGGCACGCCCTGCTGCGCCACACCCCGGCCGCCGAGCGCCGCCTCGCGCTGGTGCTGTCCGCCTACCCGACCAAGCACGCCCGGGTCGGCAACGCCGTCGGCCTGGACACCCCGGCCAGCGCGGTCCGCCTGCTGGACCGGCTGCGCGCGGAGGGCATGGACCTCGGGGACGACCTCCCCGCGTTCGATGACGAGGGCGGCCACGAGGGCGACGCGCTGATCCACGCCCTGATCGCCGCCGGCGGCTACGACCAGGACTGGCTGACCGAGGACCAGCTGGCCCGCAACCCGGTCCGCATCCCCGCCGCCGACTACCGCCGCTGGTACGCCACGCTCCCCCAGGCCCTGCGCGAGCAGGTCGAGGAGCACTGGGGCCCGGCCCCCGGCGAGCTGTACGTCGACCGCTCGCAGAACCCGGACGGCGACATCGTGCTGGCCGCGATCCGCTCCGGCAACCTGCTGGTGCTGATCCAGCCGCCGCGCGGCTTCGGCGAGAACCCGGTCGCCATCTACCACGACCCCGACCTGCCGCCGAGCCACCACTACCTGGCCGCCTACCGCTGGATCGAGGCCGCGCAGGAGGACGGCGGCTTCGGCGCCCACGCCGTCATCCACCTCGGCAAGCACGGCAACCTGGAGTGGCTGCCCGGCAAGACCGCCGCGCTGTCCGCCGAGTGCGGCCCGGACGCCGTCCTCGGCGACCTGCCGCTGATCTACCCCTTCCTGGTCAACGACCCGGGCGAGGGCACCCAGGCCAAGCGCCGCGCCCACGCCACCCTGGTCGACCACCTGGTGCCGCCGATGGCCCGCGCCGACTCCTACGGCGACATCGCCCGGCTGGAGCAGCTGCTCGACGAGCACTCCAACATCGCCGCGATGGACCCGGCCAAGCTGCCCGCGATCCGCGCCCAGATCTGGACCCTGATCCAGGCCGCCAAGCTGGACCACGATCTCGGCCTCGACGAGCGCCCCGAGGACGACGGCTTCGACGACTTCCTGCTGCACGTCGACGGCTGGCTCTGCGAGGTCAAGGACGCCCAGATCCGCGACGGTCTGCACGTCCTCGGCCAGGCCCCGGCCGGCACCGACCGGGTCAACATCGTGCTCGCCATCCTGCGCGCCCGGCAGATCTGGGGCGGCGTCAGCGCGCTGCCCGGTCTGCGCGAGGCGCTCGGCCTGGACGAGGCCGCGCTCACCCTCGGTGCCACCGACGCGGCCGAGGCGCAGGCCCGCGCCCTGGTCGAGGCGATGGAGGCGCAGGACTGGGCGCCCGAGGCGGTGGAGAAGGTCGCCGCCGGGCTGCCGGAGGCCGTCCGCGAGGTGCTGACCTTCGCCGCCACCCAGGTGGTGCCGCGCCTGGCCGCCACCACCGACGAGCTGGACGCCGTACTGCACGCGCTCCAGGGCGGCTTCGTTCCGGCCGGGCCGTCCGGATCGCCGCTGCGCGGCCTGGTCAACGTGCTGCCGACCGGCCGCAACTTCTACTCCGTCGACCCGAAGGCCGTACCCAGCAAGCTCGCCTGGGAGACCGGCCATGCGCTCGCCGCCTCGCTGATCGAGCGCTACCGGGCCGACAACGACGGCGCCTACCCGCCCTCGGTCGGGCTCTCGCTCTGGGGCACCAGTGCGATGCGCACCGCCGGCGACGACATCGCCGAGGCCTTCGCGCTGCTCGGCGTCCGACCGGTTTGGGACGACGCCTCGCGCCGGGTCACCGGCCTGGAGCCGATCCCGCTGGACGAACTGGGCCGCCCGCGCATCGACGTCACGCTGCGCATCTCCGGCTTCTTCCGGGACGCCTTCCCGCACGTGGTCGCCCTGCTGGACGACGCGGTGCGCCTGGCCGCCGCCCAGGAGGAGGCCGACGCGGACAACTTCGTCCGGGCCCACGTGCAGGCCGACCTCGCGGTGCACGGCGACGAGCGCAAGGCCACCGTCCGCGTCTTCGGCTCCCGCCCGGGCACCTACGGCGCGGGCCTGCTCCAGCTGATCGACAGCCGGGACTGGCGCACCGACGCCGACCTGGCCGAGGTGTACACGGTCTGGGGCGGCTACGCGTACGGCCGCGGCCTGGACGGGCGCCCGGCGCGCGAGGAGATGGAGACCGCGTACAAGCGGATCACCGTCGCCGCGAAGAACACCGACACCCGCGAGCACGACATCGCCGACTCGGACGACTACTTCCAGTACCACGGCGGCATGGTGGCCACCGTCCGCGCCCTCACCGGCAAGGCACCGACCGCCTACATCGGCGACTCGACCCGCCCGGAGACGGTCCGCACCCGCACCCTGACCGAGGAGGCCGCCCGCGTCTTCCGCGCCCGGGTGGTCAACCCGCGCTGGATCGAGGCGATGCGCCGCCACGGCTACAAGGGCGCCTTCGAGATGGCCGCGACGGTCGACTACCTGTTCGGCTACGACGCCACGACGGGCGTGGTCGCGGACTGGATGTACGAGAAGCTGACCCAGGAGTACGTCCTCGACCCGGTCAACCGGGAGTTCCTGGCCGGCGCCAACCCGTGGGCGCTGCACGGGATCAGCGAGCGCCTGCTGGAGGCGGCCAGCCGCGGGCTGTGGGAGCAACCTGACCCGGAGCTGATCGAGCAGCTGCAGGCCGCGTTCCTGGAGACCGAGGGCGACCTGGAGGGCGACGAGGGCTGATCTGTCGAGGGGCATGAAGCCACCGTGTTCGAAACGTGGTGTTCCCGTCATCCATTCGGGTGACGGGGCCACTGGTGGCGTTCGGCGCCCAAGCGGACAATACGGGGCATGTCGCGCCGCATCGCTCACGCACGCCAAGCCCTGAGCACGACCGCCGCCCCGACCGCCGACTCGACCCGCGATTCGGCCGCAGCCCCGGCCGGCGATTCGGCCGCAGCCCCGGCCGCCGGCGAACGGCCGCGCCGGTACCGGGCGCGGTTCGGGGCGCTGGCGGCCGGGGCGGTGCCGGTGCTGGCGTTCCCGGCACCGGGGCAGGCCTGGCTCGCGTGGATCGCGCTGGTCCCCGGGCTGCTGCTGATGCAGCGCGCCCCGTCGGGGCGGGAGGCGTCGGTGCGCGGCTGGTGGTTCGGGGCGGGGTTCATCCTGACCGCGATGTACTGGTTGGTGCCGTCCATCGGCCCTGCGCTGCCGGTGCTCGCGGTGCTGTTCGGGGCGCTGCAGGGCGCGGTCGGCTACGCGGTGCACCGGCTGTTGCACCCGGCGCTGACCACGCGTCGGGCGCTGCTCGCGCTGCTGGTCGTCCCGGCGGTCTGGGTGACCACCGAGTACGCGCGGTCCTGGCCCGCGCTCGGCGGGCCCTGGGCGCTGCTCGGCGCCACCCAGTGGCAGCACCCGGCGATCCTCGGACTGGCCTCGGCGGGCGGGATCTGGCTGGTCAGCGCGGCGGTCACGGCGGTGAACACCGCGGTGCTGATCGTGCTGACCGCGGTGCACCGGCAGCCTCGGGCGGTCGCGGCGCTGACCGCCGTGCTGCTGCTGGCCGCCGGTCCGGTGCTGTTCGCGCTGCGCCCGGCGCCGATCCGCACCGGCGCGGTGACGGTGGCGCTGGTCCAGCCGGGCATCGTGGAGGACCCGCAGGCCCGGTTCGACACGAGCGCCCGAACCACCGCCGCCCTGGTCGGGCAGCCACTGGACCTGGTGGTGTGGGGCGAGAGCAGCACCGCCGCCGACCTGGACCACGAGCCGGTCGCCCTGGACGGGCTGCGCCGGCTCGCGGCGACGACCGGCGCCGAGATCATCGCCGGGGAGGACGCCCGCAAGGCCGACGGGCGGATCTCCAAGGACGCGGTGCTGGTCTCCCCGGCGGGCGTGGTGGACCGCTACCGCAAGATCCGTCTGGTGCCCTTCGGCGAGTACATCCCGTTGCGCCCGGCGCTCGGCTGGATCGCCGGGGTCAGCCGGGCGGCGGGCGAGAACCGGGCGCCCGGCAGCGCCTTCCACGTGCTGCCGGCCATCGACCGGGCGGGCGGGCCGCTGCCGGTCGGCGCGCTGATCTGCTTCGAGTCGGCGTTCCCGGACATGGCCCGGACGGCGGCGCGGGACGGCGCCCGGGTGCTGGTCTACCAGTCCTCGACCTCGACCTTCCAGCACACCTGGGCGCCCGAGCAGCACGTCGCGCTGGCGGCGATCCGGGCCGCCGAGACCGGGCGTCCGGCCGTGCAGGCCTCGCTGACCGGGGTCTCGGCCGCCTTCGACGCCCAGGGCCGGGAGCTGGCCCGGCTCGGCACCGACCGCACCGGGGCGCTGACCGTGAAGCTGCCGCTCACCGCGCCGGGGACGATGACCTGGTACGACCGGGTCGGCGACGTGGTGCCGATGGGCGCGCTGCTGGTCACGACGACGGCGGCGGCGGCGGGCAGGTGGCGCTCGCGGGCTTCGCGGCGCTCCGCTCAGCTCCCCGCCGTTTAGCGCCCGCCGCTCAGCCGCCCTCCGTTCAGCGCCCGCCGCTCAGCCGCCCGCCGCTCAGCCGCCCGCCGGGGCGGTGTAGACGCCGAACGCGGCGCCCTGGGCGTCGCGCAGCACGGCGATCCGCCGGCCGCCCGGCATCGAGTAGGTCGGCATCAGCACCTGCGCGCCGAGGGCGACCGCCCGCTCGACCGTGTTGTCGACGTCGGCGACCGAGAAGTACGGTAGCCAGTGCGGCGGTACCTCCGGTGGGAAGTTCTCGCCCATCACCAGCATGCCGCCGAAGTCCTGGCCGTCCAGGCCCCACTGGGTGTAGTGCTCGGACGGGGCTACGGACCAGGCGAAGACCGCCGGGTAGAAGGCTCTCGCGCCGGCCGGGTCGCGGGTGAGCAGTTCCACCCAGCCGAGCGAACCGGGCTCGTTGAACACGTCGGCACCCGGGAAGGCGCGGGCCTGCCAGAGGATGAAGGCCGCGCCGGACCGGTCGGCGGCCACCGCGAAGACGCCGAGGTCGAACACGTCGCTGGGCGCCTTGAGGATGCGGCCGCCCTCGGCCTCGATCCTCGTGGCGGTGGCGGCGGCGTCGGCGACCGCGAAGGCCACCGTCCAGGCGATCGGCTGCTGCGGCGCGAACCGCGGGGTGATGGCGGCGGCCGAGGCCTCGCCCAGGAACATCTGGGTGTAGCCGTCTGCGTCCGGGCGGATGTCACCGTCGGGACGCCAACCGAACAGCTCTCGGTAGAAGGCCGTGGCGGCGACCGGGTCGGAGGTGCCCAGCTCGACCCAGCACGGGGCGTTGGTGGTGACGGTGGTCTGCTTCATGGCTCTTGCTCTCCGGCTGCTTTAGCTGATTGCTCGTCAAATATTGGTTGGTTCAGGAGACTTCGAGGACGATCTTGCCGCGGGAGTGCCCGGACTCGACCGCGGCGACCGCCGCGGCGGCACGGTCGAGCGGATAGCGGCCGGTGACATGGGGGTCCAGGTCACCGGTGGCGACGAGTAGGGCCAGGGCGACGAGGGTCTCGGAGGTGGTGGAGCGGGCGACATAGCGGCCGCCGAGTTCGGCGGCGACGGTCGGGTCGGCCGTGCTGACCAGTTCGGTGCGCTCGCCGATCACCCCGGCCACGGCCTTCAGGGCGTCGCCGCCGACCAGGTCGAGGACGCCGTCGACGCCGTCGGGGGCCGCCGTGGTGATCCGCTCGACGACGCCGTCGCCGTAGCGGACCTGGGTGGCGCCGAGGGACTCCACGTACTCGCGGTTGGCGTCGCTCGCGGTGCCGAGGACGGCCAGACCCTGGCTGCGGGCGATCTGGGCGGCGGCGCTGCCGACCCCGCCGGCGATGCCGAGGATCAGCAAGGTCCGCCCGGCGCCGAGGGCGAGTTGGCGCACGGCGTCGTCGGCGGTGGCGACCGAAACGCAGAGCGTCGCGGCCCGGTCGAAGCCGACGGCCTCGGGCTTGAGGGCGCTCAACTCGGCGCGCAGCAGGGTCTGTTCGGCGAAGGCTCCGGCGGCGGCGAGGCCGAACACCTCGTCGCCCGGGGTGAACCCGGTGACCCCGGGGCCGACCTGCTGCACCACACCGGAGGCTTCCTGGCCCATCACGGCGGGAAGTTGGCGCTCGCGGCCGAGGAAGCCCCGGCGAACTTTCCAGTCCACCGGATTCACCCCGGCGGCGCGGACTGTGATCGCCAGTTGGCCGGGGCCGGCCTCCAGCGTAGGACGGTCGAGGAACTCCTGCGTCTCCGGTCCGCCGTAGTCGATGAAGCCGAATGCCTTGGCCATCGGTGATCCCACTCCTCGGGTAGCGGCCTGCGGCCCCTTGCTCCCCCGCCCCAGCATGCGGGGCAGGGCGGGGTGAGGGCGGGCGCTGGTGGGCCGAACGGGGATGGGCGGAGGGCGGGCGGGGGTGAACGGGGGCGACGGAGGGAGCGAACAGAAGGCAGTCGACAGATAACAGATTTCGAAATCTGTTATCTGTCGACTGTTAGTTGTCGGCTGTTCTCTGTCAGCTGTCAGCCGCCAGCCGTCAGGCCCGCACGGCCCGCGCCACCGGAATCCAGAGCTCCGCCTCGGCGTCGCCCGCCCCCGGGACGAAGCGGGTCTTCAGGACCTCCGGGCCCGGCCGGGCCTCGTACGGGTTGGACGGGAACCACTGACTGGCCACGTCCCCCCACATCTCCTGCAGCGCCTGCGGGAACGCCCCCTTGTTGGTGAACACGGCCCACGTCCCGGCCGGGACGTGCAGGACCTCCAGGTCGTCCGGGACGACGGCGTCCTCGCGCGCCACCACCGCGTGCCAGTAGTCGAGTTCGGACCCCTCCTCGCGGTTGGGCGAGAAGTCGTCGGTCACCGAGACGATGCCGTCCGGCTCCTCGCCGGTCAGGGCCGCGATCCGCTCGACCGTCTCCGCCCCGAGCCCCTTGATGAACTCGGCGATGTGCGGGTTGACGCCCAGGTAGATCAGGGGCACCCGGGCCTTCCGGCCGACGATCCGGAAGTCCGGCTTCTCGACGATCCGGTATTCCATACTGCTGCTTCCCTCCACGATGAGTCGGAAGGACATCCGGGGCTGGGAGGTGAGCACCGCACCGTCACGCCGGGCCTCCCCCGGCCCGACCCCGTGCATCGATCGGAACGCCCGGGCGAACGCCTCGCCCGAGGTGTATCCGTACCGGACCGCGATGTCGAGCAACGTCCGCTCGCCGTCGAGCACTTCGGCCCCGGCGACGGTCAGCCGCCGACGCCGGACGTACTCCGACAGCGGCATCCCGGCGAGCATCGAGAACAGCCGCCGGAAGTGGTACTCCGACGTCATCGCGATCCGCGCCAGTTCGGCCACGTCGATCTCACCGGCCAGGTTCCGCTCGATCCGTTCCATCGCCCGGTTCAGGTGCTCCAGCACACCGACCCCGTCCTTCCCTTGTCGATCACTACCGTAGGAAGGACCCACCTTGCCGCACCCGACAATCGGTGCCCGCTGCGGTCGGGCACCGATTGCCGGGCGACCGGCGCGGACCCGGGGTCAGACCAGGCCCTGGGCCCGGGCTCGCAGATCCGCTCGATGATCCGGGCGTCGAGGAGTTCGGGGCGGTGGGCGAGCACCGGGGCCAGGGTCTCCAGTACCTCGTGGACGGCCTGGTGGAACTCCACCTCGCCCTTGTTGCGACGGACCACGTCCGCGTAGAGGGTCTCGATCGCGCGCTGTTCGGCGTCGAACCAGGGCTGGGATGCGGGGCTGGAGGTGGTGGTGGCGCGGCTCGTGGGCATCTGGTCAGGACCTTCCGTGGTTGTCGGTGGTCGTGCGCGAGGCGTTCCCGTGCCCAGGAAACGGGACGGAGTCTCGCAGTGTCCACACCTCGACTCCGATCCCTTCCACATGCTGGAACGCCGGGCGGGAACAGGCGGGACGGGTGTGGTGTTGTCCGCCTCCGTAGTCGGGTCGGTCACCGGCAGTACCCAGTTGTTCAAATTGGAACAGCAGAGTACGGTCGACATCCGATCCGCCCGGATCCATCCGGATCCGGAGCGATCCAACCCGGTCCACCCCCGATCGACGGAGGCCCGTCCATGCCTCAGCCCGGCGCCGCCACGGTGCGCTCGCGCGTGCGTATCCCGCTGACCTTCCCCGACGGCTACCGCGCCGACGCGGAGGTCTTCACCTTCCACGGCCTCTCCGACGGCGCCGAGCACCTGGCGCTCGCCCTCGGCACGGTCCCGGACGGCGGGACGCCGCTGGTGCGGCTGCACTCCGAGTGCCTGACCGGCGACGTCTTCGGCTCGGACCGCTGCGACTGCGGCCCGCAGCTGCGCGAGTCGGTGGAGCGGATCAGCGAGGCCGGCGGCTACCTGCTCTACCTGCGCCAGGAGGGCCGGGGCATCGGGCTGTACAACAAGCTCGACGCGTACGCCCTGCAGGACTCCGGGATGGACACCTACGACGCCAACACCGCGCTCGGCCTGCCCGAGGACGGCCGGGACTACACCGCGGCCGCCCAGATGCTCGGCACGCTCGGCGCCACCGGCATCGACCTGCTGAGCAACAACCCGGACAAGGCCGCCCAGCTGGCCGAGCTCGGGGTCACCGTCCGTCACCGAGTGCCGACCGGGGTCCACCTGTCGGCGAGCAACGTCCGGTACCTGAAGGCGAAGGTGGAGCGGACCGGGCACTCGATCGAGCTCTCCCGGCTGGTGGGCTGACGGCGGGCGGTTGGCAGCTGGCAGCTGGCAGCTGAGAGCCGACGGCCGCCAGATAACAGCTGACGGATGACAGATTTCGAAATCCGTCATCCGTCATCCGTCAGCTGTCAACCGTCATCCGTTAGTCGTCACCCCGCCGCCCTCACCCCACCCCCGCGCGCCCCCGCACCGTCCGCAGCACCCCGTGAGCCGCCACCGGCAGCGCCACCAGCAGCGCGGCCCAGAAGGCCCCGTGCCCCCACACCCCCGCGACCGCGCCGAACAGCCCCTCGAACACCGGTATCCGCAGCGCCTCGACCGGCCCCAGCGCGCCGGGCCAGGCGCCCAGGAACAGCGTGCCGAGGATCCAGCAGACGAACAGGACCCGCGCGGTGGCCAGTGTCCCGAGCGTGGTCAGCAGCGACACCGCCAGCAGCAGGATGACGAACCCGGCCTGGTACCCCGCGCCGGTCTGCCCCGTCCCCCAGGAGTCCGGCGTCCGGTGCACCCCGGTGGCCGCGAGCCTCACCTCGACCGCCGCCCACAGCAGCAGGACCAGCGCCCCGGTGCTCCCGAGCGCGAACCGCAGCCGCTCCCGCGTTCCCGCGCCGCCCGCACCCCAGCGCCCGGCCGCCGGAACGGCCCGCGCCGGGTGCCCGGCGGCCCGCGCGGCCCGCCGGTCGAGGTCCCGCCAGGCCTCCCGGACCCGCCGCCGGGCCTGCTGGGCGGGCTTCAGCAGCCGGTTCGCCGCCCGCTCGATCAGCACGAAGGCCACCACGATCGCCACCACCGCCGCGATCCCGGCCCAACTCCCCATCCCGCCCTCGAACATGACCACCCGGTCGGCCACCGGCTGCGGCGCCTCCACGGCCGTCATCGGCGGCCCGAGCCGCAGGTAGCCGATCACGAAGGCCCCCGCGCCGGTCAGCAGCGCGGTACCGAAGCCGACCCGCGCCGGAAAGAAGGCGAGTACCGCGGCCGCGACGAAGGCCGCGCCCAGTTTGCCGACCACCTGCTCGGCCGCGTGCCGACCCGCCAGGTGCAGCCGCCCGCCGAACAGGTCCGGCGAGAGGTCCAGCTTCTGCCCGGCCTCGATCGGGTAGCGCAGCACCGCCCCCGCCCACAACAGCAGCCCGAGCCCGATCACCAGCAGCGCGACCGCCCCCGCCCGGCGCGGCAGCATGGTGCGGGCGTACGGCCACCAGAGCCGCAGCCGGGCCGACCAGTCCACCGGCGGCCGACGGCGCCGGCCCTGCCACAGCCGGGCCACCCGCCCCTGGCGCAGCGCGCCCGTCTCCGGTTCGGGCCGCTCGGCCCGCCCGCGGCCGCGCCGCCGCAACGCCTCGGCGGCCACCAGCGCCGCCCGCCCCGCGACCTCGGTCTGGTCCGCCGCCACCGCCCGCCGCCGCAGCGCCGACCAGCGGCGCCGCACCACGTCCCGAGGGGTGGCCGCCTCCGGGTCGGGCGCCGGCCGCCGGACCGCCGAGCGGACGGCCGCCCTGGCCGCGGCGCCCGCCGCGAGCGTCCCGTCCACCACCGCCGCCGCGACCACCGCGGCGAGCTCCGACACCCGTACGGGCAGCGGCAGCCGGTGCAGCGCGGCGGGCAGCGGGGAGAGCCGACCCAGCAGCCGGTAGCGCTCCTCGGGGCGGATGCTGAGCCAGACCGCCAGCCGGTGCGCCTCCTCGCGCTCCTCCGGGCTGAGCCCGTCGCCGCCACGCCGACCGCCACCGACCGTGCCGGCGGTCCGCTCCGCCTCGGCCAGCACCTCCGGCAGCCCGGCCAGCGCGAGCAGCCGCGAGCAGTGTTCGCCGGAGCACTCGGGGTGGAAGCAGTCGTAGCGGGCCACCACGGCGGGCGCGCCGCCGCGCACCAGCTCGTCGATGAACGCGGCGCCGTCCGGTTCGGTGGCGATCCGCTCCAGTCCGGCGGTGTCGATCGGCCGGTCGCGGTAGTGCGGCACGGCGGACGGGGCGTAGGCGGCGCCGAGGGCGAGCACGGCGACGGCGGCCACCGCCTCGCGCCGGGAGCCGGGCGCGCGGACCACGTCGGTGAGGTAGTGGAGGTCGAAGACGGAGTCCTTGACCTCGTCGCGCAGCCAGTCGCGCAGCCGCTCCGCCCCCACCGCCGCGAGCCAGCGCGCCGCCGCGCCGGAGTTGCGCAGCAGCACCTCGGTGAGCCGGACCGGGTCGGTGAACGGGTCCCCGAGGAAGGTGATCGGACGGCGGGCCTGCGGGCGGCGCCGGATCACCTCGGGGCTGCCGCCGGCCAGCCAGCTGCGGACCTCCGGAGCCGTCCAGCGGTCCTCCGGCTTCTTGGTGAACAGGCCTTGGAGGAGCAGCAGTTGGCGCTGGTCGGCGACGGCGGCGAGGTCCACCTCCTCGCCCATGACGAGCTCCAGCTCCAACTCCTGGTCGGCGGCCCGCTCGCCGTCCGCGCCGACGTACCGCGGGCGGCCGACGAACAGTTCGTACAGCACGTTGCCGAGCCCCCACCAGGGCCCCGCCTCGTGGTTCTTGCCCGCCAGCTGCTCGGGGGCCATGTAGGCGACGGTGACCATCATCGCGGAGGTGAACCGGCGGCTGTCGGTGAGCCGGTCGACCCCGCCGAAGTCGGCGATCACGAACTCGCCGGGCCCGCGGCCGGGACGCACCAGGATGTTGGCGGGCTTGAAGTCCAGCGGGTTGCGCTGGATCCGCCGCTGCCAGAACTCCAGCAGGGAGACCAGCTCGTAGACGATCTGCTCGGTGGTCCGCGGGTCGGTGTGCGCGCCGCTGCGGCGCAGCTCGGCGACGTGCGCGGAGAGGGTGACCGGCAGGTACTCCATCGCCACCCAGTCGACCACGGCGCCGTGGTGGCGCACCCTCCCGAAGTCGATCAGGTGCGGGACGTGCCGGCGGAAGCCGTCGTTGCGCAGGTGGGCGAGCAGGTCGTGGTCCATCGGTTGGCCGACGGCGGCCACCTTGACCGCGGCGTCACGGCCGCCGTCGGTGCGGCGGACGTACCAGACGGTGCCCTCGGCGCCGGCTCCTGCCTTGCCCAGCGGGGTGAAGCGGTCCCGCAGGGCGTCCGGGAAGGTGGCCTCGGACGGGCTGGCGGCTTCGGACGCGCCAGCGGCTTCGGCCCCGGTGAAACCGCCCGCCGCGAACCCGCCGCCCGGGGCGGGCCCGGGACCGATGTTGTCCTGCCAGGACGGGCCGGCGGACGGGCCGGTCGCCGAGCCGACGTAGGGGCCAGGCGTCGGGCCGGGCGTCGGGCCCGCGGGCGGCGGACCGGCGGCGGCCCGGGGCCGGAAGACCTCGGTGGTCGCGTCCGGGTCGAAGCGCGGCCCGGGCGTCCGCCTGGTCGCGGCCTGCGGGTCCACCCGGGTGTGCGGCTGGGCGCCGAGCCGGGACGGCCGGTCCGTACCGGCCTGCGCACCGCGCCGACGGTCCCGCGAGCCGCGGTCCACCCTGGTCCGCGGCAGCTCCCCCGGTCCGGGGCCGCCTCCCGGCCCGGCCCCGCGTCGGTCCCCGTCGGCCGGACCGACGTCCTCCGTTGCGCCCATGGCTGGCGCTCCCCTCCCCGTTCCCCGGGGCCGGTGCGGGGCCGTGACCACGGGCGCACCGGTACCGGGTGGTGATTTTGACGCGCCATCATCCCGCATACCGGGCGCGGGTGTCGGGTGCTTTCGGAACGCTTCCCGGAACTGTTTCCGCACCGCGACCAGGCCCGCACGGCACCGGCACCACGGTCCGGCTCAGTGCTCCCCGACGGGGCGCCCCTCCGGCTCCTCGACGATCCGCCGGGCGATCTCGGCCGGCCGCACCGGGCGACCGAAGTGCCAGCCCTGCGCCCAGTCGCAGCCCATGGTGCGCAGCCGCTCGGCGTCCTTGCGGGTCTCCACGCCCTCGGCGGTGACGGTCAGTCCGAGGGCGTGCGCCATCGACACCAGGCCGCTGACGATCCGCCACCCGGTGGCGCCGTCCTTCGCCGGGTCGTGCAGGTCTCCGACGAAGGACCCGGCGATCTTCAGCCCGGAGACCGGCAGGTCACGCAGGTAGGCGAGGTTGGACCAGCCGGTGCCGAAGTCGTCCACGGCCAGCGAGACGCCGAGGTCGACCAGGCCGTGCAGGGTGCGCAGCGCCTCGTCCTCGGGGCCGACCACGGTCGACTCGGTGATCTCCAGCTGCAGCCGGGCCGGGTCCAGACCGGTGCTGTCCAGGATCCGCCCGAGGTCGGTGACCAGTGCGGCGCTGCGCGCCTGCCGCACCGCGAGGTTGACGTTCAGCTGAGGTGCGGCGTCACCGTACTGCTTGATCCAGTCGGCGGCCTGGCCGCAGGCCTGTTCCAGCACCCAGCGGCCGAGCGGCATGATCAGCCCGGTCTCCTCGGCGGTGGTGACGAACTCGTCCGGGCCGAGCACGCCGAGCTGCGGGTGGCGCCAGCGCACCAGTGCCTCGACGGCGGCCATCCGGCCGTCGGCGAGCTTGTACAGCGGCTGGTAGTCGATGAAGAACTCGCCGCGGTCCAGGGCGGCCGGCATCCGCACCGACACCGCGTAGCGGCTGACCGCGCGGGCGTTCTCCTTGGGGTCGAACAGCGTCCAGCGGCCGCGGCCTGCCTCCTTGGCGCGGTAGAGCGTGAGGTCGGCGGCCCGGACGGCGGCGCCGGGGGTGGTGGTGGACACCCGTCGCTCCAGCACGCCGACGCTGGCGCCGACGGCGAGCTTGTGGTCGCCGATCAGCACCGGCCCGGCCAACGCCTTGAGCACGGTCTTGGCGGCGGCCACCGCCTCCTGCTCGCCGCGGCAGTTCTCCAGCAGGACGACGAACTCGTCGCCGCCGAGCCGGGCCACCAGGTGGCCGAGCGGGGTGAGGGCGGCCTTCAGCCGGGCGGCGACGGCGGACAGCAGTTGGTCGCCCATGTCGTGGCCGAGGCTGTCGTTGACCACCTTGAAGCCGTCGAGGTCGACGTAGCAGAGGCCGAACCGGGCGCCCGGCTCCGGCTCCTCGAACAGTTTCTCCAGCCGTTCGAAGAAGGCGGCGCGGTTGGGCAGGCCGGTCAGCGGGTCGTGGGTGGCCTGGTGGCGCAGCCGCTCCTGGAGGCGGTAGCGGTCGGTGACGTCCTCGAGCATCGCGACCTGGTACTGCGGGGCGCCGTCGTCGTCGCGGATCAGCGAGACGGTGAGGTGGGTCCAGACCACCTCGCCGTCCTGGCGGTAGTACGGCTTGTCGAACTGGAAGTACTCCCGCTTGCCGCCGATCAGCTCCTCGTACGCCTCCCAGACGCCAGGGGTGTCCTCGGGGTGGACGAGGTCGTCGACCCGGCGGCCGATCATGTCGTCCGGCCCCGCGCCGAACAGCTCCTGCACGGCCTTGTTGACGGCCAGGATGTTGCCGTCGGTGTCGCCGATGGCGATGCCGATCGCGGCGCTCTCGAACAGGGCGCGGAACCGGGCCTCGGAGGCGCGCAGCGCGCGCTCGGCCTCCTTGCGGGCGGCGTCGGCGGCGGTGCGGATGGCCTCCTGCTCGCGCAGGGTGCGCTCGCGCAGGGCGTTGGCCCAGCCGGCCGCGAAGGCGCCGGTCAGCGCGGGGCCCCGGTCGTCGCCGATGGGCTGGGCCTGGAGCAGTTCGACCGTGCGGGCGAGCAGGACCGGGTCGGTGAAGTGCGCGTCGACCAGTTCGGCGCCGGCCTGGGCGGCCAGCCGGGGCTCGAAGGGCTCCTCCACCTGGGCACGGTGCAGCAGCGCGGCGGTGCGCGCGACCAGGCGACCGAGCAGATCCGGGTGGACGACGATGCCGTGGTCGGCGGAGAGCAGCCGGCCCCAGTCCTCGTGGAACCGCTCGGCGCTGCCGTTCACCGAGGTGGTGCCGCTCATCCGAGCGCCCCGGTTCTGCGGACCGTCGCCTGCGAAGGCCGGACCGTCGTACACACGGCGGGGAGCCCGGCGGCCGCCGTACGGGGCGTACGGCCGTCGGCTGCTCTCCCGTGGCGACGGCTCAAGGGCGGAACCCCACGCCCGCCACCCCGGCGATCCGCTCGGGGTGCTCGCCGACCGTGTCCGGCTGGTCCGGGCGCCACTGCGGCAGGTGGACCACGCCCGGCTCGACCAGCTCGAAGCCGGCGAACATCGCGGTGACCTGCTCGCGGGTGCGCATGGTCAGCGGGGTCGGGGTCATCCGGTAGAGCTTCTGGTGGTCCTCGGCCTGGTCCGGTCGGGCCTCCAGGGAGGCGTGCGAGAGGACCAGCGCGCTGCCGGAGGGGAGCGCGTCGCGGATCACGCCGACCAGCTTCCAGGGGTCCTCGTCGTCGCTGACGAAGTGGGCGACGGCCACCAGCAGCACGCCCACCGGCTCACCGGCGGACAGCAGTTCGGTCACCTCGGGGCGGGCCATCAGGTCCTCGACGTCGCGCAGGTCGGCCTGGACCACGGCGCTGCGCGGGTCGTCCTGCATCAGCAGGCGGCTGTGCGCGGCGGCGACCGGGTCGCGGTCCACGTAGACGACCTCGGCCTCGGGCCGGATCGCGCGGGCGATCTCGTGCACCGCGCCGAAGGTGGGGATGCCGGAGCCGATGTCCAGGAAGCGGGTGACGCCGCGCTCGGCGAGGAAGGTCACGGCGCGGCGCAGGAATGCCCGGTTGGAACGCATGATCTGCGGCAGCTCGGGCCACATGGACATCGCCTTGCGGGCCATCTCCCGGTCGACCTCGAAGTTGTGCGAGCCCCCCAGGTAGTAGTCGTAGACCCGCGCGGCGTTCGGTTTGTCCAGGTCCGTGTCCTCAGGTACCCAGCTCGGTCGCCGCATGCCTGTGACTCCTTCTTCACTCCGGTTCCGGGGGTGCAGCGCCTGGGGATGCTGCCGTGATTGATGAGACTACAAGCACCGAGGATCCTCCCCCGCACCCCGAACGGCTGCAAGCGGAATGCGCCGCTCCTCGCGAACCGCGTCCTTTGCTGAGCGTTTACCCGTCGTTCGAGGCCGTTGCGGGGTGTCCGGGCACACGGGATTCGCGGGTCGGGCGCCAACTCGGCGGCAGTCCAACGGCGTTCCGCCGTGGCGCGGCACGAGCCCGGCTAGGGTGGGCGCGTGGACCCCAACCACTACCGTTTCCAGGGCGTGTGGCGGCTCGCGGCACCGGCCCCGGCGGTGTACGCGGCACTGGAGGACGTCCGGGGCTACCCGCTGTGGTGGCCGGAGATCCGCGAGGTCCGGCAGATCGACGAGGACGCCGGGGAGGTGGTGGTGCGCGCGCTGCTGCCGTACCGGCTGGTGATCCACCTGGAGGCGACGCTGCGCGACCCGGACACCGGGGTGCTGGAGGCGGCGATGCGGGGCGACCTCAACGGGTGGTCGCGGTTCACGGTCACGCCGGACCGGCCGAGCGGGCCTCACGGGCCCGGAAGCACGGGGTGCCGGGTGCTGTTCGAGGAGGACACCCGGCCCGGCAAGCCCCTGCTGCGGCGCCTCGCCCTGCCGCTGCACCCGCTGTTCCGCGCCAACCACGCGGTCATGATGCGCCGGGGGCGGCGTGGGCTCGCGTCGCACCTGGCGAGTGGCCGTCGCGACGGGGCGGGCGTCGGTCCGGGCGGCTCCGGCGGGGCGGGCGCCGGCGCGGAGGAGGAGGAGAACAGATGACAGACGACAGATTTCAGCGAACAGATAACAGATTTCGAAATCTGTCATCTGTTCGCCATTCACCCAACCCCACCGCCGCTCCGGCCCCGGCCCCGGCCCCGGCCCCGGCCCCGGCCGAAGCCTCCGCCTCCACCACAACCCCCGCCTTCACCTTCGACACCCCCTTCGACCGCACCGGCACCGGCAGCAGCAAGTGGGCCCGGGCCGAGACTCCCGGGGTGATCCCGCTGGGCCTGGCCGACATGGACCTGCCCGGCCCGCCCGCCGTCGCCGAGGCCCTGGAGCGGCGCGCCCGCCACCGCGCATACGGCTACACGACCTGCGACCCGGCCGGGCGGAGCCTGGTCGCCGACTGGTACCGCGCCCGGCACGGTGTGGCGGTGGACCCGGACTGGGTCCTGCTGCTCCCCTGCGGTCCGCGCACCGCGCTGCGCCTACTGCTCGACACCCTCCGCCCGCAGGCACCCGTCCGCTTCCCCACCCCCGAGTGGGCCGGCTTCGCCCAGCTCTGCCGGGCAGCGGGGATCGCCCACCGCGAGCTGCCGCTGCCCCTCGGGCCGGACGGCTACCACCTCCCCGACGTCCCGCTGCCCTCCCCGACGGCCGCCGTCCTGCTGAGCAGCCCGCACAACCCCTCCGCCCGGGTCTGGCCCGCCGCCGAGCTGTGCGCCCTCGCCGAGCGGACGGCCGAGGCGGATGCGCTGCTCATCTCGGACGAGGTGCACGGCGACCTCACCCACCCCGGGCACACCCACCCCGTCGCCGTCACCACCGTCGACCCGGCCCTCCGGCACCGCGTGGTCACCCTGAACTCCGTCGGCAAGACCTTCAACTGCTCCGGCATTCCCAGCAGCTTCGCCCTCGTCCCCGACCCCGCCCTGCGCGCCCGATTCACCGACACCCTGGCCGGCTACGGCCTCTGGGAGGGCGGCCTGCTGGAGCAGACCGTGCAGCACACCGCGCTGCGCGAGGGCGGCCCGTGGCTGGACGCCCTGCTCGCCCACCTCGCCGCCGCCCGCACCCGGCTCACCGAGCGGCTCGGCCCCGCCGTCCGCTCGGCGCCGCAGGCCTCCTACCTGCTCTGGCTGGACGCCGCCGCCCTCGGCCTGCCGCCCGGGGGCGCCCGCCGGGCGCTACTGGAGCGCTGTGCCCTGGAGGCCTCCGACGGCGCCGATTTCGGCCCCGGCGGCGCGGGCTCGCTGCGGCTGAACTACGCCCTGCCGGGCGCGGTGCTGGACACCGTCCTGGCCCGGCTGGACCGCCTGTGACCTGGGCATGTGCCCAGGTCAAGGACAGCCCCCATGCCTCGCGCACAGGCCGCCCCGAACCCCCGCATTCACCCGATCGCCACGTCCCCGACCTGCGGAAACGAACATTCACGCGATATTTGCGGAGCGGCCCTGCATGCTCCGTAGCAGACTGGGCAGGGTAGACCGGGCCCGCAATCGTGATCCCGAGGATGGTGAGTCCGGTGATACCGATATCCCGCACCACTCCGCCCGACCGGCAGAGCGCACCCACACCCCCGCCGGGGGTGACCCCGTTGACCGAATCGGGGGCGCGCAGCCATGTGTCGGGCGTCTGTTTCAAGATCGGACCGCCCCGCCTGGTGGGTGTGGAGGTCGAGTGGTTCGTCCACGACGACCGATGTCCCACCCGGCCCGTTCGGCCCGAACTGCTCCACGCCGCACTGGAGTCGCTGCCCCTCGGCGGCCCGGACGGCACCTCGCTCCCCTCCGGTTCGCGCCTCACGCTCGAACCCGGCGGACAGGTCGAGCTCAGCTCCCCGCCCGCCACCGGCCTCGTGGCCTGCGTCGACGACACCCGACGCGATCTGACCGCCCTGCGGGCCGCCTTCGCGGCGCAGGGCCTGCGCCTCACCGGTACCGGGACGGACCCGTTGGCCCGCCCCCGGCGGATGGTGCTGGACCACCCGCGCTACCTCGCGATGGAGCGCTTCTTCGACTCGGCCGGCCCGTGGGGCCGGATCATGATGACCGGTACCGCGTCGGTGCAGGTGTGCCTGGACGCCGGTGACGCGGACGGCCCGCACGCGGTGGCACGGCGCTGGCAGCTGGTCCACCGGCTGGGCCCGGTACTGGTCGCCGCCTTCGCCAACTCCCCACTGCTGGACGGCAGGCCGACCGGCCACCGGTCCACCCGGCAGACCGTCTGGTCCCGGATGGACCCGACCCGCACCCTCACCCCCGAGCCGGATCACGGCGACCCGCGCGAGGCCTGGGCACAGTACGTGCTGGACGCCGAGGTCCTGTGCGTCCAGCGGCCGGAGGGCATGCCGTGGACGGCCTCGCCCGGACTGACCTTCCGGGACTGGATCCGCGGCGCGGGCGAACGCCCGCCCACACTCGCCGACTTGGACTACCACTGCACCACGCTGTTCCCACCGGTGCGCCCGCACGGCCACCTGGAGCTGCGGATGATCGACGCCCAGCCCGGTGACGGCTGGGTGGTGCCCGCCGCCCTGGTCACCGCGTTGCTGGACGACCCGGTGGCCGCCGATGCCGTGTTCGCCGCGCTGGAGCCGCTGGACTCCTTCGACCGGCGGGAGGGGGCGACCGGCCCGCGCCCGCCGCGCAGCGAGGCCTGGCGCCGCGCCGCCACGCTGGCCGTCGCCGACCCGGAGCTGCGCCGCGCCGCCCTCACCTGCTTCGCCGCCGCCGACGCCGCGCTGGGCCGCCTGCCCGGCGCCGGTCGGCTGCGCACCGCCGTCGCCGAGTTCGCCGAGCGCTATCCCGCGCGCGGCCGCTGCCCGGCCGACGACCAGCTGGACGCCCTGCGCTCCGGCACCCGACGCACTCCGCCGGAGGAGGCACCATGACCGACGTCCGACCGCCCGCCGACCCGGGGACGGGCACCGAGGCGCTGCGCGAGAGCATCGCCGCCGAGCTGCTCGCCGCCCGCGACCGGACCGCCGCGCTGACCGACTGCGTCGAGGACGCCGATCTCACCGCCCAGCACTCGCCGTTGATGTCCCCGCTGGTCTGGGACCTCGCGCACATCGGCAACCAGGAGGAGCTCTGGCTGCTGCGCAACGTCGGCGGCCGGGACCCGATGCACCCCGAGATCGACCCGCTCTACGACGCCTTCCAGCACCCCCGCGCCGAGCGCCCCAGCCTGCCGCTGCTGCCGCCCGCCGAGGCCCGCGCCTACGCCCACGAGGTGCGCGGCCGGGTGCTGGACCTGCTGGCGGCCAGCCCGTTGGAGGGCGCGCCGCTGCTGGACGCCGGGTTCGCCTTCGGGATGATCGCCCAGCACGAGCAGCAGCACGACGAGACGATGCTGATCACCCACCAGCTCCGCAAGGGCGAACCCGCCCTGGCCGCTCCCCCGCCGCCGCCCGCGCCCGCCGACGCGGCCGCCCTGCCCGCCGAAGTCCTGATCCCGGCGGGCCCGTTCACCATGGGCACGGACACCGAGCCGTGGGCGCTGGACAACGAGCGCCCGACGCACACCGTCGACCTGCCGGCCTACTTCCTGGACACCACCCCGGTCACCAACGCCGCCTACCAGCGCTTCATCGCGGACGGCGGCTACGACGACCCGCGCTGGTGGACCCCGGAGGGCTGGGATCACCGCCGCCGGGCCGAGCTGACCGCCCCGCTGTTCTGGAAGCGCCAGGACGGCCAGTGGCTGCGCCGCCGCTTCGGCACGGTCGAGCCCGTCCCGCCGGACGAGCCGGTGCTGCACGTCAGTTGGTACGAGGCGGACGCATACGCCCGGTGGGCCGGGCGGCGCCTGCCGACCGAGGCCGAGTGGGAGAAGGCGGCCCGGCACGACCCGGCCACCGGCCGCTCCCGCCGCTACCCCTGGGGCGACGGCCCGCCCGGCCCCGAGCACGCCAACCTCGGCCAGCGCCATCTGCGCCCGGCCGCGGCGGGCAGCTACCCCCAGGGCCAGTCGCCGTACGGCGTACGGCAGTTGATGGGCGACGTGTGGGAGTGGACGGCCAGCGACTTCCGCCCCTACCCGGGGTTCCGGGCCTGGCCGTACCAGGAGTACTCCGAGGTCTTCTTCGGGCCCGAGTACAAGGTGCTGCGCGGCGGCTGCTTCGCGGTGGCGCCGGTCGCCTGCCGGGGCACCTTCCGCAACTGGGACTACCCGGTCCGGCGGCAGATCTTCTCCGGCTTCCGCACCGCCCGCAGCCCGGAGGAGGCCTGATGTGCCGTCACCTCGCTTACCTGGGCGAACCGTTGGCGCCACAGGAGCTGCTGGTGCACCCGCCGTACGCGCTGTACCGGCAGTCCTGGGCGCCGCGGACTCAGCGGCACGGCACGGTCAACGTGGACGGCTTCGGCCTCGGCTGGTACGCGGACGGCGACGAGCTGCCCGCGCGCTACCGCCGGGCCGGGCCGATCTGGGCGGACACGACCTTCGCCGACCTCGCCCGGGTGATCCGCACCCGGACGCTGCTGGCGGCCGTCCGCTCCGCCACCGAGGGCTGCGCGGCGGGCGAGAGCGCGGCCGCGCCGTTCTCCGCCGGACGCTGGCTGTTCAGCCACAACGGCACGGTGGCCGGCTGGCCCGGCAAGCTGGACGCGCTCGCCGCCCTGCTCCCGCCGGCCGAGCTGCTGGAGCTGGAGGCACGCACCGACTCGGCCCTGCTGTGGGCCCTCACCCTGCACCGGCTGCGCGGGGGCGCGGCCCTGGGCGAGGCACTGGCGGGCACCGTCGCGGACGTCGCCGCGCACACCACCGGGCGGCTCAACCTGCTGCTCACCGACGGCACCGCGATCGCCGCGACCACCTGGGGAGACACCCTGCACCACCGCACCCTGCCGGGACTCGGCACGGTGGTGGCCTCCGAGCCGTACGACGACGACCCGGGGTGGACGCCCGTCCCGGACGGCTCCCTGCTGCTGGCCGACGCCCGGGGCGTCACCGTCCGGCAGCTCCCCAGCCACTACTGACCCCCACTCTCCCTTCATCTTCTGAACAGAGGAACCACCCTGTCATGGACACATTCGATCTCACCCGACTGCTGCCCGCCGACCACTTCAGCACCGCGCTGCGCCAGGACGTGCAGCACGGCCTGACCTCCGAACCCAAGTGGCTGCCGCCCAAGTGGTTCTACGACGCGCGGGGCAGCGAGCTGTTCGAGGAGATCACCCGGCTGCCCGAGTACTACCCGACCCGCGCCGAGCGGGCCATCCTGACCGCCCGGGCCGGCGAGATCGCCGCCGCGACCGGGGCCCACACCCTGGTCGAGCTGGGCTCCGGCTCCTCCGAGAAGACCCGGCTGCTGCTGGACGCGCTGCGCACGCTCGGCACCCTGGACACCTACGTCCCGGTGGACGTCAGCGAGAGCGCGCTGACCCTGGCCGGCGCCGCGCTCGCCGCCGAGTACCCCGGCCTGGCCGTGCACGGCGTACTGACCGACTTCACCACCCGGCTCGGCCTGCCCCCGGACGGCAGCCCCCGCCTGGTCGCCTTCCTCGGCGGCACCCTCGGCAACCTGCTGCCGCATGAACGGGCCGCCTTCCTGCGCCGCCTGCGCGCGGCCCTCGACCCGGGCGACTTCCTGCTGCTCGGCACCGACCTGGTCAAGGACCCGGCGGTACTGGTCGCCGCCTACGACGACGGCGCCGGGGTGACCGCCGAGTTCAACCGCAACGTGCTCAACGTGCTCAACCGCGAGCTGGGCGCCGACTTCGACCCGGACGCCTTCGAGCACGTCGCGCGCTGGGACGCCGAGCAGGAGTGGATCGAGATGCGGCTGCGCTCGCTGCGCTCGCAGACCGTGAAGATCCCGGCGCTGGACCTGCCGGTGCACTTCGACCGGGGCGAGGAGCTGCGCACCGAGGTGTCGGCCAAGTTCCGCCGGGAGCGGGTGGCCGGGGAGCTGGCGGCGGCCGGGCTGCGGCTGAGCCGCTGGTGGACGGACCCGGAGGGCCGGTTCGGCCTGTCGCTCTCGACCCCGGCCTGAGCGGCCGCACCGACGCCAGGGCGGGAATGCTCAATTTGCTTGTTCACCTTACGAATTCTCGAAGCGCAGCTTGAGGGTCCCGGTGTACAAGACTTAAACGAATAGGGGTTACGATCGCGGCTACCGAGCTCAGTGTTGAGTACCAGGAGTCAAGATCGTGAGCGTCACCCAGAAGCCCTCCGGGGCGGTCGAGGCCCCCGCGCCCGGCCGCCTCGGCTTCGTCGTCTTCATCACCGCCGCCGCGGCCCTCGGCGGCTTCCTGTTCGGCTACGACAGCTCCGTGATCAACGGCGCCGTCTCCGGTATCCAGGGCAAGTTCGGTGTCGGCAGCGGCGAGACCGGCCTGATCGTCTCCTCGGCGCTGCTGGGCTCGGCGGTCGGCGCCGCGCTGGCGGGCCGGTTCGCCGACCGCTACGGCCGCATCAAGGTCATGAAGGCGGGCGCGCTGCTGTTCGCGGTCAGCGCCGTCGGCTCGATGCTGCCCTTCTCGCCCTGGGACCTCGCCCTGTGGCGCGTCCTCGGCGGCGCGGCCATCGGCATCGCCTCGGTGATCGCACCGACCTACATCGCCGAGGTCGCGCCGACCAAGTACCGGGGCCGACTGGCCTCCTTCCAGCAGGCCGCGATCGTGCTCGGCATCGCGATATCCCAGCTGGTCAACTGGGTGCTGGCGGACGCCGCCGGCGGTGAGACCCGCGGCCACCTGCTCGGCCTGGAGGCCTGGCAGTGGATGCTGGGCATCTGCGTGATCCCGGCCGCGGTCTACTTCGTGCTCTCCTCGATGATCCCCGAGTCCCCGCGCTACCTGATCCAGGCCGAGCGCCTGGACGACGCCCGCAAGGTGCTGGCCCAGGTCGAGGGCGAGGGCATCGACACCGACGCCCGGATCGCCGAGGTCCAGGCGCTGATCGCCTCCGACCACCGCCCGCGCTTCCGCGACCTGCTCGGCGGCCGCTTCGGCCTGCTCCCGATCGTCTGGGTCGGCATCGGCCTGTCGGTCTTCCAGCAGCTGGTCGGCATCAACGTGATCTTCTACTACTCGTCGATCCTGTGGCAGTCGGTCGGCATCGACCAGAGCAACTCGCTGCTGATCAGCTTCATCGGCTCGGTCATCAACATCCTCGGCACCGTGATCGCGATCCTGCTGGTCGACCGGATCGGTCGCAAGCCGCTCGCCCTGATCGGCTCGGCCGGCATGGCCGTCACCCTCGCCGCGGCCGGCTGGGCGTTCTCCTCCGCCACCGGCTCCGGCGACAACGTCACGCTGCCCGACCTCCAGGGCACCGTCGCGCTGATCTCCGCCAACGCCTTCGTGCTGTTCTTCGCGATGTCCTGGGGCGTGGTCGTCTGGGTGATGCTCGGCGAGATGTTCCCGAACCGGGTCCGTGCCGCCGCGCTCTCCGTCGCCGCCTCCGCGCAGTGGATCGCCAACTGGGCGATCACCGTCTCGTTCCCGTCCCTGTCGCGCTGGAACCTCTCGGCGACCTACCTGGTGTACGCGGCCTTCGCGGCGCTGTCGATCGTCTTCGTGGCCAAGTACATGAAGGAGACCAAGGGCGTCCGACTGGAGGACATGGGCTGATCGGCCTGCCGGGTTCGTTGGTCCTGCACTGCCCGACGTCCTGGCTCTGGCCGATGTGACGGTCTCCCGCAGCGGCGCGGGGACCGGAGCCCGAGGCGATGGTTCGCCTCGGGCTCCGGCATTCTCACGCAGTCGCCGGCCCCCACGACGCGGGCCCCGGGCGGTGCTCGATGACGTATTCAGACAGCCAGATGTCAGTCGGCAAGCGGCGAGAAGGGATTCGGCTTCACTGCCCGAGTACGGGCGGCGCGGACCACGTCCGCGACGACAAGGGCTCGGTGGGTCGCCCTTGCGAGCGCCGGAACGGGCAGCGCGATCGGGAGGGCGATTCTAACCCAGACGATCTTGCCGTCGGCGGTGAGCGTCGCGCCCCACTGCTCGGCCAGGGCCGACACGATGAGCAGCCCTCGGCCGGACTCGGCCCCGTCGTCAGCGAATGCGCCCGTGGGGATGCGGGGCAAGCGGCGGCTCAGGTCATGGACCTCGACCATGAGCCTGCGGCCGTCGGGGGAGAGGCGCAGGGAGACGGGGAGACGTCCGGGCGGGGTGTGGCGGACGGCATTGACGATCAGCTCATAGGCGACGGTGAGAACGTCGTCCAAGGCTCCGCCCGTGATGCCCCAGCTCTCGGCGATGGACCGCAGCACATCTCGGGCCGGCCCGACGCACTCCAACCGGGCCTTCGGGCAAGGGGAGGCCGCGTTGAGCGCGATGCGGTGGACCAAGCCGCGCCGGCCGCTGTTCACACCGCACTCCCTCGGGGCGAAGCGATGGAAGCGAGGGTGCGGAGCTCCACGCCCTGGGCATGGAGCTCCGCAGCCAGACACGCCCACTCCTGCGGGGAGTTGGAGACCATCTGGCGGTTCATGGTGACGACCGCCCCGATCTGACCGGAGGCAACCCACTCGACCACCTGCAGCCAGCCAGCCCGCTGCGCGAGGGCGAGGCTCGGATCGGGCTCGGCGACCACGTGGGCGACGGTCAGGCCGGCCGCCGCAATCAGGTCCCCGAACCAGTCGGCACAGAGCGCGAGAGCGAGCGGGGCGTCGTCTGTGCAGACTTGAAGTGCTCTCCCGGCTGAAGCCGGGAGATTCCTGCTTACCTTGCGGTAGCGGGCTTGACGCGCTTAGCGCGCCTGACGACTGCCCTTCCGGCAGCCGGGATGAGCGCGAGGCCCATCCGGTACAGGTGCAAGACGTTCCGGGCCGCGTTGTGGTCGGCGTTGCCCGACCAGCCGCAGTCGGGGTTCTTGCACACGAACACGGCCTGGGACTCCCGGCTGCCGGGCGTGGTGTGGCCGCACGCGGAGCAGCGCCGGGAGGTGCCGGGGGCGGGGACCTTGTGCAGGGTGCCGCCGAGCTGGGCGGTCTTGTACGTCAGCATGGTCACCGTGCGGCCCCATGCCTCCCGGCTGATGGAGCGGTTCAGCCCGGACTTCTGGGCGACATTCTTCCCCGGCTCCTCGATGGTTCCCTTGGCGGACTTGACCATGTTCGTGATGGTGAGTGCTTCGACCACGACCGTGCCGTAGGTGCGGGCGATGGCGGTGGTCGTCTGGTGCTGCCAGTCCAGGGCCCTGCGCTTGGCTTTCGCGCGGAGTCCCGCGATCTGGTCGTAGGTGCGGTGCAGCCGGCGACTGGTGCGCTCGCCGGGCTTGCGGTGGCGCTTACGCCGCGCGGCGCGCTGCTCCAAGTGCAGGAGCTTGGCCTTTTCCTTACCGGTCAGCCATTCGTCGTGCTCGTACGTTTCGCCGTTCGAGAGGGCGATGGGCACGGTGACGCCCACGTCAATGCCGATGTCGGGCCCCTGGTGGGGCGCGGGCTTGCTCTGAAGGGACTGGACGCGGAAGGCGATGTGCCAGCCGAGCACGTCCTTGATCAGCCGGGCCCCGGTGATCCGGTTCTCCACGTCCGCGTGCCTGCCCACGGGCAGGTCCTTGGTCCACCGGAAGCGGACCCGTCCTACCTTGGGAATGTTGACCATGCCCCAGCGTCGGTGCACGCGGATGACGTTCAGGTCCCGGCCCTGCGGGATGTCCACGGACATCACCGTGCGGAACCGGCCCTTGAAGTTCGGGGCGTCGGCGCGGCCGTCCCAGCAATTCTTCCACGCCTGGAAGTACGTCTTGAGCACCGCTTGCGCGGCCTGCGCGGGCAGGACGGCCAGGAAATCGATGTCCTTGCGGGCCTGACGGATCGCGGCGTCCGCGTTCGCGAGAGTCCGCTCTTCCTTCGGCATCATCTGCCACCAGGCGTGCAGCAGGTTCCACATGGTGCGGGCCGCGTGCGCCTGATCATCAGTCTTCAACACCTCAGCAGGCGACAGCGTAAGCCGGGCACGATGCCCGAACTGCCGCTTGATCAGTGTGTCTTGACTCACAATCGAGAGCCTAGCATTGGTCTATGTCACCACGCTGGAACCCTAATCCCGATGTCAGAACCGGGCGCCATGTCGTCTACAACCTGCACGTTCACTTGGTTTTCGTCACTAAGTACAGGCAGAAGGCGTTCACCGACGCCATGCTGACCCGCACCGAAGAGATCATGCGGGAGGTCTGCACCGACTTCGAGGCCGAGCTGAAGCAGTTCAACGGAGAACAGGACCACGTACACCTGCTTGTGCACTACCCGCCCAAAGTCCAGCTCTCCAAGCTGGTCAACTCCCTCAAGGGCGTCAGCTCCCGGCGGCTCCGCCAGGAGTACGACACCCACGTTCGCCGCTACCTGTGGGGCGGACACTTCTGGTCCGGTTCCTACTTCGCCGGATCGTGCGGTGGGGCACCCCTGACCGTCGTCAAGCAGTACATCGAGAACCAGCAGCGCCCCGTCTGACCGTCACCACGGAGACGCAGAGCCCTCCGGCGCTTCGCGCCTCCGACCCAAGGATGGCCTTCACCCCCGCCCTGAAGGGCGGAGCACTGGCCAAGATCAGAGGTAGACGACGACCGTTTCGGCGATGCGGGGTGTCGGCGGCATGGCGCGGCTCCTTCAGGCGGTGCGGGGAGAGGGAGTTCGGTGCCCGTCCTCGGCGAGTCCAGGGACGGGCACTGGCAAACCGCCCGATCCTTCCCGACGGCCTCAGAGGCGGCCTTCCGGGCGGCTGCATCCAGTGAACGACCGTCAGTGCTCCGGGGGTAAGGAAGAGTTCATGGCTTCGCACCTGCCGACTGACCGGAAAACTTGACCTGCGCATTACGCAATCCGCGCGCGAAGCGTAGTTGGCGCGTTACGTTATGTTCATGAGGGAGAACCTCGCACTGCGGCGTCTCATGAATGATCTCGGCCTCACCCAAGCCGAGTTGGCTCGTCGGACCAACATCGCGCTTGGTGACCTGACCGGCAAGCCGGGCTTGGTATCAGAGCGGACCGTCTACAACTGGCTTAGCGGTGTGACCCGTTGGCCCCCTGCGAAGCACAGGGAAGCGCTTCGTGCAGTCTTCGGGTGTACTGGTCCAGACCTCGGGTTCAGCCGGCCCGACAAGGGCCGACGAGTACCCCCGGAGGACGACGTGCGACGACGAGCTTTCATGATGGCAGTGGGCGGGGCCACTTTGGCGGTTGGCTCGCCTGAGATGACCGCTCCGCGCAGGATCGGCCGCGCGGATGTGGAGCAGCTCAAGGCTCGCTTCGCTGGTGTGATCGCCAGCGACCACAGGCATGGTGGACGGCTCAGTGTCGAATCTCGCGCCGTCGCCCTTGCAGACGAGGCTCTTGCCCTTCAACAGGCCGGCACTGCCAGTCAGCGGATTCGAGCCGCCTTGTTCGCTTGTGCCGCATCGTTCATGTCATCGGCGATGTGGGCGGCCATTGATGGGCGCCGCTTCGACGCCGCTCAGCGATATCACGAGCGTGCCGCGAGACTGGCCGCGATGTCCGACGACGGAGCCATTCAATTCCGTATCTGGTCCCACGCCGGCAGCCTGTACCGACACATGAGGCGCCCGGGGGACGCCCTTGCGGCGAATGATGTCGCGCGCGGTCTGCCGATCGCTCGGCGAGACCCCTTGTTCGCCTCTCTCGGCCATGCCCGGCACGCTGCGATCCACGGTCTTACGGGCGATTCCAACGCGGTTCGTCGTTCCATCGGGCGGGCCCAGGAATCCCTGAACCGGGCGGACTTCGAAGCCATTCGGCCCGTGTGGATCACTGCTCACTTCGACCAGGCAGAGCTCGACTCGCTCGGGCTTGCCGCATATCTCGCCCTCGGCCGATACGAGGACGCTGAGGCTCACGCCCATCGCAGCCTAGGCCTGTTGCGCCCGCACATGCAGCGAAGCAGGGCGATCACGTCCGCGCGACTCGCTCGCGCCCAGCTAGTGCCGCATCAGGCAACGTTCGCCCTGTCGGAGGTCCTGCCTGTCGATGGCTTTGGCCGCTGGCGATAATCGTCCGATGAGTGCCATCGA
>NZ_JBHTTU010000078.1:0-32106 GCF_042794375.1 Kitasatospora sp. NPDC056531 | reverse complement strand
GTCGATCTCCACCACCAAGTGGCACAACGCCCTGCACCACGCCGACGCCGTGCTGCGCGCCGACGACATCGCCGCGCAGGCGCCGCGGCTGGGCCCGCACGTGACGATCGTGCGGATCAAGGGCGGCATGCACGACCTGGTGCTCTCCGGTGAGGCGGCCCGTACCCAGGCGTTCGCCGAGCTGGACCGCTGGCTGGCCGCGTACCTGGACGTGCGGCCGGTGGGGGAGAACGCGTGACGGAGGAGCCGGTGCCGGTCGGGCGGCGGACCGACCTCGGCTTCGCCAAGCTGATGCCGGACATCGACCGGGACGGCGGCTGGCTGCTCACCCTGGACGGCACTCCGCAGTCGTACGTCGACCTCGCGGATCCGACGCACCTGGAGTTCGAGTACACCCGCAGGCTCGGCCACCTCGCCGACGCCCTCGCCCCCGCCGGGCGGCCGTTGGACGTGCTGCACCTCGGTGGCGGCGCGCTGACGCTGCCGCGCTATGTGGCCGCCACCCGTCCGGGTTCGCGGCAGCGGGTGGTGGAGGTGGACGGGCCGCTGCTGGAGCTGGTCGCCGAGCACCTGCCCTGGCAGGCGCCCGGGGCGGACATCACCGCGACGGTCGGCGACGCCAGGGAGGCGCTGGCCGCGACCCCGGCGGGCAGCCAGGACCTGGTGATCGCGGACGTGTTCCACGGTTCCCGTACCCCGGCGCACCTGACCTCGGTGGAGTTCCTGCGGCTGGCCGCGACCGCGCTGCGCGAGGGCGGCTGCTACGCCGCCAACCTGGCGGACGGCCCGCCGCTGGCCTTCGCCAAGGCCCAGGCGGCGACGGTGCGGGCGGTGTTCCCGTACGTCTGCCTGGTGGCGGAGGCCCCGGTGCTGCGCGGGCGCCGGTACGGCAACATCCTGCTGGCCGGTTCGACGGCGCCGCTGCCGGTGGCGGAGCTGACCCGCCTGCTGGCGGGTGACATCTTCCCGGCCCGGCTCACCGAGGGCGAGGAGCTGGCGGCCCTGGTCGGCCGGAGCGCCCCGGTCACGGACGCGTCCGCCACCGACTCCCCGCCCCCGCCGGACGGCGCCTTCAGCGTCGGCTGAGGCAGGGGCCGAGGCAGGGGCCGAGGCAAGGGTCGCGCCGCGCGTCGCCCCCGCGCCCGCCGCGCCCGGGGTGTCAGAATCGGCGGGTTCATGCCGGAGTGTGGTGCACGTCCGAGGGAGTGAGCGATGAGCGGCGGGGAGCGGCCCGAGTTGGGGCAGGTGCCGGAGACGGCGCTGTGGACGCTGTGGCACCGGGCGGTGGAGGCCCGGCGGCCGGACACCGTGCTGCCGGACCCGGTGGCGGTCGAACTGGTGGACCGGATCGACTTCCCCTTCGCGGAGCGGTTCGGGCAGCGCGCGCTGGTCAGCCAGTTGCAGGGGCTGCGGGCGGCCTGCTTCGACCGGGAGGTGGCGGACTTCCTGACCCGGAACCCGCGCGGCACCGTGGTCGGGCTGGGGGACGGGCTGGAGACCCAGTCCTGGCGGGTGGACAACGGGCGGGCCAGCTGGCTGTCGGTGGACCTGCCGGAGACGGCGGGGCTGCGGGAGCGGCTGCTCCCGCCGGACGAGCGGCGCCGGATCCTCGCCTGCTCGGCCACCGACCCGCGCTGGATGGACGAGGTGGATCCGGGCCTCGGTGTGCTGATCAGCACCGAGGGGCTGCTGATGTACCTCAAGCCGAGCGAGGTCCGGGAGCTGATCGCGGCCTGCGCCGAGCGGTTCCCGGGCGCCTCGATGGTGCTGGACGCGGTGCCGCGCTGGTTCAGCGAGCGGGCCGTCCGGGGCAAGCTGCGGGACCGGTACTACCAGGCGCCGCCGATGCCCTTCGGCATGGACGCGGACGAGCTCGGCAAGCTGACCGGGGCGCACCCGGCGGTCACCGGGGTGCGCGAGGTGTACCCGGAGGGCGGGCGCGGGCTGGTGCGCGCCCTGCTGCCCTTCGCGCGCTGGATCAAGCAGCGGCCGTCCGTGGTCGCGCTGCGTTTTGCCGAATCTTGAAGAAATGCTGGTCAGACTGGAACCATGGCCTCGGGACGCACGTCCTAACGACTGGTGATCGGCCGGGGGGACGGGCCGCCTGGCACGTTAGGCTGCGCCCGAGGGGGACTCGGGGGAGCGGCCTGGTGCCGCCATCGGACAACCGCCGGGACGGCATGCGGCTCCTGTGGGGGCCGGGACCGGTTCCGACCTGCCACGGAGGTACTGGCCTTGCACATCGACGCCTGGATCGAGAGCGTTCCACCGACCGCGGTGTACGCCCTGATCGGCCTGATCATCGGGATCGAATCGCTGGGCATCCCGCTGCCCGGCGAGATCGCGCTCGTCACGGCGTCCCTGATGGCGGTCAAGGGCGTGGTGAGTCCGTGGGGGATCGCGGCCTGTGCGATCGCGGGCGCGATCATCGGCGACTCGATCGGCTACTCGATCGGTCGCAAGGGGGGCAAGCCGCTCTTCGAGAAGCTGGGACGCAAGTTCCCCAAGCACTTCGGGCCTTCACACCTGGCCACCGCCGAGCGCTCCTTCCACAAGTGGGGCATGTGGGCGGTCTTCTTCGGCCGCTTCATCGCCCTGCTGCGCATCTTCGCCGGTCCGCTGGCGGGCGCGCTGAAGATGCCGTACTGGAAGTTCCTGATCGCCAACGTGCTGGGCGGCGTGATCTGGGCCGGCGGTACGACGCTGCTGGTCTTCAAGGTCGGCAAGGCCATCGAGCCGTGGCTCTCCCGGTTCTCCTGGGCGGGTCTGGCGGCAGCGGTCCTGGTCGGCGCCACCTCGGCCTGGGTGATGAAGCGCCGGGCCGCCAAGACCCACGCCAGGATCGAGGCGGAGGAGGCGGCCAAGGCCGCGGAGGCCGCCGGGGCCGTCAAGGCTCCCGTCGCGGAGTAGCGGAGTAACGGAACGTAGTCGGAAACCGTCCCGGCGTTGTCGGGCCCCCGGAGTAGCATCGGCGGGAACCTGCCGATCTTGCACCACTGGAGGGTCCGATGACGCAGCCGACGCAGCAGTCCACGTGGGACGCCGTGGACGCCTACTTCTCCGAGCAGCTGGTCGGGCACGACCCGGCACTGGAGGCCGCGACCGCCGCCGCCGACGCGGCCGGGCTCCCGAGCATCGCGGTGGCCCCCAACCAGGGCAAGCTGCTGCACCTGCTGGCGCTGGCCCAGGGCGCGCGCCGGATCCTGGAGGTCGGCACGCTCGGCGGCTACAGCACGATCTGGCTGGCCCGGGCGCTACCCGCGGACGGCACGCTGATCTCCCTGGAGCTCGACCCCAAGCACGCCGAGGTGGCGCGCGGCAACCTGGCCCGCGCCGGGCTGGAGAAGGTCGCCGAGGTGCGGCTCGGCCGGGCCGCCGACTCGCTGGCGGCACTGGTCGAGCAGGGTGTGGAGCCCTTCGACCTGGTCTTCATCGACGCGGACAAGCCGAGCAACCCCGAGTACTTCCGCCGGGCCCTCCAGCTGACCCGGCCGGGCTCGCTGATCATCGTCGACAACGTGGTGCGCGGCGGTGCGATCGCCGACGCCGCCAGCACCGACCCGGCGGTCGTCGCCACCCGCGCCCTGCACGAGCTGATCGCGGCCGAGCCGAGAGTCACCGCGACCTCGGTACAGACGGTCGGCAGCAAGGGCTACGACGGCTTCACGCTGGCCCGCGTGCAGGGCTGAACACCCGCGTGCGGGGCTGAACAGCCGCGTGCGGGGCTGAACGAGAATCAGAACGAACGGAGACATCGTGCGGATCGGACTGCTGGGCACCGGCACCTGGGCTGAGCGGGTGCACGCGCCCGTACTGGCCGAGCACCCCGGGCTGGAGTTCACCGGCGTCTGGGGCCGCCGGGCGGAGGCCGCCGAGGCGCTGGGCGCGGCGCACGGCGTGTCCGGGTACGCCGACCTCGACCGGCTGCTCGCCGAGGTGGACGCGGTCTCCATCGCGCTTCCCCCGTCCGTCCAGGCCGGCCTGGCGGTGCGGGCCGCCGAGGCCGGCTGCCACCTGCTGCTGGACAAGCCGGTCGCGTTCACCGTGCCGGACGCCCGGGCGGTGGCCGAGGCGGTGCGCGAGCACGAGGTCACCTCGGTGGTCTTCTTCACGGTGCGCTTCGGCGGCGAGCAGATCCCGTGGATCGAGCGCCAGGCCGAGCTGGGCGGCTGGTTCACCGGCCGCTCGGACTGGCTCGGCTCGGTGTTCGCCCCGGGCAGCACCAGCCCGTACGCCGCCTCGCCGTGGCGCCGGGAGAAGGGCTCGCTGTGGGACGTCGGCCCGCACGCGCTGTCCGTCCTGCTGCCGGTGCTGGGCGACGCGACGGAGGTCACGGCGGTCGCCGGGCCGCTGGACACCGTCCACCTGGTGCTGCGGCACGTCGGCGGCGCCTCCAGCACTCTCGCGCTCAGCCTGACCGCCCCGATGGCGGGCGGCGGCGTCGCGATGGAGCTGCGCGGCGAGCACGGCGTTGCGCACCTGCCCGAGCGCGGCGAGGGCCCGACGGTCGCCCTGCACCGCGCCCTGGACGCCCTGCGGTCCTCCGCCGCCTCCGGCGAGCCGCACCCCTGCGGGGCGGACTTCGGCCTGCGGGTGGTCGAGATCCTGGCCGGCGCGGAACGCTCACTGGCCGACGGCGGCCCGGTGGCGGTCTGAGACCGCTCCCGGGCCGGACAGCCGGTCAGCGCCGGTGCGGGGTGGAGAGCCGGGCCCGGCGGGACGTTCTCGATCTCTCGATCTTCTCCACCTCGGCCAGTACGGTTCGATCACGGTCCGTCCGCCTCGCCGCTGGAACCCCGCCCGTGGGCGGCGACGACCCGGCCCGTCAGGTCGGCGGCAGGGTGGGCCTGGCGGCGTCCGGGCGGCGGTCGGTGGGGCGGGACGGGGGGATGACCGGGGCGTGGAAGTCGCGGGGGCCGGTCCACAGGGCGGGGACGGCGTCGCTGCGGCGGGCCAGTTCGTAGGCCAGGGCCTCGTAGTTGACCCGCCAGCCGTTGAAGTGCGGCCAGGCGTCCTCGACCGGGCGTTCACGGGGGAAGCCGGCGGCGGTGACCATCGCGACCGCGCCCAGGTACTCGGCGTAGGTGAGGCGGATCGGGGTCTCCGGGTCCGGGTCCGGGTCGAAGTCGACTCGCAGCGCGCGGGCGATGTCGCGCATCGCGGTGAAGCCGGCCCGGATCACCAGCCGGGCCTCGGCCGGGGCGGAGCGCGGGCAGAGCGCGAGGTGCAGGGCGGCGGCGTCCATCACCGCGATCAGGCCGACCACCCAGCTGCGGTTGGGCTGCGGGGAGCGGAAGGAGAGCAGCACCGGGTAGTTGGAGTGGCTCTCGCCGATGTCGGCGGCCAGCCGCTCCCAGTCCCGGTAGAGCTGGGGGAGCGCCGTCTCGGTGTCCACCAGGGACTGGCGGGCCAGCAGTTCCGGGCCCCAGGCGGGCTCGCCGGCCCGGGACTGCAACAGCGTCACCTCGGTCTCGCGGCGCTGGTAGGCGGCGTAGAGGGTCGGCAGGTAGGCGATCTGCAGGGCGATCACCAGCGGCCCGCTGGCGGCGGCCATGAAGTCGAGCGCGGACAGCTGCAGCCGCTCGCCGCTGGCATAGCCGAGGGTGAAGAGACTGGACCCGGCCTCCCGGATCGAGGTCGACCAGTCGAGTTCGGACGTGCCGTGCAGCAGCAGCGTGTAGGCGAGCAGCATCCCGCTGAGCCACACCGTGAGCATCCCGAGCAGCACCAGCGGCGCCAGCCAGGTCAGTGCGCGGTCCTGGGCCCGGTAGCTGCCGAACGGCGCGGCCCAGAGCCGCAGCGCGGTGCGCAGTACCGCCCAGAGCCGGTAGACCAGGGCCGAGTAGAGCCCGCGCGGGACGACCAGGGTGCGCAGGATGCTGCCGACGACGATCAGCAGGACGAGCACGCCGAGCAGCGTGTGGATCAACCTCATGCCGCCATTCTGGCGGTCGCGGGGAGCGGTCGTGGGCCGGGCGCCGTCGACGGCGGGGCGGCGTACGGCTCTCGTGGGGCGGTCCGTGGGGTGGTCCTACGCGATATGACCATGATCACACCGGTTTCGGGCTGTCCTCGGACGGCCGGAAACGCGTCTATCCGAGTGGAGGAGTCTGTCCCACGAGATCGGAGACGGGATGCGTGCACACCAGGGTGGGGAAGCCGAGGAGGAGAAGCCCGGACGCCGACGATGGCGTCCGCTGCGGCGGATCGACTATCCGCGCAGAGGACGGCGCGGGGTCCGCCGCTGGCTTCCGTCCTGGCGGCAGCTGCTCCTGGTGTCCGGCGCCGGGGCGGTGGCGCTGACGGGCCTGGCGGCCTGGTTCTACGCGACCACGCAGGTGCCGGAGGACCTGAACGCCTTCGCCACCCAGCAGAACAACGTCTACTACTGGGCGGACGGCACCGAGATGGCCCGGGTCGGTGAGACCAACCGTCAGGAGGTGCCGCTCGACCAGGTGCCGGAGTCGGTGCAGTGGGCGGTGCTGTCCGCCGAGAACGAGACCTTCTACTCGGATGCGGGGATCTCCCTCAAGGGCATCGGCCGGGCGATCTACTCGATGGCCACGGGCGGCGACACCCAGGGCGGCTCGACCATCACCCAGCAGTACGTCAAGAACACCTACCTGAACCAGCATCAGGACATGTCCCGCAAGCTCAGCGAGGTCGTCATCGCGATCAAGCTGGACAAGCGGATGAGCAAGCGGGACATCCTGGCCGGCTACCTGAACACCAGTTGGTTCGGGCGCGGCAGTTACGGCATCGAGCGGGCCGCGGCGGCGTACTACGGCAAGGACGTCTCGCAGCTGAACCCGAGCGAAGGGGCTTTCCTGGCAGCCCTGTTGAAGGGCGCCGGGCAGTACGACCCGGCGCTCAGCGCGGACAACCACCAGCGGGCCGAGGAGCGGTGGTCCTGGATCCTGGACCGGATGGTGGAGGTCGGAAAGCTCTCCGCCGCCGAGCGCGCGGGGTACACGGTGTTCCCCGAACCGCAGCCACAGCCGAAGGCGGCGGGGCTGAGCGGCCAGGTCGGGTACCTGGTGGACATGGCCAGGACGTACGTGGAGGGCCACAGCGACATCACCCAGGCCCAGTTCGACCTCGGCGGCTACCAGATCCACACCACCTTCGAGAAGCCGAAGGTCGGCGCCCTGGCCGCGGCGGTGCAGGAGGCCACCAAGGGCATCGACCCGGGCAGCCGGGAGGCCGACAAGCTGCTGAAGGTCGGCGCCGCCTCGGTGGCCCTGGACGGGCGGGTCGTCGCGCTCTACGGCGGCCCCGACTACCGGAAGCAGGGCTTCAACAACGCCAACACCTCGACGGTGCCGATCGGTTCGGCCTTCACCCCGCTGGTGTACGCCGCCGGGCTCAGTCAGGGCGTGCAGCGCGAGCGGGGCGGCAGCCGCACCCCGGTGGCGCCCACCACCAGCTACGACGGCGACAACGGGGTGAACGTGATGACCCCGGAGGGCCCGTACTGGGGGCGGGACGGGAAGATCGTGAAGACCGCCAACGACGGCAAGCGCAGCTGGGGCCAGACGAGCCTGCGGAGCGCCGTCGAGCAGTCCGTCAACGGGCCGATGATGCAGCTCGCCATGGACGTCGGCCTGGACAAGGTGCAGCAGACCGCCGCGGACCTGGGCCTGCTGCCGAGCAGCATGGGCGAACTGGTGCCCGCCTTCGGCGTCGGGAACTCCACACCCAGCGCGATCAGGGCCGCCGACGCCTACGCCGCCTTCGCGGCCCGAGGCAGCCACACCGACCCCTACTCAGTCCTGCGGATCACCCGCAACGGCGAGCCGCTCACGCTGCGGCTGCCTTCCGCCGTCCAGGCGTTGAACGCGGCGGCCGCGGGGGAGGTGGACGCGGCGCTCAAGGGGGCGGTCCGCGGCGGGAGCGCGCGGGCGGCGGCGGAGGCCGGGCCGGATGTGGCGGCGAAGCCCGGCACCACGGTGGACCGTACGGCGGGGTGGTCGGTCGGCTACAACGGGCAGCTGGCCACGGCGGTCACGGTGTTCCGGGCGGACCTGAAGGACATGAAGCTGCTCCCGCTGGAGGGCGTCGGCGGGGCTTCCCCGGACACCCCGGACTCCGAACTGCCGACGCGGATCTGGACCTCGTACATGAAGGCGGCAGGCCAGCCGGTCCGCCCTTGAAGCGCACCGTCAGCGCCGGGCACCACGGTCGTCAGGCGCCGCCGGCAGATATTTCAGCTTTAATCCGAAAGTGCGGGCGCCGACCCGTCCGCTCAAAGCTAGGCGGGCCGTCCAGCCCTGTTGGTGTCGATGAATTCGGGCTACCGTTGGTGGTGAGCAAGAGAGAGAAAAGGTAGAAGGATCAACGGATACGGTATCTGAAATGAATGGCAAGCCTATACGGCACCCAGGAATGCGGCGGGCGGGCGGTCTGACCGCCGCCGCCCTGATGGGGGTTGTGACGCTTCTGGGAAGCGGTGGAACGGCCCTTGCGGACGCTGCTCCGGCCACGCTGAGCGCCCCTCAGTACGTCGAGCAATCGCCTCAACCGAATAGCTATGACGCCGGCTATGAGGTTGGCTTGAAACTCGGCCAGCAGACGGCCCATGCCGACTTCCAGCACGGCCAAATGAGCCGCACATTTTCGAAGTACCCCGCGGTGCGAGGCGATGACCCGAGCTACAACTATCAAAGAGGGGTATTGCAGGGGACAAAAGACGGATACACTCATGAAATAAACGAGCTCCTGAGCGGTAAGGTCGGACCTGCCCTCCCCCATCCTGAACAGATCATTCCCGAGAACCCGTACTATCCGGGGCCGGCGGAGAAGCCATCTCCGGGCTGCGGTTCGTGCGCTCAGAGCCCGAACACGACCAACCCGAACATGGGTGGCTCGTCCCCGAACAGCCCGAACACGACCAGTCCGAACACGACCAACCCGAATATGGGCGGCTCGTCCCCGAACAGCCCGAACACGACCAACCCGAACATGGGTGGCTCGTCCCCGAACAGCCCGAACACGACCAACCCGAACACGGGTGGCTCGTCCCCGAACAGCCCGAACACGACCAACCCGAACACGGGTGGCTCGTCCCCGAACAGCCCCAACACGACCAGCCAGTCCCCGAGCGGACCTGTACAGCCAGTGGTGTGAGTCGTGCGGTGTGAGTTACCGGTGACCGTTGAGGGGGTCGTCGAAGACAATGTCGAAAGCCTGGGGGCTGCGGAGTTTCCGCAGCCCCCTCTTCGCCCGCAACCTACTCAGCCATCCAAGAGGGTCATTCAAAATCCCTCAAGGTCAGACGGGCGGCATCAGATCGCTCTCGCTGATGGTGTACGTCAGCAGGGGGTAGATGAAGTCCGTTTCATTGTTCTCACGGCGTCGTAGTTGGTGAAACTCGCGCCTCTGCTCATCATCGGCCGACGTGAGGCGCGAGCCCTGCGGAAGGTATGCATGTCCGTCGCTAAACCGAACAAAGGTCTTTGATGTTCGAAAGGTTACGCCCAGCCATTGGTTGTCGGCCGCCTGGGCGGGTGTGTCCAGTACGATTTTGTGCCTGAGTCGCCGATTCGAGTCGACGGAAAACGCGACGACACTGTTGTGGGCGAGGGGGATCTCGAACTTCTCACCGCCGGACCCCTTTGGTGCGAAGATCAGCTTCCTCGGCGGGCTCGCTTCGGGATGCTGGTAGCAGGAGAAGACGGCGATAAATGACTCGTTGGCCAGATCGAGGGCTTGGTCGGAATGGCTGCCCATGGTTTTGTAGGCGTTCGTGTAGCTCTCGACGAGAGCGTTGTTGAAGCCGACCGAAAGCGCCGTGCGTTCTTGAATCTGTTGCGCCAGCCGTTCGTGCACCGCCCGGAAGCGCTGCGTCGGGCTGCTGTATCGAGTGGTAGTGCGTACGAGAGGCGCGTCACCCGCCTCGTCGATCTTGGTGAGGACGGCGCCTCGACGGCCTTTTCCTATGTCTTCCAGGCGAGCCGACACGGACAGCTCCGCAAAGAGATTCTCCTCGGTTGGCAGGGCGCACGAGAGGATCTCATCCGAGATCCTGGACCTGGGGGGCAATGTAATCTCCCGTGTTCATGCTGAAGAGGAATTCGTCGCCGTAGTCAATGAAGGACGAGGTCCTGTTCTCCTCGGCGTACAGCCTGCGCAGCTCGTCCATGCCGGCCGGTGTGGGTGGCCCCAGCTTCACCAGGTCTCCGGCTACTTTGAGGAACGTGTGGCCGTTCTTGTGAACGGCTTCGGCGCTCGAGCAGCGCACCACGTATCCCAGGCGGGTCGGGAGCAACTCGGCATCCAATGCTGAGGGCCGGATTTCATGCGTGTACAGGCGGTTGGTGGACAGCGGCATGAAGAACACGGAGCCGGGGTAGAGAGTCACGGTGAACTGCGGGGGGAGCGCGACCCCGGTGCGTTCTCCGGTCGGCTCCTTGAGGCGAAAGTGGAGTCTGGTCAGCCCGCTGGCACCCTTCACGCCGTAGTCGAAGGCGTCTTCGGCCAGGGGCTGCAGCTTGTCGAGCCGGTCATAGAAGGTGCAGAAGGCCATGATGCCATTGACGGGCATGTCCTTGGTCTTGTCGGCATGGGCCGAGATCTTGGCCTTGGACTGCTTGCGCTCGGGCGTGGCAAGGGTGTTGTGGTAGATCTGAGCGAGGACGTGATTCAGCGGTGCCTGGTTCCGGAAGACGGCGGCGGCCTCGCGGTTCAGAGCCTCGACGATGTGGGTGTCGGTCGGGCGAAAGCTCTCGGTCGGCCCCGAGAGATTCGTGGAGCACCGGAGCAGGCGGAAATGCAGTTCGTCACCGTTCCGTGTGACGGGCGTCAGATAGATCCCGCTGCGATGGGCTGTTCCAGGTTTGGTGGACTCCGTCAGGGACTGGAACGCGTGCTCCGCACTGATCCGCCCGAAGTGATCGGCGTCGAGTTCGAAGAGGCGGCGGTAGTACACGCCGACGCCGTGTACCCGGATGGGAACTCGGCCGAGGTCGACGAGGGGCCAAGGCTCGTCGACGTCCTCGTGGTAACCGTGCGATAGCTCCCGGATAACGAACACCCGGGCAGCCGCGTGCAGTTGGCGGCCGCTGATCCCGGATGTGTCGCCACACAGGTAGACGGTCTTCTGCGAGAGGTCGGGCGAACCGGAAGCAAGGTCCTCCGGCGCGATCGTGGACCCGAAGAAGTCCCTGATCAAGTCATGGTCTTGCAACACCGAAGGCGCAACCAGGATGTTGCCCGCATCCTCGATGCGGGCTTCTTTCGGCTCTGCTGTGTGCATGAAACGGTGCCTGCCATTCTCATGGAGGCCCGGGAGCAGGCTGTGCCCCCGGGCCCTCGAGCGTTCGCGGTGCGGCCGATGCGGCAGGACCGACCGCCGACGGACCTGTCGCGGGTTTCACTCCTCGTCGACGAATGCGTGGTTCCGGCGGCTGTAGGGCCCCGAGATGCCGGCGAGGCGGTTCGGCGGCCAGAAGTCGGAGCGCTCGCTCAGGGTCAAGTCGCCGTCCTGGCGCACCATCCAGACGTCCTCGTAGTCGAGGTGCAGGACCGCGTCGCCGGGCACCAGCGCCAGTACGCCGTCGGCGAGGCGGGTCATGTCGTCCTGCTGGCCGGAGATGTCGGCGTCCTTGCCCAGCCGGAACACGACCGAGACGGTCGGGGTGAAGACGCGGCCGCCGATCTGCGGGTCCCCCCACGGGGTGGGCTTGCGCGTGGCCACGCGGAGCCAGGTGTCGTACACCGTGAGCACGCCGTCGCCGAGCAGCGTGTCGACGGTTGCGGAGGCGTCGACGAGTCGCAGGGACCGGGCGACGTCGGCGAGCGTCTGCGCGACCTGGGCCGTGGACCACGGGGTCACCAGCTCAAGGCTGTAGGAGATTGCCATGTCCGTCTTTCTCTTCTTCTACGGGTAGAGGGAGACCACGTTGCCGGACTTGTCGATCACAGTGACCTCCTTCAGTCCGTCGATCGGCCAGTCGTTCAGCTGCTTGCGCATGGCGCCCACGTCGACGTCGCTGTCGGACAGGTTCAGGACGATACGGTCGGCCTGCCCTTCGTCGACCTTCTTCTGGATGCCGGTGGCGATGGATCGGGGATTCTTCGCGGTGGGCGCGTAGCAGTCCATCACCTCGCCCTCGACGCGGTAGTCGGGGTTCTTGGTCGTGCCGGGGACGTCGGGGTTCTGCTCGACCTTGTAGCCGTTCTTCGCGAGGATGTCGGCCGACTCGTTCTCCCGGGTGAACGCGCGCACGGTCGTCGGGTCCGCGTTCTTGGGGATGTTGGTGACGCGCCCCTCGGGGCTGGCGTTGGGGTCGGCCGGCTTGGAGGGCTGGGTCCGCATGTCCGGTGAGCTGCTGCCGCCGCCCCCGCCGTTGCTCTCCATGTTGACTCGGTCGGGTCCCACCGCGTCCTGGGCGATCTGGCTCGCGCCGAGACCGGCCATGCCGAGGCCGGTGGCGATGACACCGGCGGAGGCGATGTTGACGGGCACGCCGATGGCCGCACCGACACCGGTCATGTCCAGGCCGACGCCCAGGATCTCGCCGCCGGCGCCGAGCGTCGCGAGACCGAGGCCGCCCGCGATCTCCATAACGGAGCCGGGGTCGTGGATCATCGCGTTGCCGACGGAGGCCAGGTCTGCGACGGCGGTCTTGCCGACGTCCAGGAGGAAGTCTCCGGCGTCGGAGAAGAAGTCGCCCACATCGTCCAGCCAGCCGGGCTCCTCGGGGGCCTTGTCACGGCCCTTGGCGATCGTGTCGGCCGCGGTGTCGCCCGCGGTCTTGAGCTGGCTGCGTGCGTTGCTCAGGGTGTGCTGGGCGGTCGTCCTGGTGCCGTCGCCGGGATCGGTGAACGGCAATTCGTGGCCTTCGCTCTTCTCCTGCGCGTCGTGCTCGGTCTTGGCCTTGTCGGTCGCGGCCTGGGCTTCGCCCCACTGCCGGATCGCGTCCTTGGCCTGCCCTTGCGCCCACTCCAGGGTCGACTTGTAGGTGGTCAGCGCGGTGGCGGCGTCATGGAAGCAGTCGCCCGCCTCCAGCCACTTCTGGGGCTCGCCCTTGAAGGCGGCCCGGAACGCGTCGCCGGCCTTCCCCGACCACCCGTCGGTGGTGTCGATCCGTTTGAGCCCCTCACCGGTCGAGTGGAGGGTGTCGCCGTAGCTCTTCAGCCAGGCGGCGGTCGACCCGACCGCATCCGGGTCGCCGGGTACGAGCTCCTTCGGGTCGGACGTCTCTCCGAGTTCCTTCGCCACTACTTCGCCCCCGGGTCCTCGCCGTTGTCACGGCTGAGCGTGCCGTGCAGGTGCCCGGCGATCTGCCCGTCGAGCTTTCCGTAGGCCTTCACACTCGCGTTGAGGCGCTGGGAGACCTGGGCGGCGTCCTTGCCGAGGTTCTCCACGCCGATCTCCCAGCGGGTCAGGAAGTGCCCGAGGACGTCGGCCAGATGGTCGTGACCGACGTCCTCCTTCTTGTGATCGAGGTCGCTGACCTTCTTGAACTGTAGCTTCGCCAGGGTGTCGGTTATGCCAGAGGCCGCCTTGTCGAGCGAATCCAGGTCGACCTTGAACCCGTCCGCCATCAGCCCTCCCCCGTGTCTCTTCGATCGCTTTTGGGGTGAACAGGTTAATGGATGCCGGGATGACTACCTTTGGTTCCCCCTGTACGGCAGGGTTCGAAGCCGCCCGGGACCGGTCACTTGACCAGGCGTGACCAGTCACCCGGCTGTCCCGGGTCCAGCTGGCGCAGCTTGTCGAGCACCTTCGGGTCCTGGGCGTCCAGCCAGTCGGCGACCTGACGGAAGGAGACGCAGCGGACGCCGTCCCGCTTGCAGACGCTCTTCATCACGTCCTCGATGGCCTGCATGTAGATGCCGCCGTTCCAGTCCTCGAAGTGGTTGCCGATGAAGAGCGGGGCCCGGCTGCCGTTGTAGACCCGCTCGAAGCCGGCGAGGTAGCTCTCCCGGGCCTCCTTCTCCCAGGCGGCGTACTTCTTCGGGTCGCCGTTGAGGTTGTCCCCGGACTGGCCGGCGAGGAAGTTGTAGTCCATCGACAGGCCCTGGGTCGACCTGGCGGGGAAGGGCAGCAACTGCAGCGGGAAGTTCCAGATGCCCTCCTTCTTGACCGGCCAGACCTGGAACTCGCCCGGCGAGCTGGCGTCGTAGCGGAAACCCGCCGCCTTCTCGGCCGGGAGCAGTGTCTTCTGTCCCTCCAGACAGGGGGCGCGGCCGCCGACCAACTCCTTGGTGTAGTCGAAGGGGAGGGGCGGGAGGTCCTTGAAGCCGGTGTTGGTCTTCCAGTTGGTGACGAAGGAGACGGCCTGGTCGAGTTCACTCTTCCATTCGTCGGTGCTCCACTCGCCGCCGCCCTTGGCCTTGCAGAAGTGGCCGTTGAAGTGGGTGCCGATCTCGTTGCCGTCCAGCCAGGCCAGGCGCAACTGCTCCAGGGTGTCCTTGATGTGGGGGTCGGTGGCGAAGTCGATGGAGGCGGCGCCCGCGTCGTGCTGGGGTGGGTGATAGAGGGTGCGCTTGGACTTGGGCAGGGTGTAGAGGCCGCTGAGGAAGAAGGTCATCTGGGCGTTGTTCTCCACGCCGAGCTTGCGGAAGCGGGAGAACAGGTGCTCGTCGCCCTCCAGCGCGCCGTCCCAGGAGAAGACGACGAACTGCGGCGGCTTCTCGCCCGGTTTGAGTTTCTCGGGCGTGGGCTGCTTGGGCTGGGGGCCGGTGTAGGAGGTGGAGCCGTCGCCGAGGACCTTCACCTGGCCGTCCCAGGGCGGGGTCGCGCTGGGGGTGGGTGTGTCATTGGCGGTCGGGCCGGGGTCGGGGCTCGCCGGAGTGGTACCGGCGGCGGTGGGTCTGTCCCGGGAGTCGGGGCCTCCCGTGCCCAGGGCGAGGGCCGCGAGGACCCCCACCGCCAGCAGACCGGCCGTGCCACGAGCAGCCCGCACCCGTACCTCCATAGTTCGATCAGAAGAACACTTGATCGATGACTAAGGGGGCGGGTGCGGTTGCACGCCTCACAAGTTCTCTACGTTTGAGCGCGGCTGAGGTGCTGTCGGAAGGCCTCGGCGCCGGCCAGGGTGTAGAAACGCCGGATCCGGTCCGAGGAACCGGGCATGCGCAGGTACTCGTGGGTTTCGAGGTCCCAGAGACCCCAGCACTCCAGCTGAAGGAAGTGCGGGCTCTTGGCGTCGATCAGGCGGATCTCGTACGCGATGCGCGGCGGCTCGTTCTTGCGGATCCAGGCCTGGGCGTGGGCGTAGGAGTAGAAGCGGAGCGGCTCTTCGGCCGGGGGGAGGGCCTTGACGAGGAGGTCGGTGCTGCGGTCGCGGACGATCCAGGCTTGGTAGGAGGCGCCGTGCGGGGCGTCGGCGGGGACGGCGGTGTAGCGGTCGGTCGTCTTCGGCGGGTCGCCACCTGGATGAAGCCGGAGGCCTTCTCGACGCGCTCGGCGAACTCGTTGAACTCGCCGTCGATGGGGGAGATGGTGGCCTTGCTGGGGATGAGGATCGCGCCGGCGCGGTTTTCGAGGAGGCGCTGCAAGGCGGCCTGGAGCATGGGCCGGTGCTCGGGCCCCTTCACGGCGGCTTCGTCGTCCACGACGATCAGCGAGATGTCCCAGCGGAAGGCGTGGGCGTAGGCCTCGCACTGCCTCAACTCGCGCTCCGGGAAGCGGGAGTTGGTCCTGGCGAGGTAGATGACCACCTGGGGACGATGCGCGGTCTGCGGGGGCATGGGGCAGTTCACCGCTCGCTCCTCTCTGTAGCGATACGACTACCGGTGGTGCCCACTGTCGGCTAAGCTTGGGAATCGTTCAACTTGTCTGCGGCTCAAGTGGAATTGGATGTGAGCTGTGAACCGCAAGGAACTTGATCCAACGTCATCCCCTCGTGAGTCCTTCGGCGCACTGCTTCGCAGCTCGCGCGAGGCGTTGGGCTGGACCCAGCAGGACCTGGCCGCAGCCATGGGGTACTCGGACAGCTACATCTCGGCGGTGGAAACGGGCCGCAAGTCCACCAGTCGGGACTTCGTCAGGGCGGCCGACAAGGCGTTGGGGACGGGCCAGACGCTTGAGTTGATGTGGGTCGGGATGAGGAGGAAGGGGTTCCTGGAGGGGTTCCCTGAGCACGCTGGGCAGGAGGCCCGCGCCTTGGAGATCAGGGTTTACGAGCCGAATCTCATTCCTGGGCTTCTCCAGACCAAGGCCTATGCTTCCGCGATCGAAGCGGCCGGGGTGCGGCGTGGCAGCACTACACCGGACCAGGCTGAAGAGCGAGTGAAGTTCCTCGTTGCGCGACAGCGGCTTCTCAGGCGCGCCGAGCCGCCGGTCATCCACGCGGTGATAGACGAGAGCGCCGTCTGTCGCCCGGTGGGCGGCGCTGCGATCATGCGAGCGCAGCTTGATCACCTGGCTGACATGGCGTCCAGGCCCCACGTCATCTTCCAGGTGGCTCCGTTCGGACTGGCTGAGCATGCTCCGTTCTGGTCCTTCGTCACTCTGCTGACGTTTGCGGACCGTTCTGTGGTCGGTTACACGGAGGCTGCGGATCACGGCTTTGTGGTGCGGGACGACAGGACTGTCAGGGCATGGGAAAAGGCCTACGATCGGTTGCAGGTGGAAGCGCTGACCAGCGCCGCGTCCCTCGACCTGATTCGCAAGGCCCGAAAGGAACTTTGACCCATGCCCCGCCCAGACATGTCCCGCGCTTCCTGGTTCAAGTCGTCGCACTCCGGTAACGGCGGGTCTTGCGTAGAGGTTTCGCCCGACTTCCCCGGCGTCGTTCCCGTCCGTGACTCGAAGGACCCGGAAGGGCCGGCGCTCGTCTTCCCGATCGAGGCCTGGCAGTCCTTCGTCGCTGCGACCGCCTCCGGCGAGTTCGGCGCCATCTGACCGAAGGCGTCGGCCGTGATCCCTGCTGTTCGGAAGGAGCTTCAATGACGGACCTCAACCTGGCCGCCGCCCGCTGGGTGAAGTCGAGCTACAGCCAGCAAGGTGGCAACTGTATTGAGGTGGCCCTCGACCTGGCTGGCGCTCGGTGGGTGAAGAGCCGCTACAGCGGCAACGGTGGCAACTGCATCGAGGTGGCCTCCGACTTCCCTGGCGTGATGCCTGTCCGTGACTCCAAGGATCCCGAGGGGCCCGTGCTCCTCTTCCCGGCCGAGGCGTGGCGGTCCTTCGTGGCCGCGACCGCTGCCGGTGAGTTTGGCGACATCTGACCTTTGACCTGGCTGACGAGCCCCCGGCCGACCGAGTCCGGGGGCTCGTTGCATTGACAGGAGGCCCCCTGCAGTTGAATGCTAAGCAAGCGCTTAGTCATCGACCGTCGTCCCAGAGGAGCCGCCCGATGTCCGAGACCCCCGCCGGCCCGCCGGGCCTGGACCTGGCTCGCCTCCGCACCCACCTGGACCGGGAGCTGCCCGGAACCGTCCAGGGGCCGCTGCGGGCCGACCTCATCGAAGGGGGCCGCTCCAACCTCACGTACGTCGTCACCGACGGCGCCTCCCGCTGGGTCCTTCGCCGCCCCCCGCTCGGGCACGTCCTCGCCACCGCCCACGACATGGGCCGCGAGTACCGCGTCATGTCCGCCCTGCGCGGCACCGGCGTACCCGTGCCCCGCATGCTGCTGATCGACCACGACACCGACATGCTCGGCGCGCCCTGGTACCTCATGGAGTACGTCACCGGCACGGCGCACCGGGACCGTAAGACGCTGGCCGCCCTCGGTGAGCAGCGGGTCAACGCGCTCGGCCGCCGTCTGGTCGAGACCCTGGCCACCCTGCACCGGATCGACCCCGTCGCCGTCGGCCTCGCCGACTTCGGACACCCCGACGGCTACCTGGAGCGCCAGCTGCGCCGCTGGTCCAAGCAGCTCGCCGCCTCCCGCAGTCGCGACCTCCCCGACCTCGACCGGCTGCACGCCCTGCTCGCCGAGCGCCTGCCGACCTCGCCCGCGCCCGCCCTGGTGCACGGCGACTACCGGCTGGACAACGTCCTGGTCGACGACAGCGACGCGATCGCCGCCGTCCTCGACTGGGAGATGTCCACCCTCGGGGACCCGCTCACCGACATCGGCCTGCTCGTGATGTACACCGAGCTCGCCGGCGTCGGCGGCGGCATCATCCCCTCGGCCATGACCGCCCCGGGCTTCCCCAAGGCCGACGAAATCGTCTCCTACTACGCCGAGTTGACCGGCCGTCAAGCCGGCGACCTCGACTGGTACGTGGCCTTCGCCTCGTTCAAGCTCGCCGCCGTCGCCGAGGGCATCCACTTCCGCTTCCAGCAGGGCCGCACCCTGGGCGCCGGGTTCGAGCGCGCGGGCGAGATGGCCCCGATCCTCGCCCGGCACGGCCTGAGCACCCTCAAGGAGAACTGATGGACTTCGCCTACGACGCCCGGACGAACGAACTCCGCGAGCAGCTGCTCGCCTTCATGGACGAGCACGTCTACCCGGCCGAGCCCGTCCTCGCCGAGCAGCTCGCCGACCCGGCCCGCGGGGCCTGGGCCGTCCCGCCGGTGATCGCCGAGCTCAAGACCGAGGCCCGCAAGCAGGGCCTGTGGAACCTCTTCATCCCCGGCGAACACGGCGCCGGGCTGACCAACCTCCAGTACGCCCCGCTCGCCGAAATCACCGGCCGCAGCCCTCAGTTGGCCCCGCCCGCGCTCAACTGCGCGGCCCCCGACACCGGCAACATGGAGTTGCTCGCGGAGTTCGGCAGCGCCGAGCAGAAGGAGCGCTGGCTGCGCCCGCTGCTGGACGCCGAGATCCGCTCCGCCTTCGCGATGACCGAGCCCGAGGTGGCCTCCTCGGACGCCACCAACGTCGCCACCCGGTTCGTCCGCGACGGCGACGAGTACGTGATCAACGGCCGCAAGTGGTACATCACCGGGGCGATGAACCCGGACTGCAAGATCCTGATCGTGATGGGCAAGACGGACCCGGACGCCGCCCCGCACCGTCAGCAGAGCATGATCCTCGTCCCGCGCGACACCCGGGGGGTCACCTTCAAGCGCGGCATGACGGTCTTCGGCTACGACGACTCGGATCACGGCGGCCACGCCGAGGTGCTCTTCGAGGACGTCCGGGTGCCGGTGGAGAACCTGATCGGCGAGGAGGGCACGGGCTTCGCCATCGCCCAGGCCCGGCTCGGCCCCGGCCGCATCCACCACTGCATGCGCGCCATCGGCATGGCCGAGCGGGCGTTGGAGCTGATGTGCCGTCGGACCAGCGCGCGCGTCGCCTTCGGCCGTCCGCTCTCCGAGCAGGGCGTGATCCAGGACTGGATCGCCGAATCCCGGGTCCGCATCGAGCAGTTGCGGCTGCTCGTCCTCAAGACAGCCTGGCTGATGGACACCGTCGGCAACCGCGGCGCGCACACCGAGATCCAGGCCATCAAGATCGCCACCCCGATCACCGTCGAGTGGATCCTCGACAAGGCCGTCCAGGCCCACGGCGCCGGCGGCACCGGTCAGGACACCCCGCTCGCCCAGCTCTGGGCCGGCGTCCGCAGCCTGCGCCTCGCCGACGGGCCGGACGAGGTGCACAAGCGCTCGCTGGCGCGGCGGGAGCTGAAGAAGTACCTGTAGCGTCGAACGCCGTCATACCGGGGTACTACAGCGGGACTTGGCACCCCGGTATGACGGTTTCCGCCCCGCCTCGCCCGTACCGTCGCCCGTGTTGAAGGCGAACACGGAACCGAACGAGGGGGAACGGCGATGAGCAGGCGAGGACGGGCCGTGGCAGCGGCACTGTTGGCGGCGACGGCGACACTGGGCGTGGTCGGCGCACCGGGCGCGGCGGTGGCGGCGGTGGCGGCGCCGGGGCTGGGCACCGAGCAGCAGGCCAGGGCCTGGCTGCCGCAGCCCACCGGGCCGTACCCGGTCGGCACGACGTCCCTGCAGCTCACGGACGACCGCCGGGACGACCCCTGGAAGCCCGGGCAGCACCGCAAGCTGATGATCAGCTTCTGGTACCCGACCGCCCGGCCCGCCACCGGCAACGACCGCGCGCCGTACATGGTCCTTGGCGCCGCCGACCACTTCGGCAGCGCCGACAGCGTCGGTCAGAGCGACTACGGCTTCGAGCCCGGCCGCACCGACTGGGCAGGCATCCGCACCCACGCCCGCCCCGACGCGCCCGCCCTGCCCGGCGGCAAGCGGCCCGTCGTGCTGTACTCGGCGGGCTTCGGCGACCCGCGCACCTGGGGCACCGCCCTGGTGGAGGACCTCGCCTCGCGCGGCTACGTCGTCGTCACCGTCGACCACACCTACGACGCCTCCGAGGTCGCCTTCCCCGACGGGGACCTCGCCACCTCCGTCCTCCCCGCGCTGATGGCCCAGCCCGGCCTCGACGTCGGCGCCCTCCTGCGCAAGACGCTGCAGACCCGGGTCGACGACACCCGCTTCGTCCTGGACCAACTCGCCGCGTTGCGCCGCGACAAGCAGCTGCCGGCCGGCCTCGCCGCCTCCCTCGACCTCGACCGGATCGGCATGGTCGGCCACTCCGGGGGCGGCTCCACGGCCCTCCAGACCATGCACGACGATCCGCGCCTCAAGGTCGGCGTCAACCTCGACGGCCAGCTGCACTTCCCCGGCCCGGACGGGCGCACCGGAGTGTTCCTTTCCAGCGTCGCCCAGGACGGCCTGACTCGGCCCTTCCTGCTCATGGGCACCCAGAACCCCGACTCCGGCAGCTACCACCGGCAGCCCGGCTGGGACGCCCTGTGGCAGCACAGCACCGGCTGGCACGCCGACGTGACCCTCACCGGCTCCCGCCACGGCTCCTACACCGACGCCCAGTCCCTGCTCCCGCAGCTCGCCCGCCAGGGCGCGATCAGCCCCGAGAAGCTGGCCGAAGACGTCGGCGACATCCGCCCCGACCGCGCCGAGCTGGCCACCCGCAGCTACGTCGCCTCCTTCTTCGACCGCTGGCTGCGCGGCCACGACGACCACCTGCTGGACGGGCCCTCGGCGCGGTTCCCGGAGATGACGTACGAGCGCTGAGAGCGGCGGGCAACGTCGGGACGCCGTCCGACCGGGCCGCCCCGCGTCTGAACGGCACTGCGCGGGAAGTCGGCCGGGCCGACTTCCCGCGCAGTGGGCACGGTGGTGAGGTATCAGGCGAGCGCCAGGCTGATCTGGTCGTTGAAGACCACCCAGTGCTGGCCGGGGTCGGCGGCGTCACACGGCTTCGTACCGACGGTCGGGGTGTTCCAGGTGTTGGCGAGGCAGTAGGCCGGGGCGAAGGTGAGGCTGATCTGCTCACCCGAGACGGTCCAGTACTGCCCCTTGTCCTTGGGGTTGCACGGCTTCACCGAGACGGTCGGGCTGCCCCAGGTGTTGGCGAGGCAGTAGGCCCGCGCGTTGCTGAGGGAGATCTGCTCGCCCGAGACGGTCCAGTGCTGGCCGGGGTCGCCGGTGTTGCACGGCTTCGTGCCGATGTTCGGGGTCTGCCACGCGTTGGCGAGGCAGTAGAGGCCGGGGGTGCGCGGGGCCGAGTGGGTGGTCTCGGCGGCCCCCGCCTGACCGGTGGGCAGGAAGGAGGCCGTGAGCGCCAGGGTGGCGACGGCGAGAGTCTTGCGGAGGGCGATTGCCATGGGGCAGTTCCGTTCTCGCTGCGGGGCGTGCGGTTCGCGCACGACCATGGTGTGATGTCACAGCTCAGGCCCGAGTGCGATGCCAATTGGAGCATCGCTCGTCAGCGAACCAACAGAGCCGTGCGGTGCATTCACCTGAACGGGTAGCACGGCGGATCCGGCGTTGACCCCGCCGGTCACGGCACCAGCGGACCGTGCTGGTCGGCCCGGCTCCGAGCCGGGAACCCGCGAAGGCTCCCGGTCGCCCACATCGCGATGGGTCACGCCGTGGCGAGCGAGACCTCGGTGGACTTGATGAGCGCGACGACCGACGACCCGGCCTGCAGGCCGAGTTCGGTCACGGCGTCCTTGGTGATGGCCGCGGTCAGCTCACCGCCTTCGACGGACACCTTCACCGTCGCCATGGCGGACCCCGCCGCCACATCGACCACCCTGCCGGGGATCTGGTTGCGGATGCTCAGACCACCGACCGGTCCGGTCGCGAGCGCGACCTCCGTGGACTTCACCATGGCGCGGACAGCAGTGCCCGCGGCCAGCCCGAGGTCCTTCACGGCGTCCACGGTGACGGCCGCCGTGATCTCCTGGCCGCCGTCCAGGCGGGCCTTCACCGTCGCCATCGCCGCACCGGTGGTGACGGAGGTGACAGTGCCGGGGAACTGGTTGCGGATGCTCAGGCTCATGGAAACCGACCTCACGGGAGAGAGGGGCAGGAACTCCTCCTGCCTTGCGCTGACCACCGTAATCACCTGGTCACAAGCCTGCAGAAGCCTCCTCGCGCGTGCGAGTGAGCAACACCGGATCCATCCGCAGATCAGAGGCCACGAATCCGGAGGTGCCGATCGGAAGGCGCTCCCTAGCGGATCTCCGAGCCCGGGTTGGCCTCGTCCCAGGCCGCGCGCGAGTCGACGATCGCGTCGTGGTGGTCGTAGGACCAGTCCACCATCGCCCGCACCAGGTGGGTCAGGCTGTGCCCGAGCGCCGTCAGCTCGTACTCCACCTGCGGGGGGACGGTCGGGTGGACGGTCCGCGACACCAGGCCGTCGCGCTCCAGCCGGCGCACCGTCAGGGTCAGCATCCGTTGGGAGATGCCGGTCAGCGCCCGCTGCAGCTCGCGGAACCGACGTACGCCCTGGGCGAGTTCGACCACCGCCAGCACCGACCACTTGTCGCCCAGCCGGCTCAGCAGGTCGCGGATCCCGCAGTCCACGCCGTCCTCGCACCACAGGACGGGACGGGGGGTGGTTACCGTGGTGTGCCCTACGGACATGGAAGTGCCTCCTTACGCCGGACGCCCAGGCTATCGAGGATGGTCGCGTAGCCAACGGCCGATCATCCCTGGAGGGGAACCATGCTGCTCGTCACCGGTGTCAACGGAGGTCTCGGCACCCTCGTGCTGGAGAGGCTCGGCGCGCGCGAGGGCGTCGTCGCGGGGAGTCGGACGCCCGAGCGGGTGTCGGCCGAAGTGCCCGCCCGGCTGGTGGACTTCGACCGGCCGAAGACCCTGGCGGAGGCCTTCGCCGGGGTGACGACCCTGCTGCTGATCTCGGCCGGCGCCGCCGAGGACGACGTGGTGATCGCCCGGCACGGCGCGGCGATCGAGGCGGCGGAGAAGGCGGGCGTCGAACACGTCGTCTACACCAGCCTCTCCGGCGACGGCGACCACCTGCCCTACGCCCTCGCGCACCGCTGGACCGAGCGGCGGCTGCGCGAATCCGCCGTGCTGCGCTGGACGGTGCTGCGCAACGGCCTCTACGCGGAGCTGCTGGCCGCGATCGCCGCGCCCGGCCCGGACGGGGTGATCACCGCGCCGCTCGGCACCGGAGGGCTGGCGGCGGTGGCCCGGGCGGACCTCGCCGAGGTGGCGGTCAACGTCGCCGTGGCGCCGGCCGCGCACGCGGGCCGCACCTACGAGCTGGTGGGGGAGCGGGCGGTGGGCGGTGCGGAGGTGGCCGAGGTGCTCGGCGCGGAGTACCGCCCGGGCGGGTTGGGGGAGGCCAGGACGGCGGTGGCGGCCTCGGACGCGCTGGACTTCCAGGTGCCGATGGTGGTGGGCACCTACTCCGCGATCGCCCACGGCTTCCTGGCCGGGCCGGGCGCACCGGGCGACCTGGCGGCGCTGCTCGGTCGCCCGCCGCGCCCGGCCCTGGAGGTCATCGCGGGGCGCTGACCTCGTCGGTGGCCTTCGCGACCCAGTCGGGTAGCGGTTCGCGGCAGGCCAGCCAGACCTGCGGCACCCCCGCCAGTCCGGTGCGGGCCGCGACCACGCCGCCGGTGATGGCGCAGGTGGTGTCCACGTCGCCGAGGCCCTCGGCGGTGGTCCACAGCGCGTCGGTCAGGCTGTCCAGGTGGTGCGCGGCGGACCACAGGGCGAAGGGGACGGTGTCGCTCGCCGTGATCCGCTGTCCGTTGCCGAGGAGGTCGGCCGCCCGCCAGGGTGCGGTGTCCGCGGGCAGCCCGGCGGCGCGGTGCAGCCCGTCCCGGACGGCGCCGGCGGGGGTGCGGTCGGCCACCGCACTCAGCAGCTCGCTGCCGACGGGCGCGGGCCCGGTGCGGCCGCGGGCGGCGAGGGCCGCCGCCAGGGCGACCGCGACCGCACCGGCCATGCCCTCGGGGTGTGCGTGGGTGACCTCGGCGGACAGCACCGCCTGCTCCGCCGCCTCGTCGAGGTCCGCGCAGAACCAGGCACCCAGCGGTGCCACCCGCATGGCCGCGCCGTTGCCGAGACTGCCCTGACCGTCGAACAGCTCGCGCGCCCCGGTGCGCCAGTTCCCGGGCTGCTCCGCCAGCTCGGGCAGCAGCAGGTGCATGCCGTGCCCGTAGCCGCGGCCCGGGTCGGCCAGGTAGGTGGCCCCGAAGGCCTTGGCGAGGCGCTCCTGGTGCACCGCGTCGAAGGCGGTGAGGACCCCGTACACCGACAGCGCCATCGCGGTGTCGTCGGTCCAGTGCCAGGGGCCCTCCTGCGGCGTGCGCCGGGCCCGGATCTGGTCGAACGCCTCCCGGGGCGGCCGGAAGAGGGGGAACCAGCGCTCCCCGAATCCGTCCCCGAGGGCCAGGCCCTCCAATGAGTCGCGAGCGGCGGAAAACGATGTCATCCGGGCATCCTGGCAGGGGCCGACGCCTCCGCGCACCCGGATTCCCGGCCGTGCGGGCTGCTGACGGGGACTGACCGTCAGGGCGGCCGGCGCAGGAGAACGAGTCCGCCCGCCGCAACGCCGAGCGCGCGTCCTGTGGGTCTTCGCCCGATCCGACGAGACCCACAGGACACGCCCGGCCCGCTACTCCCCGAGGACGACGATCCGGCCGGTGCTCAGTCCGTCGGCCACCCGCTGGACGGCGTCCGCGGCGCCGGCCAGCGGCACCCGAGCACTGATCAGGGGCCGGACCACGCCCTGCTCGGCGAGCTTGGTCAGCTCGTCGTGGGCGGCGCGGACCGCCCGCGGGTCGTGGGTGTTGTAGAGGCCCCAGTGCAGGCCCAGGATCGAGTAGTTCTTCACCAGGGCGTGGTTGAGCGCCGGCGCCGGGATCTGCCCGGCGGCGAAGCCGACCACCACGATCCGGCCCTCGAAGGCGACGCACTTGGCGGAGCCGGTGTAGGCGTCGCCGCCGACCGGGTCGAAGACCACGTCCGCGCCGCGCCCGCCGGTGGCCTGCTTGACGGCCGCGACGAAGTCCTCGGCCGTCCGGTCCACCACCAGATCGGCGCCCAGCGAACGCGCCGTCTCCGCCTTGGCCGCGCCGCCGACCACGGCGATCACCCGCGCCCCGGCGGCCCGGCCCAGCTGCACCGCCGCGCTGCCGACCCCGCCGGCCGCCGCGTGCACCAGCAGGGTCTCGCCGGCCCGCAGCCGGGCCCGGCGGTGCAGGGCGAACCAGGCGGTCTGGTAGCCGATGTGCAGCGCGGCCGCCTCCGCGTCGTCCAGCGCCTCGGGCGCCGGGAACGCGGCCGCGGCGTCCAGCAGCGCGTACTCGGCGAAGGCGCCGTGCGGCAGCACCGGGTTGCCGATCACCCGCTCGCCCCGCCGGGCGCCGTCCGCGACCTCGCCGCACAGTTCCACGCCGGGCGTGAACGGCAGCGGCGGGCGGACCTGGTAGTGCCCGCGCACCATCAGGGCGTCCGGGAAGTTGACCGCCGCCGCCCTGACCCGGACCAGCAGCTGGCCCGGGCCGGGCACCGGCTGCGGCACGTCCCCGGCGAGCCGCATCACCGCGGCCGGCTCGCCGAGCTCACCCACCTGCCAGGCCCTCACAGCGCCTCGCTCCTCTCCAGGCCCTGCTGGAGCCGGTTCATCCCGGCGATCCAGCGCTCCGGTTCGCTCGCCCGGACGCGGTAGTACTCGGCGACCTCCGGGTGCGGCAGGATCAGGAAGCGGTCGTGGCGCAGCGCGTCCATCACCTCCTCGGCGACGTCCTCAGGGTCCAGCGCCGTCGGGGCGAGCAGGGCCTGGCCGACCGGGCCGGTCGAGGCCAGCATGTCGGTGCGCACGCCCTGCGGGCAGAGCGCGTGCACCCGGATGCCCCGGTGGCGGTAGGTCGCGGAGAGCCATTCGGCGAAGGCGAGCGCGCCGTGCTTGCTGACCGCGTACGGGGCCGAGCCGAGCATGGTGAGCAGCCCGGCGGCGGAGACGGTGGCCAGGAAGCGGCCGTTTCCGCGCTCCAGCCAGCGGGGGAGCAGCAGCTCGGCGGCCCGTACGTGCGCCATCACGTTGACCTCCCAGGCGCTGGCCCAGGCCGCGGCGGGGGCGTCGGCGCCGCCGACCGGGGCGACTCCGGCGTTGGCGCACCACAGGTCGATCTCGCCGAGCTCGGCGCGGGCCTGGCCGACCAGGGTGGCCAGGCCGGTGGCGGAGGCGGCGTCGCCGGGCAGGGCGGTGCCGCCGCAGTCCTCGGCGACCTTGCGGGCGGCCTCGGCGTCCAGGTCGTTGACCACGACCCGGGCGCCGGCCCCGGCGAAGGCCTTGGCCAGGGCGGCGCCGATGCCCCGGCCGGCGCCGGTCACCACCACGCCCTGGCCCGTCAAGTCGTCTGTCACATGCCACCGCCGAGGGTGACGCCGCCGTCCACCACGAGGGTCTCGCCGGTGATCCAGCCGGCGTCGGAGGAGAGCAGGAAGGCGACCGCGCCCGCGACGTCCGCGGGGACGCCGAGCCGGCCCAGCGGGTAGGCCCTGGCGACCTCCTCCTCGCGGCCCTCGTACAGCGCCTCGGCGAACTTGGTCTTGACCACGGCGGGGGCGACGGCGTTGACCCGGATGCCCTGCGGGCCCAGCTCGGCGCCGAGTTCGACGGTGAGCCGTATCAGGGCGGCCTTGCTGACGCCGTACACGCCGATCCCGGGCGAGGACCGGATGCCGGCGATCGAGGCGACGTTGACGACCGCGCCGCCGTGCTCGCCCATCCACGCGGCGTGCGCCCGGCGGATCCAGGCCAGCGGTCCGAGCACGTTGACGGCCATGATCTTGGCGGCGGCCGCGTCGTCGGTCTCCAGCACCGGCCCGTAGACCGGGTTGATGCCGGTGTTGTTGACCAGGTGGTCGAGCCGGCCGAAGGCCTCCAGGGTGCGGGCGATCGCCTCCTCCTGGTGGGCCGGGTCGTCGGCCTTGCCCGCGACGGCGATCGCGTTGTCCGGGCCGCCCAGGTCGCGGACGGCCTCGGTGAGCGGCTCCGGGTTGCGGGCGGTGAGGCAGACCTTGGCGCCGCGATCGACCAGCTCGCGCGCGATGCCGAGGCCGATGCCCCGGCTCGATCCGGTGACGACGGCCACCTGGCCCTTGAAGGAGTGCACCACGGAGGGTCCTGCCTTTCGCGCGAGGATCCTGAATCCCGGATCCTGAGGGACGGTCGCTGACTAAGCGCTTGCTCAGCATGCTGTCGGTGCGGGAACCTGTCAACAGTCGGCGGGCGCCACAGCCTGCCGGTTGACCGGCCCGACAGTCCGCCGAACGGTCGGCGGGAATGCCTGTACGAGTCTTCTGGGAGGATGGCGCCATGACCAGAACGCCCATCGCCGACCTCTGGCCGACCCTGCCCGGCGCCGACACCCGCCCCGAGGCGGCGTACCGGCTGCTCCAGGCGGCCGTCGAGTCGTTCGCGGAGCGCGGCTTCCACGCCACCACCACCCGGGACATCGCCACCGCGGCCGGGATGAGCCCGGCCGCGCTGTACATCCACTACCAGTCCAAGGCCGCGCTGCTCGCCGAGATCAGCCAGGCCGGGCACGCCGCCACCCTGGCCCTGGTCCGGGCGGCGGTGGCCGGGGACGGCGGCCCGGCCGAGCGTATGCGGCGCCTGGTCGAGGAGTTCACCGTCTGGCACGCCCGGGCCCGGAAGGTCGGCCGGGTGGTCAACTACGAGCTGCACGCGCTGCCCGAGGACGCCTACGCGGTGGTCGCGGCGCTGCGGCTGGACATCGAGCGCGAGGTCAGCACGCTGATCGAGGCGGGCGTGGCGGCGGGCGAGTTCGAGGTCTCGGAGGTGCGCACGGCGGCCCGTGCGGTCACCTCGCTGGGCATCGACGTCTCCCGCTGGTACACCGAGCGCTCCACCGAGACGCCGGAGGAACTCGGGCGCCGATACGGCGAGTTGGTGCTGCGGATGCTCGGCGCCCAGCTCTGACCGGCCCGTCGGGAGGGCCCGCCGGGAGGGCCTCTCAGGCCTGAGAGCCGCGGGCTCACGCCGCGCCGATCAGCAGGCGGACGGCGAGCCAGCCGACCAGTGCGGCCGAGCCGAGGGCGGTGAGCAGGCGGCCGCGGGGGCCGGTGAGCGCCCGGCCGAGCAGCGCGCCGCCGGAGGCGAGCAGCAGCTGCCAGCTGGCGGAGGCGGCGAAGGCCGCGGCGGTGAACACCGCCCGGGCGAGCGGGCCCGAGGTGGCGCCGTCCCGGCTTCCGCTGCCCAGGACGAGGGCGGCGAAGTAGAGCACGGTCAGCGGATTGAGCAGGGTGATCCCGAGCAGGGTGAGGTAGGCCCGGAGCGGGCCGGGCGGCGCCTCGGCCGCGAGCGTGGTGGTCCTCCGGCGGCTGCGCAGGGCGGTGACGGCGGTGCGGGCGGCGAGCGCGAGCAGCACCAGGGCCGAGGCGAGTCGCAGCGGCCGGGCGACCGGTTCGAGCAGCGGCGCCAGGCCGGTGCCGCCGACGGCTGCGAGCAGCGCGTACAGCCCGTCCGCGGTGGCCACGCCGAGCGCGGCGCAGGCTCCGGTGCGCAGCGAGCTTCGCGCGGTGAGCGAGACCAGGTAGGCCCCGACGGCACCCACCGGTACGGCCACGCCGTACCCGGCGAGCAGCCCCGCGACCAGCGCGGCGCTCACGCGTGGGCGCGGTCGGGCCTCCGGGGACGGCCGGGCTGCTGCTGGACCGGGGCCGGGCGTGCGGCGGCGGTCACGGGCAGCGGGCGGGCGGGGGTGTCGGTCATGGGTCGATCGTGGCGGCCGGAACGCGGGGGCGGCAAATGGTTTTCCGCAGCCGCCGGGTAGCGTGGGCACGCCGGTGACCACGTGTGCGAAGGAGACCTGATGGCAAGTCAGAACGACCCCGTGCGTGCCATGTTGGCGGAGGCCTGGGCCTCCTGGGCCGAGCGCGGCGCGGCCCTGGCGGCGGAGGACTGGGACCGGCCCACCCGGCTGCCCGACTGGACCGTCCGGGAGCTGTACGCGCACGTGGCGCCGGTGCCGGAGATGTTCACCGGGCTGCGGGTGGCGGTGCTGGACGGCCCGGCCGAGGTGACGAGCGGGGCGGGCGTCCTGCGGGCGTTCAACCGGCCGGGCGGGATCGCCCACACCGACGCCGGGCAGGTCGCCGACACCGCCAAGCAGGTGGCCAAGGCGGCCGAACCGGCCGCGCTGATCGCCCGGTTCGGCGTGGAGGGCCCGGCCGCCCTGGCCGATCTCGCCGACCTTCCGCCCAGCACGGTGGTGGCGCACCCGCTGCTCGGCAGTGCCACGGTGGGGGCGCTGGGCGAGGTGGCGCTGATGGAGGCGACCGTCCACCTGCTCGACCTGATCGCGGCGGTCGGCGGTCCGACGCCCGCCGAACGGGCGCTGGACTTCACCCGCGACCTGCTGGCCGAGGTCGCCGATCCGGTGGCCTTCATCGAGGCGGCGGCGGGCCGCAGTTCGGCGCCGGTGCTGCCGGTGATCCGCTGACCCGGCCGTCCCTTCTGTGTCGTTCTCGCTGGTCAGTCGTATGATCTGCACCAGGAAACGGCAGCAGTGGGGGACGTCAGTGGACTCGTTGTGGAACCTGTGGTGGGTGGTGCCCGCCGTGCTCTACGGCGGCGGGTCGGTCGCCGGCCGGGTGCGGAAGGGACTGAAGGTCCGTCACAAGCGCAAGCTCGAAGTGCTCGACGCCCAGCACCGCCAGCGTCTCGCGCTGGAGGAGGCCAACCGCCCGCCCGAGCCGGTCTGCGGCTGCACCCACCACCTGGCCAAGCACGACAAGCAGGGCCGCTGCCACGAGGTGGTCGAGACGCCCACGGCGTGGGACGCCGACCGCCGGCCGGTGCGCTACGAGCCGGGACAGTGCAACTGCCAGCAGTACGTGGGCCCGGAGCCGCTGGGCACGGTGTTCGCCCCGGAGCTGGTCGACCCGCGCTGATCGGCTCACGCTGATCGACCCGCGCTGATCGGGGCACGCTGACTGGCTCGTGCTGAACAGGGAGCGGCCGCTGCACCCACGGGTGCGGCGGCCGCTCGTTCGCGTCAGCCGAGCGCGAGCGTGCTCAGGCGGTCGGAGGCGCCGTTGAGCGGGCTCTGATCGCGTCGACAGCGTGTGCGGGGCAGGCGCCCGAGTGTGACGCCGATCCCAACCCGAACAGATCATCTGTACCCAAAGTGTCGACGGCAGTTCGGTGGGCGATGGGCAATTCGGCCCAAACCAAGACTTAAACCGTGAGCCCGCTCACACTGGAGCAAGGTCCACGACAGGCGATAGTGGGCACGCCCCGGCCGCGTCCGCAATCCTCGATGGCGACATTTGCGCAGCTCGGCGGCATTGGAGGGCCGCGTGGGCCACCCTTTGAATCGACGCCGACCGCCCCTGAAATACGACGGCCAGTCGTAGCAAGGGGGTCTTGGCAGCGGCCGATCCCGCCTGGCAACAATTGCTCCACCCAGCCACACCGGCTCCCGTCTCGCCGGATGCGGCTTGTCCCCGAATCGCGCCCCACGACCATCGGCCCCTGTCCGGCCATGGTCGAGGCGGGGCGTGACGCCGGCCCAACCCGATTGAGGTCCAGTTCGCCATGTCCAGTTTCAAGCTTCGTATGCGCACCTCTGCCGCTCTTCTCGCCTGCACCGCCGGCCTGACCGCGCTGGGCGCGGGCCTGATGCCCGCCACCGCCTCCGCCGCGACCCTTTCTCCGAAGGCCATCGCCGCCCGGATGGTGCCTGCGAAGCAGCTGGCCTCCTTCGACCAGATCATCTTCCACGAGTCCAGCTGGAACGTGCGGGCGACCAACCCGAGCTCGGGCGCCTACGGTCTGGGCCAGGCGCTGCCCGCCTCCAAGATGGCCTCCGCCGGTTCGGACTGGCGGACCAACCCGCGCACCCAGATCAAGTGGGCGCTGAACTACATGAACACCCGCTACGGCAGCCCGAACGCCGCCTGGGCGTTCTGGCAGGTTCACCACTGGTACTAAGCCGACCGATCGGCTCACCGAACTCCCCCCCGCTACCTTGACCACTCTCCCCATCATCCCGGGGGTCGGACAGGGGCCACCGGGATGACCCGACAGGGCCCGTGCCCGCGCGATGCGTGGCACGGGCCCTGTCGCGGTTGTGCGCCCGTCGGCGACGGCGGCACCCGGTTGCACGCCCTCGGGCGTCAGCCCCAGCAGCTCGCGCACCGGCGGCCGGCCAGCCGTCGCCTCGTCCAGCGACGCCAGCCGGCCGCGATCCGGGCAGCGGGAGGCAGGACGGGACAACCGCCGACCTGGCCGCCCGCCACGAGCCTGGCGCCTCCACCCTGACCGGGGTAGAGAGCACCTCAGCGGCCTCGGCGTGCAGCAGGCGGCGCAGGGTGTGTCGGCGCATCAGGTCGACGGCGTGTCGGACGCCGCCGTCCGGGCCGACGCCGATCAGCTCCGTGCCGCAGACGTCGTCGGTCCCCGGGCTGTCCGGGTACTTGCCTGCGGCCGGCACCCGGACCACCAGGCCGTGATCGGTCACCAGTGCCGTCACCACCCGCAGGTCGGTGAAGGTAGGAGACCCGCACTCTCCGCCGGGGCCGGCCCCGAGCCGTGCGTGACGGGCCCTCACGGTCGTCACCGCGATCTGGCCGCAGCGCCCCTCTTCGGAGGTGGCGGTCCATTGCGCTCCGCCCCTGGTCCGGCGGTCCGTGGCCACACCGTCCGCGGTGTCGGCGGGCGCGGACTCCTTCGCACGCGGCGCCCGTGCGGAGGGGAGCTGACGGACCGTGGCTGTCCAGGCAACTCCTGCCTCCTACACCACGGTGGCCGGCTCCGCCAGCGCTGGTGCCACCAGAGGCGAAGCGGGCGAAGCCGAGGTTCGATGGAGGGGACGTCCGCCGGCTGGTGCCTGCCCCCCCCCCAGCCCGCGGCC
>NZ_JBHTTU010000077.1:27330-32452 GCF_042794375.1 Kitasatospora sp. NPDC056531 | reverse complement strand
TCGTCAAGCTCCCGGTCTGCCTGGCCGCCTGGCTGGTCGCCCGCCGCCACGTCCCTGCCGGAGGCGTCCTGCGCGTACCCGGCCGGTCCGAGCTCGCCGATGCGGGCCTGATCGGGGGATCCGTCGCCGCGTTGCTGCTCGGGCTCACCCTGTCGGCCGACGAGGCGGCCTGGTTGCTGGTGGCGGCCCCCGCGATTCCGCTGCTCCTGTGGTGGTTGCGCCGGGGCGGCGGAAGCCCGGTCCGGGCCGTCCTGCGCGAGAGCCGGACGGCGGGGCTCAACACGGCCGTCCTGGCCGTCGCGGCCGCCTTCGCGGGCGTCCACTACCTGCTCGCCCTGCACCTGCAGCGCGACGAGGCCGAGAGCGCCACCGCCACCGGCCTGACCGTCCTGTGCTTCCCCCTCGCCATGGGGATCGGCGGGCCGCTCGGCGGCCGGCTGGCCGACCGCTTCGGCGCCCGGCCGACCGCCACCGCCGGGGTCGCGCTCACCGCGTCCGGCTTCCTCCTGCTCGTGCCGCTCGGCGACACCTGGAGTCTGCCGGACATCGCCTGGCGCCTCGCCCTGGCCGGGGCAGGGATGGGCCTGTACGGAGGGCCGACCCAGACCCTCGTGATGAGCGCCGCCACCCCGGCGACGACGGCCACCGCCAGCTCCACCGTCCAACTCGCCCGCAGCCTCGGCTTCACCCTCGGCCCGGCCCTGGCCACCGCGGCCTGGAGCCTCGGCGGAGCCGGTACGGCGGGCCTGCACACGGGCCTCGGCCTCGCCGCGGCCTTCGCCTGCCTCGCCGTCCCGCTGCTGGCGTCGCACGGCCGCTCCGGGCCCCGTACGGCCTGAACCCTCCTCTTCCACCCCGTTCACCGTCAGGAGTACACGCATGTGCGGAATCACCGGCTGGGTGTCCTTCCACCAGGACGTCCGCCACAGTGCCCCTGTCATCGAGGCGATGACCGCCACCATGGCCCTGCGCGGCCCCGACGCCGGCGGCGTCTGGCTCGGCCGGAACGCCGCGCTCGGCCACCGGCGGCTCGCCGTGATCGACATCGACGGCGGCGCCCAGCCCATGGCCGACCGACCCGACCAGCCGCAGGTGGTGCTCACCTACAGCGGCGAGGTCTACAACCACCACGAACTGCGGGACCGACTCAGGAACAGAGGCCACCGCTTCGGGACCCGCAGCGACACCGAGGTGGTGCTCCGCGCCTACCTGGAGTGGGGCGACGCCCTGGTCGACCACCTGGAGGGCATGTACGCCTTCGGCATCTGGGACGAGCGCGAACGGCGGCTCGTCCTGGTCCGGGACCGGCTCGGCGTCAAGCCGCTGTTCTGGGCCGCCGTCGACGGCGGACTGGTCTTCGGCTCCGAGCCCAAGGCGCTGTTCGCCCACCCCGAGGTCACCCCCACTGTCGACGCCGACGGCCTGCGTGAGGCGTACAGCCTGCTCTTCAACACCGGCCCCACCGTCTGGGCCGGCGTCCGCGAGGTCCACCCCGGCGACCTGCTCGTCCTCGACCGTGACGGCATCCGCGAGCGCCGCTACTGGGAGCTGACCGCCAGCCCGCACGCAGATCAGCTGGAGACCACCAAGGATCGGGTCGGCGAGCTCGTCAACCGCGCCGCCAGATCGCAGCTGGAGGCGGACGTCCCGCTGTGCAGCCTGCTCTCCGGCGGCCTCGACTCCACCGTCGTCACCGCCCTCATCGCGGACGAACTCCGGCGCACCCAGGGCCCCGGGGCGAAGCTTCGCTCCTACGCCGTCGACTACAGCGATCAGGCCGAGCAGTTCACCGGCGACGTGCTGCGCACCGGCCACGACACCCCGTTCGCCGCCGAGGCGGGCGCCTTCGTCGGCACCGAGCACTCCACCGTCGTCCTCGACCCGCGGGCCCTGCTCGACCCGGACAACCGGCGGGCCGTCGTGGTCGCCCGCGACTCGCCGATCGGTGTCGGCGACATGGACACCTCGCTCTACCTGCTGTTCGGCGAGATCCGCAAGCACTCCACGGTCGCGCTCTCCGGCGAGGCGGCGGACGAGGTGTTCGGCGGCTACCCCTGGTTCCACAGCCCCGAGGCGCTCGCCGCGCAGGCCTTCCCCTGGCTGCTCGTCACCGGCGACGACGCCGCCATGCCGATCGACCCCGACCTCGCTGCCCACCTGCGCATCCGCGAATTCCGCGAGGACGCCTACCGCAGCTCCCTCGCCGCCGTCCCGCACCTGGACGGCGAGACCCCGGCCGAGCACCGCCAGCGGGAGATGCAGCACCTCTCGCTCACCCGCTGGCTGCGCCAGCTCCTGCACCGCAAAGACCGGCTGAGCATGGCCCAGGGCCTGGAGGTCCGCGTCCCCTACTGCGACCACCGTCTCGTCGAGTACGCCTTCAACACCCCCTGGGCGATGAAGAACCACGACGGCCGGGAGAAGAGCCTGCTGCGCGACACCGGCCAGGGGATCGCCCCGGACTCGGTGCTCTGGCGGCCGAAGAACCACTACCCGGCCACCCACCACGCCGACTACAACGCGGGCCTCCAGCGGCTCGCCCGGGAGGCCCTGGACGCCCCGCACGTGCGCGACATCGCCGACGAGACGGTCATCAAGGCCGGCCTCGACACCCCCGCCGACCAGCTGGCATGGGGTCACCGGCTCCGCCTGGAACGGGTCGTCGACCTCGCGCTCTGGCTCGACCACCACCGCCCCGCCCTCGTCCTCTGAACCTCTCCGCCGCACCACCCCTCCTGGAGGAACCCGGACATGACCACGCCCGATCGCACCGAGGGCCGCTGCCCCGTCACCGGCGCAACTGCCGGCGAACCGATACCGCTCTACGGAGCCGCGTACAAGACCGACCCGTACGATCTCTACCGGCGGATGCGCGACGCCGGGCCCGTCCACCGGGTGCGTTTCCCCTCCGGGATCGCCGCGTGGCTCGTCACCGGTTACGAGGCCGCCCACGCCGCGCTCAACGACCCGCGTCTGGGCAAGAACCACCGTCTGGGCAACGACAACTGGCGTTCCCTCGCCTCGATCATGCCCGAGCCGCAGCACTCCCAGCTCCAGGTGCACCTGCTGCACCAGGACCCGCCGGAGCACACCCGGATGCGCCGCCTCGTCCTGGACGCCTTCGCCCCGCGGCGGGTGGAGTCCCTGCGGCCCCGCTTCCAGGAGATCGCCGACGCCCTGGTGGACGATCTGCCCGCCGAGGGCGGCGCCGACCTGGTCGCCGGCTTCGCCGCGCACTACCCCTTCCGGGTCCTGGCCGAGGTGATCGGCCTGCCCCCGGAGCTCGCCGCCCGCTTCGACCGCGACTGGGGCAAGGTCGTCCAGCCGGTCGGCCCGCAGGATCCGGGCCGTCCCGCGTACGAGGCCAGGCTGCTCGGCCTGCAGACCTACATCGCCGACGTCATCGCCCACAAGCGCGAGCACTGGGAGGACGACCTGCTCTCCCGCCTGGTCGTCGCCAAGGACCGCAAGGAGCTGACCCAGGAGGAACTCGACTCGATGATCTTCCAGCTCCTGGTCGCCGGCCAGGAGCCCGTCACCAACCAGATCACCACCATGCTGATCACCCTGCTCCGCCACCCCGAGCAGTTGGAACGGCTACGGGACGACCCCGCCCTGATGCCCCGGGCGATCGAGGAACTCCTTCGCTACGACAGCGCCTTCGAACTCACCACCTGGCGCTTCTTCGCCGAGGACAGCTACCTGCACGGCACCCGCATCCCGGCCGGAGACTCCGTCATCGTCTCGCTGTGCGCCGCCAACCGCGACGGCGAGCAGTTCCCGGACGCCGACACGCTCGACCTGGACCGCAGCCCCAACTCCCACCTCGCCTTCGGCCACGGCATCCACTTCTGCCCCGGCGCCGCCCTCGCCCGCGCCGAACTCCAGATCGCCCTCGCGACCCTCCTCGCCCGCCTGCCCGGCCTGCGGCCCGCGGGCTCCCTGGACGACCTGACCTGGATCCCGGCCGTCCTCGCCCGCGGCGTCAACCAGTTGCCCGTCGCCCAAGACAAACGCATCTGACCGACCCGGCCGCACCGCGCGCCCCGACTCGCCCGTCTCAAGCGTCCCGGCCCGCTCGCCCCCGTTGGAGGGCGCGGGCGCCGGGGCGCCATCCCGCCATGCCCTCACGGAGAATCCGCATGACCACCACCGATACCGCCACGCCCATGTCCAGAGACGTCCGGCAGGCCTGCGCCGCCGTCCTGGAACTGCTCCTGCCCCACCGCCGGGCCACCGACACCGCCACCCCGGCCACCGTCGACGACTTCCCCGAACAACTGCGCCAGATAGGCGAGTTCGCCGCGCAGGGCGACCCGATCGTGTTCACCCTGCCCGGCTTCCCCTGCAAGTCCCCCAGCCCCGACAAGGTCCTCGGTCACCTCCCCGACGAGGGCGAACGCCTCTCCCTCACCTTCCTCGACGACCTGTGCCGCACGGTCGGCGAGGTGTACGAGCCGGGCGCGCGGCTGGAGATCTGCTCCGACGGCCACGTCTTCGGCGACCTCATCCGCGTCCCGGATCCGCACATCGACGCCTACTCCGACGAACTCGCCGCCATGATCCGGCGCGAGAACCTGACCCACCTGTCCGTCTTCGACCTGCGCGACGTGCTCGGCGACCTCCCGTACGACGAGAAGCGCGCCCGCGTCCACGCCGCCTACGCCCCGACCGTCGAGGAACTGCGCGCCGAGGTGAAGAGCGACGAGCACACCCTCGCCCTCTACTGCGGCATCACCCGCTTCCTCACAGAGGACACCGTCGACTTCACCGGCACCAAGTCGGCCCTCCAGCGCGAGTGCCGGCAGCGCGCCTACGGCGTCATCCAGCGCAGCCGCGCCTGGGGCGACCTCATCGCCGAGCACCACCCCCGCAACGTCCGCCTGTCCATCCACCCCCAGCCGCGCGGCGCCGCCAAGTTCGGCATCCGCCTCCTCGACGCCCCCGACGCCTGGACCACGCCGTGGCACTCGGCCGTCCTGCACCGGGCCGACGGCAGCTGGCAGCTGATGCGCCGGGCCGACGCCGAGCAGCAGGGCACCCTCGTGCTGCGCGACGGCCGGCCCAGCCACTTCGAGGCCTCCTGACCACCTCCGGCAGTGGGGGGGGGCACCCGGCACTT
>NZ_JBHTTU010000077.1:4178-27320 GCF_042794375.1 Kitasatospora sp. NPDC056531 | reverse complement strand
GTGTTCCGGTGGTCGAAGGCGATCAGCGGGTCCCCGGTCAGCGGGTGCTCGACCACGGTGGCCCGCACCCCGAACGCCTTCGCCAGCAAATCCGGGGTGAGAACCTCCCGGGGTGTCCCGGAGGCGACGAGAGCGCCGTCGTGCAGGACGTGGAGCCGGTCGCAGAGCGAGGCCGCGGCGTTCAGGTCGTGCAGCGAGATCAGCGTGGTGCGGCGCTGTTCGCGGAGCAGGGCGAGCAGCTCCACCTGGTGCTGGACGTCGAGGTGGTTGGTCGGCTCGTCCAGCACCAGGACGTCCGGCGCGGGAGCGCCTCGAAGCAGGCCGGGCCGGCAGCGTGACCCGTGTTCCGCCGCGGGACTGTTCCCGGGCTGGACCAGGCGTTCGGCAGCAGAGCACCGAACGTGCCTGGATCCCCTAGCCCGCGGCGGAGCGGTTCCTCGGCAGTCGGCGTGTCAGGTGACGTGGAGTGTGAGCGCGGCGGTGTGGAGTTGGCCGGCGGTCTGGAACTGCAGGTAGGACCGCCAGTTGCCGGGTTCGCCGAGCAGGGCGTAGAAGGTCAGCGTCGGTCCGCCGTGGTCCGCGTTGACGGGGGTGACGGGGTGGAGGTGGGCCAGTGCCTGGTCGCCCTCGTGGACGATGCTGAGGTGGGCGTAGCTGTCGAGGTACAGCTGGAGGTCGGTGACGGGCCGGCCGTCCTTGCTGATGGTGACGATGAGTGGGGCGGGCGTCCCGGCCGTCAGCTCTCCTCGGACGGCGACGGTGTAGCCGTCGGCCGTGGTGCTGTCGGTCGCGGCGGGCAGCGGCACGGCGGTGGCCTGGCCGGGCACCGTCACGGTGCGGCTGAGGACGAATTCACTGCCCTTACGGGGGCCGGTGTTCGGTGTGAACGAGGCGTACAGGCGCCAGTTGCCCGGTTCGAGGGGGGCGAGGTCGGCGGTCCAGGTGCCGTCGGGGGCCATGGTGGGGTGCAGGTGCTGGTAGCCGGTGAGGTCCGAGCGGATCGCGTAGAAGTGCAGCTGTTTGGTCTGGACTTCGGCGAAGTCGGTGACCGGGCGTCCGTCCGGGCCGGTGATGGTGAACGGGTAGGTCACCGCTTGGCCGGCGGGGAGGCTGGTGGCTGCGGAGTCGAGGCGGTAGCCGTCGCGTTCGGCGGCGAGGCCCTCTCCGGTCGCCGTGGCCGGCATGCCCGCCATGCCCGGCATTCCGGGCATCCCGGTGGACGCCATGCTCGGCATCGCCATCACGCCGTGGTCCATGCCGGACATCCCGGAGTGTTCCGAGTGCGTTGACGACCCGCGCCCGGGCAGCATGAGCAGAGCGATCGCAGCGACCGCCAGGACGAGGGAGCAGGCATAGAGGATGTGGTGCCCCGCCCAGCGGTTGGTCACAGGGGAGGCCCCCTGCTCTGGGGACGCCGACTTCTCTTGCTCTGTGTGTGCGTTCAACCTTGCCTGCTCTCCGTCGTGCGCCCGATCGGGCCGCGCTACCCAGGAGATCCGAGTGGCCGGTGGCGATAACGGAAAGTCGCGGGCGGGGCGGCGTTTCTTCCAACGGGAGCGGGCGAGGACGGCGTGCATGGCTGCCGTGCGGCTTCAGAGCAGGGTGTGCCAGTAGTGCCAGAAGCGGTTGAGGATGGAGCCTGATCGTGGAGGTCGTCTTCCTTGTCGCGTTCCTGGCCTCGCTGCGGATGACCGACATCCGGTGGGCGGGCCCAGTCGTGCCCGCGGTGGGCCTTGGCGCCCCTTTCCGGCGGACAGCTTCTGCCAGGCCCGGCCGGCACCCGGCCTCGGAGTGAGCCCACTCGTCCACGTGACAACGCTCACCGGTGGGCCGGTCGGTCGGCCCGGCCCCTACTGCATCAGCTCCTACGGCGAGGGGCCTGATGCCGCTCGTGAGTTCGAACGACTGCGATCTTCGAGGTTCCTGATGCATCTGAAGCTGTTCGCCGTCCGCTTCGACGATCCCGACCACCACGAGTTCCTGGTCGCGCAGGAGCGGGCGTATGCCCGTCTCGGTCACGGGGAGATGGTGCGGTACGGCAAGGACGATCCGCATACCACCGTCGACCCGCTGCGCTGTGTCGCGGCTTTCGACCACCACGGCGGCCTGATCGGCGGCGTACGCGTGCACCGGAGGATCGAGGGACGGCTGCCGTCCGAGGTCCATCTCGGGAGCGCCGAGGTCAACAGGCTGGTCGCGGTCGCGGCCGAATGCGCGGGCGGCGGATCCGTGGCGGAGGTATGCGGGCTGTGGGGGGAGCACGCGTGGCAGGGCCGCCGTTCCGATCTGGCCCGACTGCTGACGGTCACCGGCGTGGTGGCCGCTCAGCAGATGGGGGCGACGGTGATCACCGGCAGTTGTGCCGCTGCGCGTATGCCCGCGCTGGAACGGTGCGGATTCCGGTTCCGGACGGATCTCCCCTTGGCCGACGTGCCGTTCCAAGGGGTCACTTCGTACTTCTCCATCGCCGGGCTGGGCGACTTCTACGCCAGGGACGAGCAGTTGACGGCGGCGATGGCCTTCCTGCGCCACGCGCTGGAGGACGGCGATCTCCTGGCGGCCGACGTCCGTGGGGGCCGCGAGTGCGGTCACCCTGGCGCAGGAGGGGGTGGGCAGCCGCTTCCGGCTCGCCGACTTCGACTGCCTGTCGCTGTCGAACCTCAACCGGCTGCGGGCCTCGATCGCCGACGTCGGCCTGCCCAAGGTGGTGATCGCCGCACGGCAGATGTACGAGATCGATCCGTATCTGGACATCGAGGTATGGCCGCAGGGACTCGACGAGGACAACGTCGACGCGTTCCTCACCGGGAACGGCCGCGCCGATCTGCTCGTCGAGGAGTGCGACGACCTCTACATCAAGGTGTACGCCCGCGAGCGGGCCAGGGCTCACGGCATCGCGGTGCTGATGGAGACCAACGAGCGCGGCATGCTGGACGTGGAGCGGTTCGATCTCGACCGGGCCCGCCCTCTTCTGCACGGACTGCTCGAGGGTGTGGTGGCCTCCGATCTCAAGACCTTGTCCACCCGGGAGAAGGTGCCTTACGTCCTGCGGATCCTGGACCAGGAAAGGCCGTCGGAGCGTTTCGTTCCGTCACTGGTCGAGATCGGGCAGACCATCTCCTCCTGGCCGCAGCTCGCCTCGGGGGTGGCACTGGGGGCCGCCCTGGTCACCGACACGGCCCGACGGCTCCTCCTGGGTACCTTCACCACGTCGGGCCGCTATTTCGTCGACCCGGGGGAACTGGTCCGCGAAGGCGCGGAGATCGCCATGCCGGCCGCCGAACCCGAACCCGAACCCGAGATCGAGCCAGAGCTCGGTACGCCTTCGCTCGTCCTGCCCGAGCGCGGTCGGCCCTTGGACGAGGAGGGCGTGCGCCGCCTGGTCTCGTACGGGATCCAGGCGCCGTCCGGGGGCAACACCCAGTCCTGGCGGTTCGTCTCCCGCGGACGTGTACTGGAATGCCGCCTCGACGGCGGCCAGCCGTCGACGCTGCTCGACTTCGATCGGTCCGCCAGTCATCTGGCCATCGGCGCGGCGGTGGGGCCCCGGCTGCTAGTCGGCGGCGGCTTCGCGGGTGCGCTCGTAGTGGCGCCGGGCCTTCATCCGATTGCCGCACCTGGCCATCGAGCACCAGCGCGCCTTGTTGGGCTTGCTCCGGTCGATCAGGAACAGCCGGCACTCGTCGTTGGCGCACGGCCGCAGCCTGCCCGCCATCGTCTCCTGCAGGGAGCCCCAGGTCATGAGCGCCTGTACGGCCAGCCCGCGGTCCTCGGGGACTTCCATCGTCCAGGTGATACCCCCGGGTGTGACCTCGGGACGGGAGGTGACACCGTCCAGCAGTGGCGACAGCGACGCTGCCGGTGCACGACCGCGCACCACGGCCTGGAGAGAGTCTCGTGCCTGCACGAGGTAGTGCCGTTCGCCGGGGGACCCGCTGCCACCGTGAGCCTGCTGCCACGCCTGTGCCGCCTGGGGTTCGGCCAGCAGGTCCTGGTGGGTCCCGCTGGTGCCGGCGACCGGCGTGGTGTTCAAGAGGTCCAACAGGGCGTCCTGCTGTTCGCGCTCAGTCATCACTCGCCCTAACCCAAATGACTTGTTTTATAGGTTACATCCCCGATTGGGCTAACCACTTTGAGTGCCTTTCCTGGTCGGCGCGGCGAGGCATCGACGTGCGAGATCCCGGAGTCGGGCCGAGGTCGGCGCGAGTCGAGGGGTGCGTCCGGCCCGCTCGCGGCGTCGCGATCCGGATGCGCCGACGCGTGCGGGCCCCCGTCGGCGCTCGTGTCGAGTGAGTCGGAGCGCTCGGCTGAAATAACCAGTATGAGCGGAGGCAAGGACCGGCTGTCTGGTATGCCGTCACCTTCCCGGCGAGTCCGTCCTGGCGAACCGCATCGCAGGCAGGCGTACGAATTCCGTAAGCAGCGATCACCACCAGTGTGGGTGTTTCAGGCTGTGTCATGGACGGGTGCGACACAACCCTTCCTCCTCATCCTCTTCGCCCCCCGGGCGGCGGTTCGATCTGCCGTTGCCCACGCCGCCCGAGGCACTGCGAAGAGGTCCGCTACGCGAGGGCACCTTCCGGTCCCCACTACACGATCCACGAACCGCCGTGGTGATCGGCCGCTGGCTCGGCGTGGCGTTGCTGGTCTGCTTCCTGACCGGGCTGTACAGCCACGTGCTGCAGGACCCGCCCGGCTGGCTGCGCGATCACCTGCCCGCCCGCCCCGCGGGCCTGTACCGGTTCACCCAGGGCGCGCACGTGATCAGCGGCATCGCCGCGATCCCCTTGCTCGGCGCCAAGCTGTGGACCGTCTACCCGCGTCTGTTCGAGTGGCCGCCCGCGCGCAGCATACGGCATGCGCTGGAGCGGCTGGGCATCTTCCTGTTGGTCGCGGCGATGGTGCTGGAGCTGTTCACCGGACTGTTCAACACACTGCAGTGGTACGTGTGGCCCTTCCCGTTCCGCCAGACGCACTTCTGGCTGGCGTGGATCGCATTCGGCGGATTGCTGCTGCACCTGGCCGTCAAGGCGCCCGAGATCGCGGCCCACTGGCGTCGGCTACGACCGGAACTGACGCAGCGCCGCGGCTTCCTGACCGGCGTGACCGCCTCAGTGCTGGCGGTCACGGCCGTCACGGCCGGGCAGACCGTACCCTGGCTGCGCCGGACCGACCTGCTGGCGCCGCGCCGCCCGGACATCGGCCCGCAGGGCCTGCCCGTCAACCGGACCGCCGCCGCGGCCGGCACCACACAGCCGCCCGCCGACTGGCGGCTGAAGGTCACCGGGCCCGCATCGTACGAGCTGACGATGGATGAGCTCCGGGCCATGGACCAGCACGAGGCCGTGCTTCCGATCTCGTGTGTCGAGGGTTGGAGCGCCTCGGCGCACTGGGCCGGGGTGCGCATCCGGGATCTGGTGGCGCTCGCCGGCGCGCCGCCCACCGCCCGACTGCGGATCACCTCCCTCGAGGTGGACGGACCTTACCGGGAGACCGAGATGGAGGCCGCCTACGCCGCCGATCCGCTGACGCTGCTGGCGCTGCGGGTCAACGGCGAAGTGCTGGACACCGACCACGGCTACCCGGCCCGGGTGATCGCCCCGGGCCGGCCGGGTGTGCTGCAGACCAAGTGGGTGGACCGGATCGAGGTGATCGTATGAGGGCGGCGGCCGCGCTGCGGACGGTGACCGCGCTCGTCGCGGTGGGAGCGATCGGCTACGGCGTGTACGGGCTACTGCACGACCACTACATCCAGGACCCGTTGGACATCCTGGAGTGGTCGGTGGGCGGCGTCGTGCTCCACGACGGCCTGTGGGTGCCGCTTCTCTGCCTGGCCGGGGCCGCCCTGCCGAAGGCGCCGTGGACGGTCCGCGGCGGCCTGATCGTAGCCGCCGCACTGACCGCGGTGGGACTGCCAGCAGTCCTTCACGCGGGAGACAACCCCAACCCGACCGTGCTGCCCCTGCCCTACACGCGCAACCTGCTCCGGCTGCTCGCAGCGACGGCTGTAGTCACGCTGCTCCTGGAGGCGGTCAGGAGGGCACGCCCGGCAGACCGGTGGCCATTCCGTCCAAGGCGTGCGGGCGGACGCAGTGCCGGTCCTTCGGAAGGTTCCCGACGGCACTGAAGAGCACCGTCCGTGGCCGGTCGACATTGCGAGCGGGCATCCAGCGTGGGCAGCCACACTGACCGGGGTGGCCCTGGTGCAGAAGGACCACAGACGCGCTGGGCAAGCTGCGCCGGTGTCATCATCCCACCTCACCGGCCGGGCGTTCGGCCCCGCCATCCGATGTCACATCAGTGCACGTACAGGTCCGTGCGCGGCGCGCCCGGAGGCGGCCAAGGCCTGCTGCAGAACTGCCGCCGACCAGGCCTGTCATTTCCGCGGCGGGGCCGTCGCCCCACTGTGGCCGAGGGCAACCGGCCTCGGCCCGCGCCGGACGCGGGCACCAAACGGAGGTGACAGCCTCAGGGCGCTACCGGTTCCGGCCGGTAGGCGTGGTCGAGGTTGTCCTCGACCCACGAGCGGAGCTGATTGAGCGGGATCGCGGCGCTCTGGCCGAGCGGGGTGAGGGAGTACTCGACGTGCAGCGGGACGGCGGGGTAGACCGTGCGGTCGAGGATGCCGAACTCCTCAAGGCGACGCAGGGTCTGGGTCAGCACCTTGGGGCTGACGCCTTGGAGCTTGCGCTGGAGTGCTCCGAAGCGCTGGGGTCCGTCTTCGAGGGCGCCGATGGCGAGGGCGGACCACTTGTTGGCGAGCAGGTCGAGCAGGGGGCGGCAGGGGCACTGGGCGGCGTAGACGTCATGGTGCGAGTGCTGGCCGCTGGGGCAGGTGGTCGTCATGCTCACTCTCCTCACCGGGTCACTTCCCGATGGGAAGTAATAGACCTTGAAGGTAACTATACCCATGGGGATAGCTTCGTCGACGTCAACGGGAAGGCCCGGCAACGGCCTTCCGCAGGATGCTGTTTCAGGAGATGACGCATGTCCGCAGACATGATGCGCGCGGTGGTCCAGGACGGTTTCGGCGGCCCGGAGGTGCTGCGGATTCAGCAGGTGCCGCGCCCGGTGCCACTGCCCACGGAGGTTCTGGTCCGCGTGCACGCCGCCGGGATCAACCCGGTGGACTGGAAGACCCGTGGTGGCACCGGCATGGCCGGCCTACTGGGCGAGCCGCCGTTCACCCTCGGCTGGGACGTGTCCGGCGTGGTGGAGGAGGTCGGCTTCGGTGTGACCACGCTGAAGGCCGGTGACGAGGTGTACGGCATGCCGTGGTTCCCGCGCGTCGCGAACGCCTATGCCGAGTACGTGACCGCGCCGGCCCGGCAGTTCGCCCGCAAGCCGGCCACCCTCGACCATGTGCACGCCGCGGCCGTGCCGCTGGCGGCGCTGACCGCCTGGCAGGCTGTCGTCGACACCGCCCACGTGGGGGCCGGCCAGCGCGTTCTGGTCACCGCTGCCGCCGGCGGGGTCGGCCACTTCGCGGTCCAGTTCGCCCGGCATCTGGGCGCGCACGTGATCGCCACCGCCAGCGCCCCGCGCCATCCTTGGCTCAAGGAGCTCGGCGCGGCCGAGGTCATCGACTACACCACCACTCGCTTCGAGGACGCCGTCGCCGACGTCGATGTCGTGATCGACCTGGTGGGCGATGCCCACGACCGGACCAGCACCCGTTCGCTGGAGGTGCTGCGCCCCGGCGGCCTGCTGGTCGCCATCCCGGCGGGTGTCTCGCCCGAGCTGGCCCAGGCCGCCGAGGCGGCAGGTGTTCGGGTCACCCCGTTCCTGGTCGAGCCGGACGGCGCGGCGCTGACGGCCATCGCCGGACTGATCGACGCCGGCGAGGTCGCCGTGGAGGTGGCGGAGACCTTCCCGCTGGAGCGGGCCGGCGCGGCTCACGCCCGCGGCGAGGCGGGCCGTACCCGCGGCAAGCTCGTCCTGACCGTCGCCGACTGAGCTGTTCTCGCAAGGAGTTGGGAGTAGCAGCAGGTACTACGAGATCCGCCGCTACCAGGCGCAGCCCGGACGTCGTGAGGAGTGGGTGCGGTACACGGAGGACGTGGTCATCCCGTTCCAGGCCTCCCCGGGGGTGATCGACGACCCCGGCGTCACCACAACCAACGGCGTCCGACTCCAACTGTGGGACTGCATCAGCACCGCCGCCCAGAAGTGCAACCTTCTGCCACCGAGCTGAGGGTAGGCCTGTCCTCGCCTTCGGCCGTAGCACCGAGCACCACCTGGCAGCGGTATCGGGCATGGCGACCGGACAACCCCGGTTGCAAACTCCTGCCAGGAAGGCCCCTCCCCCGACAGGGGAGGGGCCTCCTTACGTCTTAGGAAGCCGGGCAGTTGAGGGCCCAGGTGTAGGCCATGCTCAGGTGGCACGTGGGACACCACCGCCCGGCTCGACTTCTGCCACCTGCTCCGCTGCATCGCTTAGCATCGCCGTCGCCCTGATGGTCGAGGCCACAACCGGCCCGGGCGGCCGCAGCTGACCCTGAGTCAGTCATGTCCGAGTCGGACGTGCGAGCATGACCGGATGACTGCGAGTTCCCACGAGCTACACGAGCTGCACCGGGTGACGACGCCGGTTCTGGAGATCGCCTACCACCGGACCGGCGAGCGCCGCCGGAAGACCGACGCTCCGGTGATCCTGCTGCACGGCTTCCCCTACGACGTGCGGGCCTACGACGAGGTGGCGCGGCTGCTCGCGGAGGCCGGCCGGGAGGTGCTGACGCCGTACCTGCGCGGCTACGGGCCGACCAGGTTCCTGGCCGAAGACTCCCCGCGCAGCGGTCAGCAGGCCGCGCTCGCGCAGGACCTGGTGGAGTTCATGGACGCACTGGGGATCCGGCGCGCCGTGGTCGCCGGCTACGACTGGGGCGGGCGCGCGGCCTGTGCGGCGGCGGCGCTGTGGCCGGAGCGGATCCACGGCCTGGTCACGGCGGGCGGCTACACCGTCCAGGACATCGCCCGCGCGATGGAGCCCGCCGCACCGGAGGCGGAGCGCAACTATTGGTATCAGTACTACTTCCACTCCGAGCGAGGTCGCCAGGGTCTGGAACAGAACCGCGAGGAGCTGTGCGGGCTGCTCTGGCGGCTCTGGTCTCCGACCTGGTTGCAGGCCCGGGAGGCGTTCGCCGCCTCGGCCGCCAGTCTGCACAACCCGGACTTCGTGGACGTCGCGATCCACTCCTACCGCCACCGCTACGGCCTGGTCGAAGGCGACCCGCGCTACCAGGAGCTGGAGGAGGCACTGGTCGGTCGGCCGTCCATCGCGGCCCCGACGATGGTGCTGGTCGGTGAGGAGAACGGCGTGATCCCCGCCGCGGACCAGACCGGCACCGAGCGCTTCACGGGCCCGTGCGAGGTGCGGACCCTGCCCGGCGTGGGTCACAACGTCCCGCAGGAGGCCCCCGAAGCCTTCGCCTCGGCGATTCTGGAACTGCCCGTGTAGCGCGGCGTGGCCAGGGCCCGCGCTCCGAGAAGGCCCGGAGCGCGGGCTCGCCGAGTAGTCGGTGCCGCTGCGCCACAACGTCCCGCAGGAGGCGCCGGAGGCCTTCGCCGAGGTGATCCCGGGACTGCCCGATTGAGCCTGCCCGGCCGAGCCCGGCGGTGAGCGGTGTGCCCGGCGCCGCTATCCTGCGACATATGATCAACTCGTATGAGGGCCTTAACGATTCCGGCGTCGCGATAGCGGCGGCCCGGGCCGGCGCGGGTGTGGTGCGCGGCATGTACGGTCAGCGGCTCACCCGGATCGACAAGGGAGCGGGCGACTTCGCCACGGCTGCGGACGTCGAGGCGGAGCAGGCGATCCTCGGGGTCATCCGGGCCGCTCGGCCCGATGACTCCGTGCTGGGGGAGGAGGGCGGGCGGCAGGGGGCGGCCCGGTCCGCGCGTCAGTGGCTGGTGGATCCCCTGTGCGGCACGCTCAACTACGCCGTCGGCGGCATGCTGGTGGCCGTCAACGTGGCGCTGCGCGACGGTGCGGCGGCGGTCGCCGACCCGTTCAGCGGCGAGGTGTTCTTCACCGACGGGGAGACCGCCTGGGTGCGGAGCGAGGGCGCCGACGCCCGACTGGAGCCCACGGCCGCGACCCGGCTCGTGGACGTCAACCTGGACCCGCCCTTCCCCCACGCGGAGACGTTCCGGGCGGTGGACCTGCTGGCCCACCCCGGCTTCGTCGCGGGGTTCCGGCCGAGGGTCGTCTCCACGACGCTCGCGCTGGCCTGGGTCGCGGCGGGGAAGCGCGCGGCGTACGTCACCGACGGCGGAGACCTGTCCGGGAGCGTGCACTTCGCCGCCGGGATCGCCCTGTGCCGGGCGGCCGGCTGCGTGGTCACCGGGATCGACGGCGCCCCGCTCGGCGAAGCGGGCCGCGGGCTCGTCGTGGCGGCCGACGGCGAGGCCCACGAACAGCTGATGTCGATGATCCGCGGCTGAGCGCCGCCCCCGACCGCGGAAGGCGCCCCGCTACCCGGTGGATCGGAATCGGCCGCCCGTCACCAGGACGGTGGCGGCGGCCCGGCCCATCATGGAGGACGCCTCCCCTTGCGGGAGCAGCAGACCGGTGTGCAGCCGTAGAAGGAGCGAACCGATGGCCCGTTCCGCAGCGCCCGACTCACCGCCACGACGCGTCGCCGTGGTCGGGGCCGGCATGGTCGGCCTGTCCGCCGCCTGGTTCCTGCAGGAGTTCGGGGTCGAGGTCACCGTGTACGAGCGCGGGCGGGTGGCCGCGGGCGCGTCCTGGGGCAACGCCGGGTGGCTGACCCCGGGTCTGGCGACGCCGCTGCCCGAACCCGCCGTGCTCAAGTACGGACTGCGCGCGGTGTTCAGCCCGTCCTCGCCGGTCTACGTGCCGCTGAGCGCGGACCCGCGGTTGCTCAGGTTCCTGGCGGGATTCGTCCGGCACAGCACGGCCGGCCGCTGGCGGCGTGCGATGGACGCGCTGGTGCCGATCAACCGACGGGCCCTGGCCGGCTTCGACGCCCTGGCCGCCGGCGGCGTCGAGGCGAGGCCGGTCGAGGCCGGGGCCTTCCTGGCCGCCTACCGCGGCGTCAGGGAGCGCCGGGTGCTGATCGAGGAGATCGAGCACATCCACGGGGCGGGCCAGAAGCTGGAGTACGAGCTGCTGAGCGGTGACGAGGCGCGCGCCCTGGAGCCCGCGCTGTCCGGCGAGGTCGGCGCGGCCGTCCGGCTGCGCGGCCAGCGCTTCCTCGACCCCGGGCGGTTCGTGTTCGCCCTGGCCGACTCGGTGCGCGGGCGAGGCGGGGACATCCGCACGGGTACGGCCGTCGCCGACGTCCGCGACCTCGCGCGCGGCGTCGATGTGTTCGCCACCCGGAGTGCCCCCGAGCCGTACGACGCGGTGGTGCTGGCCGGCGGCGCGTGGCTGGGTGACCTCGGCCGCAGGTTCGGCGTCCGCGCCGTCGTACAGGCCGGCCGAGGCTACAGCTTCAGCGTGCCGATCGAGCACGTGCCCGCCGGCCCGCTGTACCTCCCGGCCCAGCGGGTGGCCTGTACGCCGCTGGGCGATCGGCTGCGGGTCGCCGGGACGATGGAGTTCCGCAGCCCGGGGGCGCCGCTGGACCACCGCCGGATCAGGGCCATCGTCGAGGCCGCGCGGCCGATGCTGTGCGGCGCCGATCTGGAGGCGCGCCAGGACGAGTGGGTCGGCTCGCGTCCCTGCACCCCGGACGGTCTGCCGCTGATCGGCGCCACCCGTTCGCCGCGGGTCTTCGCCGCCGGCGGACACGGCATGTGGGGCATGACCCTCGGCCCGGCCACCGGGCAGTTGCTCGCCGAGGCGATCGTGACCGGGCGCCGCCCGGCCGAGCTGGGGCCCTTCGATCCGCTGCGCTGACCGAAGGGCCCCAGGGCGTGTCTTGTGGGTCTTTGCCGGGTCCGACAGGACCCACAGGAGAGGCCCAGGGCCCGGCCGCTGGTCAGAAGGCGGACTTGGCGAACCAGAGCGCCAGCAGCTCGTCGTCACCGGACAGCTCGATGCGCCCGGCGGTGCGGTCGAGGCGCCGGTACAGCAGGAGCAGCAGGTCGGCGGCGGTGGCCCGGACGGTGGCGTCGGCGGTCGCGTCCGCGCCGTGCGGGTCGAGGCCGAAGCCGTCGGAGCGCAGGCGCACCAGCCAGTCGCCGTCGCCGTCGGTGCGGGTGAAGCGGATGGTCCGGTCGTCGCCGCGCAGTTCGGCGGTGCCGGGGGCGAAGAAGGCGGCGAAGGGCAGGTTGGTGAGGAACTCGGCCACACCGTCGGCCGCGAGGGCCGGCTCGATGTCGGGGTCGAGGCCGAGCGCGAGTTCGGCGTCGACGCGGTGGACGAGGGTCTCGAACAGCATCCGGCGCACCCAGAACCGGGCGTGCTGGTCGGCGCCCCAGGCCCACATCGGCGCGTCGAGGTCGGTCTGGGTGAAGGTCGAGGCGGCCTGCTCGGCGGCCTCGGCCAGCCAGGCCGGGTACTCCTCGGGCCGTTCGGGCAGTCGCAGGTCGACGTCGCGGCTGCGCGGCGGCTCCTGGATCCGCTGCCGCAGCAGGACGGTGAACCAGCGCTGCACGCTGCCGGTGTGACGGACGAGGTCGGCGAGGGTCCAGTCCGGGCAGCTCGGCACCGGGAGGGCGGGGTCGGCCTGCCGCACGGCGGCGACGAAACGGGTGGTCTCGGCGGCGACGGCGGCGCTGTGGTCGAGCGGGGTCATGAACGTGGTCTCCGGGGGTACGGTTCTCGCGGCGCTTCGGGACGGTCTGCGCGCTCGATGTTTCATAGGGTGAAGCAATTGTCGAGGACGCACGCTAGGCCTGAAAGATTGAGCTTGTCAAGCATCTCCGGGGCGCCCCCCGACGGTTCCACCCGGCCGGGCCTGATGTCCCGGACTTTCCCGCGCTTCGGGCGTTTCGGACGCCGCCCAGCGGACAGCCGCGCTTCGGGGGGCCGTCCGCAGGAGGAAGGAGCGCGCCGTGGCCCCGAGGGAACCGCCCACGCGGTGGACCGGGGACCTGGACCTCGCGCCCGAGGCGCCGTCCGGCAGGTTCACGGTGGAGGTCTCGCCCTGGGCCGAGGGAACCGTCCTCGCCCTGTACGGCGAACTCGACCTGGACTCGGTCGCCGGGCTGCGCGCGGTCCTCGGCACCGCGCTGGCCGTGCCGGCCACCGTCGTGGTGGTTGACTGCGCGGGCCTGGAGTTCTGCGACTCCACCGGGCTCAACACCCTGCTGCGCGCCCAGGCCCGGGCGGGGGCCGACGGCAGCCGGATCGAACTGGCCCGCCCGCGGGCGCTGGTGCTGCGGATGCTCGAACTCACCGGCGCCACCGATGCCTTCCCGATCCGGGACTCCCCGCCCGGTTGACCGCGGCGCGATCGGGCGCGGCCCGATCGAGCGCCCGCGCCGCGGCGGCGCGCAGCGCCTTCGCACGCCCCGGTGTCCGGTGGCAGAGTGGGAGCAGGGCGGCCTACCACCGCCCCTGGCGTCGGCGCGCGCCCCGCGCGCACGCCGTCCGTGACGGATCCGGGCGGTGGGACAGGATGGACGAGAATCCGGTGCCCGGCGCGCCGGCCGAGGGCGATCCCGTACCCGGCGCGCCAGTGGCCGACCCGGCCGAGCAGGCCCTGCGGCAACTGCTCGCCGGGCTCACGGCCGTGCGCGACGGGGACTTCCGCACCCGGCTCACCCCCGACCGGCCGGGGGTTCTCGGGGAGATCGCCGAGGTCTTCAACGGGATGGCCGACCAGCTGGCCCGGGTGACCGACGAGGTGACCAGGGTGGCCCGCGAGGTCGGCACCGAGGGGCGGCTCGGCGGCCAGGCGACCCTCGCGGGCGCCGCCGGGACGTGGCGCGACCTGACCGACTCGGTGAACTCCATGGCGGGCAACCTGACCAGCCAGGTGCGCAACATCGCCCAGGTCGCCACGGCTGTCGCCGAGGGCGACCTCACCCAGAAGATCCGGGTGGACGCGCGCGGCGAGATCCTGGAGCTGAAGGAGACCATCAACACGATGGTCGACCAGCTGTGCGCCTTCGCCGACGAGGTCACCCGGGTGGCCCGGGAGGTCGGTACGGCCGGGAACCTGGGCGGGCAGGCCACCGTCCGGGGCGTCTCCGGCACCTGGAAGGACCTCACCGACAACGTCAACGTGATGGCCTCCAACCTCACCGGCCAGGTCCGCTCGATGTCCGAGGTGGCGACGGCCGTCGCCCGGGGCGACCTCTCCCGGAAGATCACCGTGGAGGCGAAGGGCGAGGTGGCGGCCCTCGCCGACGCGATCAACACCATGGTGGACACCCTGTCGGCCTTCGCCGACGAGGTGACCCGGGTGGCCCGGGAGGTCGGCACCGAGGGGATCCTGGGCGGCCAGGCCCGGGTGCCGAACGTCGCCGGGACGTGGAAGGACCTCACCGAGAACGTCAACTCCATGGCGGGCAACCTGACCAGCCAGGTGCGCAACATCGCCCAGGTGACCACGGCTGTCGCCGAGGGCGACCTCACCCGCAAGATCGACGTGGACGCGCGCGGGGAGATCCTGGAGCTGAAGACGACCATCAACACCATGGTGGACCAGCTGGGTTCCTTCGCGGCCGAGGTCACCCGGGTCGCGCTGGAGGTCGGCAGCGAGGGGCGCCTCGGCGGCCAGGCCCGGGTCGAGGGCGTGTCCGGCACCTGGAAGCGCCTCACCGAGAACGTCAACGAGCTGGCCGGCAACCTCACCCGGCAGGTCCGGGCGATCGCCGAGGTCACCAGCGCGGTCGCGGCCGGCGACCTGACCCGCTCGATCAGCGTGGACGCCTCCGGCGAGGTCGCCGACCTCAAGGACAACATCAACGCCATGGTCGAGTCGCTGCGCGAGACCACCCTGGCCAACCAGGAGCAGGACTGGCTGAAGACCAACCTGGCCCGGTTCTCCGCCGCGATCCAGGCCCGGCGGGACATCCAGGCCGTCGCCGAGATGATCACCGACGAGCTCACCCCGCTGATCGGGGCCCAGTACGGCGCGTTCTTCCTCGCCGAGGAGGGCGAGGGCGGCCCCGAGCTGGTCCTCATCAGCGCCTACGGCCGCCCCACCGGGCAGGAGCTTCGGGTACGGCTGGGGGAGTCCCTGGTCGGCCAGGCCGCCCGCAGCCGGCGGATCATCACCGTCGACGACCTGCCGCCCGGCTACGCCGTCATCGGCTCCGGCGCCGGAGCCGTCGAGACCCGCTCGCTCGTCGTCCTGCCCGTGATGCTGGAGGAATGGCTGCTCGGCGTCATGGAGTTCGCCTCCGTCCACCCGTTCACCCAGGTCCACCGCGACTTCCTGGAACGCTTCGCCGAGACCTGCGGCGTCAACATCGGCACCCTGCTCGCCAACGCCCGCACCGACGAACTGCTCGCCGAATCCCGTCGGCTCACCGCCGAATTCCAGGCGCAGTCCGAGGAGTTGCAAGCCGGACAGGAAGAACTGCAGCGCTCCAACGCGGAGTTGGAGGACAAGGCCGCCCTGCTCGCCCAGCGCAACCGGGACATCGAGGCCAAGAACCTGGAGATCGAGCAGGCCCGCCAGGAACTGGAGGAACGCGCCCGGCAGTTGAGCCTCGCCTCGATGTACAAGTCCGAGTTCCTGGCCAACATGAGCCACGAACTGCGCACCCCGCTCAACAGCCTGCTCGTCCTCGCCCAACTGCTCGCCCAGAACTCCGGCGGCAACCTCACCCCCAAACAGGTCGAGTACGCGGGCGTCATCCACTCGGCCGGCACCGACCTGCTCCAGCTCATCAACGACATCCTCGACCTCTCCAAGGTCGAGGCCGGGAAGATGGAGACAGCTCCCGAGCCCTTCCCCGTACGGGAGTTGCTGGAGTACGTCGAATCAGCCTTCCGGCCGCTGGCCGACCAGAAGGGCCTGGCCTTCGAGGCGGTCGTCGACCGGAGCGTCCCGGAGCGGATCGTCACCGACCAGGCGCGGCTGCGCCAGGTGCTGCGCAACCTGCTGTCCAACGCGGTCAAGTTCACCGACACCGGGCGGGTCGAGCTGCGCATCGAGCGCGTCGAGGCCCCGAACCTGCCGCCCGAACTCGGCCGGGCGGAAGCGGCGGTGGCCTTCCACGTCGACGACACCGGCATCGGCATCGACCCCGACCAACTGGACGCCGTCTTCGGCGCCTTCCAACAGGCCGACGGCTCCACCGCGCGGCGCTTCGGCGGCACCGGCCTCGGCCTGTCGATCAGCCGGGAGCTCGCCCGGCTGCTCGGCGGCGCCCTCACCGTCCGCTCCACCGCCGGGCGGGGCAGCCGTTTCACCCTCCACCTGCCGCTCGCCGGGCCCGAACGGCCGGACGGCGCGGCCGCGACCGAGCCCGCTGTGCTGGTCGTCGAGCCCGACCCACCGGCCCTGCTGACCCTGCTCACCCGGGCCGCCGTGGCCACCCCGGACAGCCCCCGCCCGGCCGCGCGGGTGACCAGTGCCGGGGACGCCGCGGAGCTGCGCGCCGCACTGGACGAGGGCCCGTACCGCTGCGCCGTGCTCGACCTGGTGGGCTCCGCCGAACTCGCACCCGTACTGCTGGACACCCTGGCGGAGGGCACCCCGGTCCTCGGGTACCGGACCGGCCACACACCAGGTTCGATCGCCGGGGTGGAGACCACCCGCGGTCTGGACGACCTGAGCGAACGCGTCGTCCACCTGCTGGGCGGCCGCCGCACCCACCCCGACCCTGCCACCGGGCAGACGGACGCGGCGCTCGCCGGACGGACCGCGCTGATCGTCGACGACGACGTCCGCAACGTCTTCGCGCTCGCCGCGGCCCTGGAACACCACGGCCTGACCGTCCTGCACGCCGCCGACGGCGACGCCGGACTCGGCCTGCTGCGGGCCCACCCGGAGACCGACCTCGTCCTGATGGACGTGATGATGCCCGGCCTCGACGGCTACGCCGCGATCGCCGCCATCCGCGCCGACGAGCGCTTCGCCCGCCTGCCGGTCATCGCCGTCACCGCCAAGGCCATGCCCGGGGACCAGGACAAGAGCCTCGCGGCCGGAGCCGACGACCACATCACCAAGCCGGTCGACACCGCCCACCTGCTCGACCGGATCCGGTACTGGCTGGACACCCCATGACCGACCGGCTGGACCCCTCATGACCGGCGCGGACGAGCCGTCGGACGGCACCGCCCGGGCCCTCGCGGCGACCGTCCGCCGACTCCAGCGGGACGCCGAGCGGATGCGGGCGGAGGCCCGGGCGCGCTCCACCGTCGACCTCGCCACCGGCATCCTCGCCGAACGCCTGGGGGTGGTCCCCGCCGAGGCCGCCGCCCGTCTCGGCCGACTCGCCCGGGACGCGGGCGTACCGGTGGTGGCCCTGGCCGCCGACCTCGTCGCCCTCCCCGACGACACCGTCCAGCCACTCGCCGGGGCCCCGTACTCCGGGCCCGCCGTGGCACCCGCCCTGGCCGCCCTTCCCGACCTGCAGCAGGCCGTCGACGCCGTCCTGGAGCAGACGGGGGAGGTGCTGGGCATCCGGTCCGTGGCCGTGTGGCAACGGCTGCCCGGGGGCACCCTGGCCCTGGCCGCGCACGCCGGCCTGTCCGCGGACGACGCGGCCGCGTGGAGCAGGGTTCCGCCGGGCGTCCCGACCCCGGCCCAGCGGGTCGTCGCAGGCGGTGCGGACCTGTGGCCGGGCGACCCCGGTGCGGAGGCGCCGTCGATCGGCGCCGGATCGGCCCGGGCCGTCCTCCCGCTGCTCGACGGCGGGCGTCGGCGCGGCGCGCTGGAGGTCCTGCAAGCCGCCCCCGCCGCCCCGCTCGGTCCCTCTCAGCGCCGTCAGCTGTACGCCCTCGCCGACCTCTGCGTGACCCTGCTGGGCACCCCGCCGGCCCCGGCCGCACCCGAGGCCGCCGCCGACCTCCTGGACGGGCTGCTCACCCCCGCGCTCCTGCTGGAGCCGGTGCTGCGGGACGAGCAGGTGGTCGACTTCACGGTGGTCCGGGCGGCCGCGAGCTTCGAGGACCCGCTCGGCCGTCCCCCGGAGGCGTTGGAGGGCGGCTCACTGCTGGAGAGCTACCCGACCGCGGTCGACGGCGGTCTGCTCGAACGGCTGGTGCGGGTGCACCGGACCGGCGCGCCGCTGCCCGCCGAACGCATGCGGTTGGACTTCCGCGAGGGCGAACGCGCCCTGCCCGCCACCGTCCTGCTCGCCGCCGCCCCGCTGGGCGACCGGCTGCTGCTCGGGTGGCGGCTGGAGCCCGATCGGGCCGACGAGGCCGAACAGACGGCCCTCCTCGGCCACGCCCAGCGACTGGCCCGGGTCGCCGGTTTCGAGGAGTTCCCGCAGAGCGGCCGGATCCTGTGGAGCGCCGGCCTGTACGAGCTGTTCGGCCTGCCGCCCGGCACCCCGCCCGTGCCGCTGGCCAGGCTGGTCGGGCACGCCCACCAGGACGACGTCCCCGCCGTACGGCGCCTGGTGAACACCGTCCGGCACGGGCACCGGGCCTCCTCCGCGGTCTTCCGGCTGGCCCGCCCGGACGGCACCCTCCGGCACACCCGGGTGATCGCGGAACCGGTCCTCGACAGCGCGGGTCGGCTCACCGCGATCCGCGGCGCCTACCACGACGTCTCGGCCCAGCACTGGACCGAGGTCGCGCTCGGCGCCACCCGGGCCCGCCTGGCCGACAGCGAGCAGGAGTCGGCCGAGCGCGCCCAGCTGGCGCTGCGGCTCCAGCAGGCCATCCTGCCCGCCGCGCTGCCGCCGCTGGGCGTCACCGGCCTGCACGCGGCCGTGCGGTACCGCCCGGCCGCCCAGCGCGACCGGGTCGGCGGCGACTGGTACGACGTGCTGCCGCTGCCCGACAAACGGGTGTTGCTGGCCGTCGGCGACGTGGCGGGCCACGGCGTCGGCGCGGCCACCGGGATGGTGGCGCTGCGACATGCCCTGCGCGGCCTCGCCGTCACCGGGGCGGGCCCGGCCCGGCTGCTGGAGTGGGCGAACACGGTGGCCCTGCGCGAGCCCGGCCAGGTCACCGCCACCGCCGTCTGCGTCCTGCTGGACCCGGTCGGCGGCGCGCTGCGCTGGGCCCGGGCCGGGCACCTGCCGCCTATCCGGCTCGGCCCGGACGGCGCCGAGGTGCTGCCGCTGCCGCACGGCGTGCTGCTCGGCGCCCTGGACGACGCCCAGTACGAGGAACGCACCGCCCGGCTGGGCCCCGAGGACGTCCTGCTGCTGTACACCGACGGCCTGGTCGAGCGCCGGGACCGCCCGGTCGAGGAGTCCGTCGACCAGCTGATCCGCGACGCCGGCGCCCCCGGCCCGGACCTGGAGGGCTACCTCGACCGGTTGCTGGAACTCAGCCCCGCCGACACCGACGACGACACCTGTCTGATCGCCGTCCAGACCGGGTGACCGTCCGGCGTGTCGGACCGGGTGGCTCGGGTAGGCGCGAATCGGTGAGGGCCGACAGCGGGACGGAGGAGATCCTTGACGATGCCGCCGACAGTCGGATCCGGCAGCCGTTCGGGCATCGGGTACCGACGGCACCGCGCTCACGGACCGCACCGCTCACGGACCGCACGGCGAGCATGAAGACCAGGGGAGGGAGGGAGGCGCACGGTCATGGCCGGGACACGGTTCCCCACCACACGACCGCCTCCGACCCTGCCCCGGGCACGGCGGCTGCCGCTCCCGGCGCGGGCCGGAGTCGCCGCCGAGGCGCGCACCTTCACCGCCGACTTCCTGGCCGGGGTGCCGGACCCCTTCGTGGTCGCCGACGCCGTCCTGCTGGTCTCCGAACTCGTCGGCAACGCCCTCCGCCACACCAGGGGACCCGGCGCGCTGTTGCTGGTCAGAGGCCCCGGGCGGGTGCGGATCGAGGTCAGCGACTCCAGCCCGAGGCCCCCGCGGCCCAGGCCCCCGCACGGCCCCGACGAAGGCGGGGGCCTCGGCCTGTTCCTGCTCGACCGGCTCTCCCTGCGCTGGGGCTGGCGACCCCTGGGGCCCGGCAAGGTCGTGTGGTGCGAGCTGCGACTACCGGAGGGCTGAGCCCCCGGTGTCCGCGGGCCCCTGGCGGGTAGATACACCACATGGCGGCCGGTGTACCGGCCGACCGCTCCCGCACCCTCACCCCCGGGTGCCGCCCGCACGGGCAGGAGAAGCACGTGACCACCCCTCCCAGCAGAGTCCACCTCGCCGACCGGGAGGCGGTCGCACCGCCCCGCCCGCCGTCCGACCTCCCGCCCCGCCCCAGCGCCGCGGAGCTGCGGGTGATGGGCAAGGCGGAGGCGCGCGAGCTCAGCGACGCGCTTTTCCACCGCCTGGGCGGCCTGGCCCGCGAGACCCACGCCTACAGCTACGTGCGCGGCACGATCATCGAACTCAACATGCCGCTGGTCCGCTTCATCGCGGCCCGCTTCCGGCACCGCGCGGGGGACATGGAGGACATCCTCCAGGCGGGCACGATCGGTCTGATCAAGGCCGTCGACGGCTACGACCCCGGCCGCGGCGTCGAGTTCGTCACCTACGCCATCCCCACCATCGCCGGGGAGGTCAAGCGCTTCTTCCGCGACACCTCCTGGCCCGTCCGGGTGCCCCGCAGCATGCAGGAACTGCACCTGACCGTCGCCCGTGGCTCGGACCGCCTGGAGCAGCGACTCGGCCGTCTCCCACACCCGGAGGAGATCGCCGAGGACCTCCACATCACCCTCGAACAGGCCACGGAGGGACTGGTCGCCGGCCGGGTCTACCGATCAGACTCCCTGGACGCGCTACGAGAGGGCGACACCGACGAGACCGGCAGCGCGCTGCTGGACCGTCTCGGCCACTGCGACCCCGGCATCGAACTCGCCGAGTTCCGCACCGCCGTCCGCCCGCTGCTCGCCGAACTGCCGCCACGCGAGCAGACCGTCCTCAAACTGCGCTTCTGGGACGGCTGGACCCAGTCCCAGATCGCCCGGCGGGTCGGCGTCTCCCAGATGCACGTCTCCCGCATGCTCGCCGCCACCCTGTCCCGGCTGCGCCAGCAGCTGGAGGACCGGGAAGCACCCGGCTGGCGGGACCCCTCGGAGGAGGAAACGGCCTGACGCCGCCGAACCCCGCGGCGCTGGACCCCGGTCCGCGTTGGACGGTCATGACGGCTGCCGAAGGTCGATCCGGTACCTGCCGTCCGTGCGCCGTCCGCGCGCCTACCCGGGTTCGGCGACGGCATGCCCGAGCCGCAGCCGCACCGCCAGCTGCGGCCCCTGCCGCTCCCGGCCCTCCTCGCGCGCCGAGCAGAGGCCGGTGATCGTGCGCAGCATCGCCTCGACGTCCGCGGGGGCGCCGAGCAACTCCGCGGTGATCTCGCCCGGCAGCACGGTCTGGCCCTCCAGTGGCGTGAAGCTGTGCACGTCGAAGGCCTGCGAGGTACTCACCGCAGGGCCGGGCACGGGGATCGCCGAGGCGCCGCCGGGGTGCGACACGGCCACCGTCCAGGTGCCCTCCGAGGTGAGGGTGGGGGGCGCGTCCCACACGTTGCCGATCCGGGTGAGCCCGCGCCCGGTGTGGGTCGGGAAGACGCCTTCGAGCAGGTCGAGGACGGCGTTCGCGACCTCGCGCGCGCCGTCGTCGAGGCGCACCAGCACATGGCCGGCGGAAAGCGGCAAGCCCATCGGTTCCTCCGCCGATCGCTCCAACCCGTTCGCAGACCAGGTACGCACGGTGCACCGGCCGTCGCATCCTCAGCCGTGCCGCGTGCCGCGTGCCGGTGGCGGCAGAGTCCCGGGTTGCCCATGGTGGGACGGGTGCGGTCGGGGGCCGCTGCGCGGCTACGGGACGATGACGACCTTGCCGGCGACAGTGCGGGATTCGGCCAGCGCGAGCGCCGCGGCGGCGTCGCTCAGCGGGAACTCGGCGGCGACCTGTGCGGTGAGCACGCCGTCGGCCAGCAGCGTCAGCACCTGGGTGAGGTCCTCGCGCAGCCGGGCGCGGAAGGCGTCCGGGCGGCGGCGCTTGCCCGCCCAGAAGTTGTAGAAGTGCGCGGCCCTGCCGTTGGGCAGGCAGTTCCACAGCGTCAGCCAGGCGAACAGCTTCAGCACCGGGAGCCGTGAGTTGCCGTCCTCGTCCTTCGTGGCGGCGGTGCCGTAGGACACCAGCACCCCGCGGCGGCGCAGGAGTCGCCACGACTCCTTCAGCCCGGCGCCGCCGACGTGGTCGAAGACCGCGTCCACGCCGTGCGGCGCGAGTTCCCGGATCCGCCGGTACACGTCCGGGTCGCGGTAGTCGACCGGGGTCGCGCCGAGTTCGCGCACCGTGTCGTGGTGCCGTGCCGACGCCGTGCCGATCACCGTGATCCCGGCGTGCCGGGCCAGTTGCACGAGCGTGGACCCGACGCCGCCGTTGGCGCCGAGCACCACGATCGTGCCGCCCTCGGGCACCGCGGCGATCCGGTGGAGCATCTGCCAGGCCGTGACCCCGTTGACGACGAGGGTCTCGGCGGAGGCCGCCGTCACGCCGTCGGGCACGGTCACGAGGTCCGCGGCGTCGAGCAGCAGGAGGCTGGCCCACGCTCCGGTCTTGGTGACGGCGGCGAAGCGGCGCCCGATCAGCGCGGCGTCCACACCCGGGCCGACGCTGACCACCGTGCCGACCACGTCGTACCCGGGCACGAAGGGGAAGGGCGGCTGGTCGTAGTACTTGCCGCGGCGCATCTGCTGCTCGGCGAAGGACACGCCGGTCGCGTCCATCCGCAGCACGACCTGGCCCGCGGTTGGGAGCGGGAGGTCGCGGGTGCGGAGCTGCAGGCCGCTCACGTCGACGGCGCCCGGCAGGACGACCTCGGTGGCGTGGGTGGCGGTGGTGCCGTTCATGACGTACTCCGTTTCGGGCGGTAGCGGTTACGGTCGTAAAGTTACAGCTGTAACTTTACGGCGCGCAAGAGCCTTGTACCCGTAAGTTCTCGGATGTAAGTTCACGTCATGGACGACGAGCCGACCACGACACCGACCCGCCCCCGCAACCGTCGTGGGGAAGGCGCCAGGCTGCGCGACGAGATCGTGACCGCAGCGGTCGAACTGCTGGACGAGACCGGCACCGAAGGTGCCATCACGCTGCGGTCCGTCGCCCGCCGCGTCGGGATCGCCGCGCCCTCGATCTACCGCCACTTCCCGGATCAACCGGCCATCATGCTGGCCGTGGTGA
>NZ_JBHTTU010000077.1:1260-4168 GCF_042794375.1 Kitasatospora sp. NPDC056531 | reverse complement strand
TGGGTGCGCAGCTGTGTGCCGCCGCGGCCGCCGCCGACGAGGACCCCCGGCGGCGCCTGTTCGCCCTCTGCCACGCCTACCTGGGGTTCGCCCAGGACCATCCCGAGCGCTACCGCACCATGTTCGGTGGCCTCTGGATGCCCGCACTGCAGGGCACCTCCGTGACGGCCGACGACGTGGAAACCCTCGGCGACGCGTGTCTGGGCCTGATCTCCGAGGCCCTGGACGACTGCGTCGCCGCCGGCCGGGCCGTCAGCTCCGACGTGTCCGCGGACACCGTCGCACTGTGGCTGGGTCTGCACGGGCTGGCGCATCAGCGGGCCGTGACGGTCGCCTTCCCGTGGCCGCGGGACATCGCCGACCGCATCATCGGCGCGCTGGCGCACCTCAAGGCCGAATGAGCCGGGCCGGGTGTGATCACGCCTGCGACCCGCCGTCGTACACGCCGCCGCTCAGCCCCGGGGACGACGGAAGCGCGGGCCCGATCCGCTCGGACCCGCGCTTCAGCTCAACCCGATCAGCCGTGCGTGACGCACTTGTTGGCGCTGTTGGACCACAGGCCCTGGAGGTCGAAGGTGCCGGTGCTCAGGGTGACGTAGGCGTCGAGGTTCTCGCACTCGTCGCCGATCTCGCCACCGCCGCCGTTCCAGCCGATGCTGGGCCAGAAGTCGGTGACGGTCTCGGCGTACTCGTGGGTCTCGGTGGACTCGATGCCGGAGAGCAGACGGCCGTCGGTGAAGGTGGTGCAGGCGCCGGCGCCGTTGTCGGGGATGTACGGCAGGTTGGTGTAGGCCAGGGTGCCGTAGGAGCTGCTGGTCTTGTCGTGCCAGGCGCAGAAGCCGGAGTTGGGGAAGCCGTCCGGGTGGGTGCCGGTGGCGGAGACGACCACGTACTGGGCGTTGAGGTTGGGCGCCTGGGTGGTGTTGCCGAAGTGGGCGGCGGCCTTGCCGGCCTCGGCGGCGATCTGGGTGGTGGTCGCGCTGGTGGGCGCGGCGGCGGAGTTGTCGAACCAGACGCCGGCCAGCGGGGAGGAGGCCGGGTGCTGGACGTGGACGCCCTTGGTGCCGCAGGTGGTGGTGCCCCTGGCGACGCCCTCGCAGTACTGGTCGAGGATGGTGCCCCAGGTGTCCTGGCTGCCGTAGAGGCCCTTGAACATGTTCTGCATGTCCGGGGCGACCCCGGCCGGGTCGGATGACCACTGCGAGCCCCAGAAGACCAGGTACACCTTAGGGGTGGGGGACACCACGCCCTGGGTGGCGTTGGAGCGCACCGACAGGGTGTTGTTGGTGGTCGCGGCCGACCGCAGGGCGGTGCCGGGGTGGAGCGGCTTGAGCCCGAAGTGGGCTGGGGCCGGGGCGGGTTGCGCCGAGGCTCCGGTGGCCAGCGTGGTGGTGCCGAAAGCGGCCAGGGCCAGCGCGGTGAGGGTGTGGGCGACGGCCTTGAACGGCTTGCGCATGCGTCTGCTCCCGAGTGTGAGGGTGTGGGAGGTTTGTGAGTGCGTTGTTTGAGCGCCGACACCTCACCAGCTCGGCCGCCGGTCGGTCCAGATGCCGGACACGGCGGAGGGAAGCCTTTGCCGTGCTCATACCAAGTCCTTGTCGGGGGACTCGGGGAGCCAGGGGAGCCAGGGGAGCCAGGGGCCCCGTGGGCCGGAGTCGGGCCTGGCCGACGGGTGGCACTACGATGCACAGCGGCACGTACCGGCCGATCGACGGGGGTTTTTGATGACGGGTCAGTGGCAGGAGCTGGGCACGCCCGGCGGGATCGAGGCGTATGTGCACCGCCCGGCGGGCGAGGTGCGCGGCGCGGTGGTGGTCTGCTCCGAGCTGTACGGGGTCAACGCGTACCTCCGGGGCGTCTGCGCCGAGTTGGCGGGCCTCGGCTACGTGGCGGTGGCGCCGGACTTCTACTGGCGCGGCGCCCGCCGCACCGAGCTCGGGTACAGCGCCGAGGAGCGCGAGGCGGGCCTGGTACTGATGCGCGCCCTGGACCGCGACGAACTGGTCGCCGACGCCGCCGAAGCGTTGGCCGCGGCCCGCGGCATGGCCGACGGGCGCGGGGTGGCGTTCCTCGGGACGAGCATGGGCGGGCACATCGCCGTGCGCGCGGCCACCGAGCTGCGCTTCGAGCTGGCCGCGGTGTTCTACCCGGGCTGGCTGCTCAACTCCGGTTTCCCGCTGGTCGGTCCGGTGCCGCCGCTGGAGACGGCCGAGCGGATCGCCGCCAACGGCGTGTACCTGCTGGGCTTCTGCGGCGAGCTGGACCACATCCTCCCGCAGGAGGAGTGGCAGGAGGCCGAGCGGCGACTGACCGGGGCGAAGGTCGAGTACGAGCTGATCACGTACCCGGGCGCCCGGCACGGCTTCGCGGCCGACCGCCCGGAGGACCACGACGCCGACGCGACGGCCGACGCCTGGCGGCGCGTGCACGAGGCACTGGCGCGTCACCTGTAGGTCGGGGACCCATGGAGCGGAGCAGCGGTGAAACGAACTGCTCCGCTCCATGGGCGCGGGCGCGTGCGCGCGCTACGCTTCCCCGGCACTCGTTGACGGGGGAAGACGATGGACAAGCGGTACACCGAGCCCAAGTACGCCACCGCTCTCAGAGCCGGGCTGGAACTGGTCGGCTGGATCGGGCTGCCGATCGCGCTCTGGCCGCACTCGATCCTGCTGGCGATCGGTGTGGACGTCCTGCTGATCGGTGTTCCGGCGGTCCTGCAGACACCGGGCGACAAGCCGGGCACGGTCATCGCGGTGCCCGGCTGGGTCACCATCGTGATGGTGCTCGCCGAACTCGCCGGCGCGGTGACCGCCGCCCGGCTGCTGTTCCCGACCTGGGCGGCGGTGCTCGTCGGCCTGCTCGCGCTCACCTGCTGCGGCACCGAACTGCCGCGCTGGCGCCGCCTCCT
>NZ_JBHTTU010000077.1:0-1250 GCF_042794375.1 Kitasatospora sp. NPDC056531 | reverse complement strand
CCTCCTGGCTGCCTGACGGCCGCGTTCGGCGGGGCCGGGAGAGCGCGGGGCCCCGGGCCGACGTCGGCTACCGGGACGTCGGCTACCGGCCCCCGTGGTCCGGGGCCCGGAAGTCCGGGTAGCCCAGGATGAACAGCCGCTCCGAGGGGTTGAGGCGGTAGGGGACGGTCTTGCCGGTGTCCGTGAAGCCGAGCCTGCGGTAGAAGGCCAGCGCCCGCCGGTTGTCCTCGTGCACGCCCAGCGTCAGCCAGCGGATGTCCGTGTGCTCCCGGGCGTGGCGGATGCACTCGCGCATCAGCTCGGCGGCGGGGCCGGCGGGGCCGCGGTACTTGGGGGAGACGTAGACCGAGTGGACGTGGACGTGGTCGGGGATGTCCGGGAGCGGACCGACTCCGGCGATCCCGACCCAGTCCCCGGCCTCGTCGACGGCGACGAAGGTGGCGCACTCCGCGGCGGTGGCCTCGACGGCGGCCTGCTGCTGCCAGGCGTCGTCGGGGAGGGCGAGGGTGTCGTCGTAGGAGGAGCTGAAGGCCGTCGGCGAGTCGAGCAGCGCCTCCAGCTTGATCGAGCGCAGTTCCCGGTGCTCCGCGCTGGTCATCCGGCGTATCGCGTAGTACATGATCCGACTTTCGCACAGTCGGGGGCCTTGTCGCCGGGTCGGACCGGTGGCCGCTCGCGGTGACGACGGTGACAGTTGTCACGTGGTTCCGGCCACAAAGTTCACTGACCCGAAGTCAGGCGGGTGCGAAAGACTGGACGCCTACCGAGCAGGGGGAGAGCAAGGATGAAGGTATTGGTGGCCGGGGCCGGGATCGGCGGGCTCTGCCTCGCGCACGGGCTGCTGGGGGCCGGCGTCGACGTACGAGTCCTCGAACGGGAGGACGACCCGCGCAGCCGCTACCAGGGCTTCCGGATCGCCCTGAACGAGCACGGCCTTGCCGCTCTGCGCGCCTGCCTGCCGGAGCGGCTGCACGGGCTGCTGGAGGCCGTTACCGGGCCGATGGCGGGGGAGCGGCTGGTGCTCGACCAGCGGCTCCGGGAGCTCCGCAGGCTCGGGGTGGTGGACGAGGGGGTCGCCACCGACCGGCACGTGCTGCGCCAGCTGCTGCTGGCCGGGCTCGGCGACCGCGTCGAGTTCGGCAAGCCGGTGGTCGGCTACGAGGAGCGGTCGGACGGGACGGTCGAGGCGCAGCTCGGTGACGGCGGAAGCGCCGTCGGCGACCTGCTGGTGGGCGCGGACGGCGTGGGCC
>NZ_JBHTTU010000076.1:13661-32573 GCF_042794375.1 Kitasatospora sp. NPDC056531 | reverse complement strand
CCGCCGCCCTGCGCGTATCTCACAACCAACAGCTACCGGAGCCGTCCGGCGCCTGTCAGCCGAACGACCCCGACATCACCCGATCAAGCTCAGTATCGTGTCGTGCCGGTCACCCTGTCCCACCCCGCGGCCGTACTGCCGTTGATGCGGCGGCCCTTCAGCCGGGCCGCGCTGGTCGCCGGAGCGGTCGCGCCGGACCTGCCTACTCCGCCTGCGGGGGAGCGGAGTCGACGAGCCGCCGGGTACCGTCCTCGACCCGCTCGGCTAGGAGAGGCCGTTGCTCCTGGTGAGTTGGCCGTCGGCGGACTTGCCGCTCACGTGGGTGCTGTACGTCAGTTCACCGGACTGGCCGATGCGGACGGAGGCGTCCGAGTCGGTGTTGGCGCAGGTGCCGTTCCTGAGGTCGGCGACCTTGCCGCCGAACAGGCTGACGTCCCCGTTCCCGAGGTCGTCGGTCCGGTAGTCCACCTGGCAGGTGGTCTGCCCGCCGGGCAGGGTGTACACGACCCTCGCAGTGCCGTTCCCGCCGGCCGAGGTCTGGGCGAAGGTCACGGCCACGCTGTTCAGCGGCCCGGCCAGGTGACCCTTCCAGTACCCGACGATCCGGCGCAGGCCGGGGGACGTCGGGGAAGCGGAGACGGAGACGGAGAAGGAGGTGTTGTGTCCGGCGGCGGTGAAATCGTTCGACGTGCCGGAGCCCCTGCCACCCAGCTCGGTGAGCGCGAACATCCCACCCGCGCTCAGCACCAGGGCGAGCGCGGCGATCGTCGAATTGCGTCTGCCGGAGCGCTTCCGCGCGAGCTCGGGCGGAAGACCCACCCGCACCCGCCGCAGTTCCTCCCGTTCCTGGCCAGGCCCGGGTGGGACCCCGGGACGGGTCACACGGTGACCTTGGCGACGAAGGCGGCGAGGTTGGCCACCGTGCGGTGGATCTTCTCCTCAGTGGTCAGCGACTCGTGGAGCCGGGTGCCCACCTCGCGCTTGCCGCGCACGTAGAGCGAGCAGGCGAGGTCGCTGCACATGTACGCGCCGACGGAGTTGCCCTGCTTGCCGGCCTTCCCGGCGAGGGGCGCGACCAGTAGCGAGACGCCCCCGGTGTGGGTGGTCACGCAGAGCGAACAGATGCTGCGGCGGGCCTGCCAGGCGGCGGTGCCGGAGGAGCGCAGCGCGACCGCCACCGTACGGCCGTCCAGTTCCGCCGCGAGGTAGGCGCGGTCGGGGGCCTGCGGGTCGCGCCAGCCGAGGAAGTCCAGGTCGTCCCAGGGCTGTTCGTCCAGGTCGCGGGGGATGTGCAGGCGCTTCGCCTCGCCCTTGCTGCAGTTCACGAAGGCGGAGCGGATCTCTTGCTCGGTCAACGGCTTCATAGGAGGCACAGTAAATAACCTAGGAGTATTAGGCAAATGTATAGTGGCCTCCTGCGATGGAGAGGAAGCGCATGGCACGCGTAGGGCTGAACGCGGAACGGCTCACCCGGGCGGGTGCGGAGCTGGCCGACGAGGTCGGCTTCGACAAGGTCACGGTCTCCGCGTTGGCGCGCCACTTCGGCGTCAAGGACGCGAGCCTGTACTCGCACGTCAGGAACTCCCAGGACCTCAAGACCAGGATCGCCCTGCTCGCGCTCGAGGAGCTCGCCGACCGGGTCGCCGCCGCCCTGGCCGGACGGGCCGGCAAGGACGCGCTGGCCGCCTTCGCCAACGCCTACCGCGACTACGCCCGCGAACACCCCGGCCGCTACGCCGCGGCGCAGCTCGAACTCGACTACGAGACCGCGCGGAACAGCGCGGCCGTCCGGCACTCCCAGATGACCCGCGCGATCCTGCGCGGCTACGACCTCGCGGAGCCCGACGAGACCGACGCGGTCCGCCTCCTCGGCAGCACCTTCCACGGCTACGTCGCCCTGGAGCGGGCGGGGAGCTTCCAGCACACCCCGCGCACCACCGAGGACACCTGGTCGCGCATCCTGGACGCCCTCGACGCCCTGCTGCGCAACTGGCCGGCGGTCTGACCGGCGGCGCCTGGCGAAGCGCCTGGCGCGCCCTGACGGCGCCCTGACGGCGGGGAGGGGCGCTGACAGCCCCTCCCCAGGCGTCGGCGGCACCAGAACAAGCCGTTGTGGAGAGCGGGTTGGGATGAGGCCGTACGGTCGACGCGGGGGAGCGGCGCGGTCAGTAGTCGCCGGCCAGGGCGAGTTGGCGTTCGCGGTCCTGCTTCAGCAGCCGGGGGATGGCGCTGCTCGGCGCGACGCCCAGTTCCGAGGACAGTAGCTCCCGGTAGCGGCGGTACCGGCGGTGCGCGTCGGCGACCTCGCCGACGTGCAGGCAGGACTGGACGGCTATCCGCCGTGGCCCCTCGCGCAGCGGGTCGGCCTGGGCGGCGGCGTCGGCGAGTTCGAGCACCGCGGAGTGCTGGCGCCGCTGCAGGAAGGTCTCGGCGAGGTTCTCCAACGCCTGGACGCGCTGCAGTTCCCACTTCCCCTGGAACGGTACGAGCCATTCGTCGTCCCAGCCGTACAGCAGCGGGTGCCGGAGCATGCTCCACGCCTGCGGCAGCCGGTCGCCGCCGAGGAGCGCCTCCCCGTCCGCCCGGGACACCGCCGAGACCAGTCCGGCCGCCGTCCGGTAGTCCACCTTGACGTGCTCGGCCAGGGCGACGGTGGTGTGCGAGGTCCGTAACAGCTCCCGGACCGTCACCTGGTTCAGCCGCCAGAGGGTCTGGCGCAGTCGTGCGGTGGCCCGGACGGGCGGGACGTCGGGCCACAGCCGCGCGGCGAGGTCGTTGCGTCCCACCGGCCGGTCGTCGAGCACCACGGCCGCGACGAGCCGCTGCTGGATGTCGCTGAGGTCGACGACTCGCCCGTCCATGCGGCAGACGAAGTCCGGCAGGAGTGATACGTGCACGGTGTCGCGGTCGGTGGGTCTCATCGCACCTCTCGGGTTGTCCGACGGGACCGTCAGGCTGGCATGTTCATCGATTTCCGCTGCGAACAGCGGATTCGGAGTCATGTCAGCTCAACTCTGAGTAGAGATGAGACCGCAGCCCGACCGTGATCGTCAACACCCACGACGACGCCCGCCGTCGCGGTGGAGCCGCCTCCGAACCGTTGACGGGGCTTCACACTACGTGCGTACTATCTGCCCGCAGGCCACACGGCAACCCACAATCGTGGGGTTGTTTCACAAGTCCGCCACGCAGCAGTCTCGGTGGTAGCCCAGCTCAGATAGCCCGAGACAGCGAAAGGTGGAGCAATGACCTTCAACTCCCTGGAGGCCCTTCGTGAAGCCGGGATCCTCGGCGGAACGATGGCGCCCGAGCTCGAAGAGTTCTACGCCAGCCTGACCCCCGAGGAGACCCGGGTCCTCATCTCGACCAAGACCCGCCTCATGGCCGTTCTGCCCGACGTGGTGGCGCACTCCCAGGAGTGGGCCGCGCCGGAGTCCTCCCAGGAGGGCTTCGACGCCGCGATGCTGTGTGCGTGCGGCGCCTGGTCCGGCGCCGGCCAGGCGCAGAAGTAGTCCTGACAGTCCACAGGCGCGGCCCGACGGCCAGGCTCGTCGGGTCGCGCGTGTGCCAGCCCGGATGGGAGGCGGGATGCGAGGGCATCTGGTCCGGAACCTGTCGTTGTTCGACGTGCCGGCGGACCTGACGTACTTCGTGCATGACGAGGAATACCTCGTGGTCAACCCGGAAGTGGGTGCCCGATGTGTCCTCGACCGAAGCGAGTTCAGCGTCCTCGAAGCCCTGGCCGGTGAACGGGCCGGAGGGGAACGGGCACTGGAGCCGAGCGACGAGACGGAACGCGTCCTGGCCAGGCTCATCCTGAACTGGATCGTCTACTACAACGGCAACCGGCCCGCGGTCAAGGTCGCCGAGGCCCCGCTGAACGTCGTGTACTACGCCATCACCGACGGCTGCAACCTCCGCTGCCCCTACTGCTACGCGTCGTCCGAGAAGTGCCTCCCGGGCGAGCTCGACACCGCCGAGTCGCTCGACCTGGTCTCGCAGATCGCCGACCTCGGCGCCCGGACCCTCGTCTTCACCGGCGGCGAGCCGATGCTCCGCAAGGACCTGTTCCGGATCGTCGAGCACGCCAACCGCAGTGGCCTGAAGTCGAACATCATCACCAACGCGACGATGATCAGGACGGCGGCGACGGCGCAGCGCTTCGCCGAGCTCTTCGACGCGGTCACGGTCAGCCTCGACGGAGGCACCGCCGAGACCCACGACCGCACCCGCGGCAAGGGCGCGTTCGCCCGGACCCACAAGGCGATCCGGCTGCTCAACGACGCCGGCGTGGCCCCGGCCATCAACCACATCGTCACCTCGGACAACATCGACGAGCTGGAGGACTTCGCGTCCTTCCTCGACGGGATCGAGATCCACAGCATCCGCCTGATGAACCACAACGACCTGGGCCGGGGCGTCGACGACGCCTACGACTTCGGTTGGCGGGACCACCTGCGGGTGCAGCAGCTCGTCTGGACCTCGCCGGTGGCCGGAAAGCTCCTGCCGGACGGGCCGCGGCCGGTGACGCCGTGCTCGGTCAAGGGCAACTGCGGCATGGGCGGCAACGAGATCTACATCAACTCCCTGGGCGACGTGTACCCGTGCAAGCTCGTCACGGGCAAGGAACAGCACGCGGGCAACGTCCGACGGCAGCGGCTGTCGGAGGTCTTCGCCAGCCCGGTGCTGTCGGCCATGCGCCGCAGCACGGTCTTCGGCGGGGAGTTCCACGCCGACTGCGAGAAGTGCTACATCAAGGCGAACTGCGGCGGCGGGTGCCGGGCTTCGCACATGGCGGAGTCCGGGGACGTCCGGCGCAACAGCCGGCACCTGTGCCGGATCCTGCGGCACGGCGTCACGACGCAGCTGTGGCAGGAGGCCGGGGTCAGCCGCGCGGAACTCGCCGAGAAGAGCCTCGACATGACGGTTCCCCGGCTGGTCGCCACCGGCGAGGTGCACCCCGTGCACGAGCAGTGGAAGACCTACGTCCCCACGCCGAAGCCCGCGATCACCGTCGGTGAGCTCATTCCCATCATGCCGGTCAACAGGAGGTCGGGCGTTGTCCCTGCACATCAGTGATGCGGTCATCTGGCAGGAGAGCGCGGGCGGGATCTCGCTCTACCACACCGAGTCTGGCGACTTCCGGACCCTGAACGCGACCGCCGCCCAGATCTGGGCCCTGGTGGAGAGCGCCGGTGAACGGGAGGAGGTCGTCGAGCGGCTGGCCCTGCTGTTCGCCGGCCACAACGCCGCGCTGGGCGAGCGCATCCGTACCGAGGTGGACTCGTTCATCAGCTCGATGGTCGAGGCCGGTCTGCTCCAGGAGACCGGAACCGCGCCGGCCGCGCGGCCGTGACGCGGGCGGTCGTCCTCGGCGGGGGCTTCGCGGGCATCCTGGTGGCCAAGGTGCTCTCCGAGCACGTCGACGAGGTCACCGTGGTCGAGGGCGGCCGCTATCCGGCGGGCCCGGGCGTCCGCTCCGGGCTGCCGCAGGCCTTCCACAGCCATGTGCTGGTGACCGCGGGCGCCCAGGCCCTGGAAGCGCTGCTGCCGGGCACCCTGGAGGCACTCCTCGCCGAGGGCGCGCACCGGCGCGGGCTCCCGGGCGACGCGCTGATCCTGACCTCGGGCGGCTGGTTCCGCCGCCACGACACCGGCGCCTTCCTGGTCTCGTGCAGCCGCTGGCTCATGGACCACGTCATCCGCAGCCGCGCCCTGGCCGGCGGCACGGTGTCGGTGCGCGAGCGCACCCGTGCGCTGCGCCTCGTCGGGGACGCCTCGCGGGTGACCGGAGTGGTGGTCGGCCGGGAGGACGGCTCCGGCGAGACCCTGCGGGCCGACCTCGTGGTGGACACGACGGGCCGGCGCTCGCGGGCGGGCGAGTGGCTGGCCGCGCTCGGCGGGGCCGGTGTCGAGGAGGAGACGGTCGACCCGGGGCTCGCGTACTCCACACGGATCTACCGGGCGCCCGCGGACCTCACCGCCGACCTCCCGGCGATCATGGTGCACCCGCGCCCGGCGGCCGGCCGGCCCGGGTACGGCGCGACGCTGTTCCCCATCGAGGGCGGCCGGTGGACCGTCACCCTGACCGGCACCCGCGCCGCGCCACCGCCCACCGACGAACGCGGATTCGCCGACGGCGCCCGAGCACTCGGCTCGCCGATCGTGGCGGAGCTGACGGCCGCAGCCGAACCCCTCGGCGGAGTCCGGCCGTTCCGGGCCACCGCGAACCGCAGGAGGTTCTTCGAACGGGGGCCCCGGCCCGACGGCTTCCTGGTCCTCGGCGACGCCCTGGCGGCGATGAACCCGGTCTACTCGCACGGGATGTCGATCGCCCTGCTCAGCGCCGTGCGCCTGGGCCGCGAGCTGGCGCGGCGCGGCGCCGACCCGTCCGTCCTGCCCGAACTCCAGGTCGCCATGGCCGAGGTGGCCGAGCGCGCGTGGCGGATGGCGACCGACCAGGACCGGCCGCGGACCGACTCCGCCCCCGGGCCCCGGGCAAGGGCCGGGATGTCCCGGGCCGTGCTCGGCAACCCGGCGCTGATGACGGCGCTCTTCCGGGCCCAGACGCTGGTCCCCTCCCCCCGGGGCGTCAACCCGCCCCTCCTGCAGGGGCCGTCCGCCGACCCGCACCCTCCGCGCGACACCGACGAGGCGGTCGCGCAGTACCCGGGGTTCTCCCAGTGGTGGCTCTCCGGGCGCCCACGCCAGCCAGCTACCCCCCTGGAGTGAGCCGTGACGGCTGAATCCGTACCGCTGATCCCGCACTCCGTCCTGTTCGGCAACCCCTCGTACCTGCTGCCGCGGATCTCACCGGACGGGACCAGGCTGCTGTTCCTCGCGCCGGACGACGGTGTGATGAACGTCTGGACGGCCCCGGTGGACCGTCCGGAGGAGGCGACCGTACTGACCCGGGACCGCGGGCGCGGCATCCGGACCTACGGCCTCTGCCACGACGACCGCACGCTGTTCCACCTGCGGGACGAGAACGGCGACGAGAGCTGGCGGGTGCACCTCCTCGACCTCGTCACCGGCGAGGAACGCTGCGCCACCCCCTTCGAGGGCGTCCAGGCGCGGGTGCTGGCCCACAACCGGTGGCATCCGACCACGATGCTGATCGGACTGAACAAGGACCGGCGCGACCTGCACGACGTCTACCGGCTGGACCTGGTGACGGCGCGGCTCACCAAGGTCGCGGAGAACCCCGGGTACCTGAGCTGGATCGTGGACACCGACCTGCGGGTACGCGGCGGCTCGGCGATGAAGCCCGACGGCGGCGCGGCCCTGTACCTGGACCCGCCGGACGGTCCGGACGGTGCCGAGCCCTGGCTCGACGTGCCCTACGAGGACGTCATGGGCACGCGGGTCCTCGGCTTCGCGCGGGACGGCGCCACCTGCTACCTGCTGTCCTCCATCGGGGCCAACAGCAGCCGCCTGTTCGCCGTCGACCTCGCGACCGGGCGGCACACCGTGCTCGCCGAGGATCCCGTCTACGACGTCAAGCAGGTCGAGCCGGACCCGCTCGGTCACACCCCGCAGGCGGTGGCGTTCGCCAAGGACCGGGACGCATGGGTGTACCTCGACGAGGAGTTCGGCAAGGACCTCGGCCGGATCCGCGGCGAACTCGCGCTCCAGGGGATCGACGGCGAGGTCTACGTCGACCGCAGCGACCGCTCCGACCGGCTGTGGACGGTCTCGGTGGTGACCGGCGCCGGCCCGGTCCTCTACTACCTCCACGACCGCGAGGACGGCCGACTGCGCCACCTCTTCAGCCACCAGCCGGAGCTCGAACGGTACCGGCTCGCCCGGATGGAGCCCTTCGAGTTCACCGCGCGCGACGGGGTCACCGTGCACGGCTACGTGACCTGGCCGCCGGGCGCCGAACGCCGGAACCTGCCGGCCGTGGTGAACGTGCACGGCGGGCCCTGGGCCCGGCACACCTTCGCCTTCGACGAGGAGGCGCAGCTGCTGGCCAACCGCGGCTACGCGTGCGTCCAGGTCAACTACCGGGGCTCGACGGGCTACGGCAAGCGGTTCCGCAACCTGGGCGCCAAGCAGTGGGGCGCCGCGATGCACACCGACCTGCTCGACGCGGTCGACCACCTGGTCGCGGACGGCGGCATCGACGCCTCCCGGGTCGCGATCATGGGCTGCTCGTACGGCGGGTACGCGGCGCTCGTCGGTGCGGCCTTCACCCCCTCCGTCTTCACCTGCGCGATAGCGCTGTGCGCCCCGTCGAACCTGCTGACGATGCTGGCGGCCGGGGCGCCGTACCGGACCCCGCTGCGGGCGTTCATGACCGCCAACGTCGGGGACCCGGAGACCGAGCGCGACATGCTGTGGGAGCGGTCCCCGCTGTCGCGGGTCGACGACATCGCCGTCCCCGTCCTGGTGGCCCAGGGGGCCAACGACGTCCGGGTGCCCCGGGAGGAGGCGGAGCAGATCGTCGCGGCGCTGGCCGCCAAGGGGCTGCCGCACGAGTACCTGCTGTTCCCCGACGAGGGCCACGGGCTCGCCAGGCCCGGCAACCGCGAGACCTACTACGCGGCAGTGGAGCGCTTCCTCGCCGAGCACCTGGCGTGACGGGCCGGCCGCTTCCGGCCGGACCGCCGGCCCCGGTCAGTCCGGGGCCGCGACCAGGATCCGGACCGGCGTGGTCGCCAACCGCCGGGTGACGTCGAGGAGTCGGAAACCGCCGTCGGCGAGCAGCGCCCGGAACTCGGCCCGGCTGCGCTCCCGGCCCCCGGTGTAGACCAGCATCGCGATGTCGCTCATGACGACGCCGGCGGCCTCCTGGGCGTCCAGGCGGTCGGGCAGGACGGGCTCCACCACCAGCAGGCGTCCGTCCGGGGCGATCGCCGTCCGGCAGTTGCGCAGCAGCGCGGCGCAGCGCTCGTCGTCCCAGTCGTGCAGGATGCCCTTCACCAGCAGCACGTCGCCCCGCGGCACCGCCTGGAAGAAGTCGCCCGCTTCGATCGACCAGCGGTCCGGGGCGAGCCCGGCCGCCCGGAAGGTCTCGGCGGCGGCCGCCGACCCCTGGGCGCTGTCGAACAGGACCCCTCGGGCGTCGGGTGCGGACCGGAGCACGGCCGCCAGCAGGGTGCCGTTCCCGCCGCCGATGTCGACCACGGTGCGGGCGCCCGTGAAGTCGTACGCCCGGGGCACCTCCCGGGCGGTCCACCCGGTGCCCTCGCCCATGGCGGCGTTGAAGAGGCCCGACAGTTCGGGGTCGTCGGCCAGGTGGTCGAACAGCGGCCGGCCGTGGGCCTGGTCGAAGGCCGCGCCGCCGGTCCGCACGCCCTCGGTCAGCGCACCCCAGGCCCGCCACGTCACCGGGTCGCCCAGCAGCAGCACGCTCGCGCGGATCGACCGCGGGTGGCCGGCGCACAGCAGGCGGCCCGGCTCGGCCAGGGCGAAGCGGCCCGGCGCGGCCTCGTCGAGCAGTCCCAGCACCGTCAGGGCCCGGACCAGCCTGGTCAGCCCGTCCGGGTCGCAGTCGACCGCCCGGGCCAGCTCGCCGGTCGCCAGTGGCCCGTCAGCGAGCGCCTCCGGCACTCCGAGCCGGACGGCCGCGTAGATGATCTGCGAGGTGGCATGGCCGAACGCCATCCGGGAGAGGTTCCCGGACACCTTCGGATCGATCATGTCGTCATTCCCTTCCCAGTGATACCGGTAGGCGGCGCACCCCGTGGAGGAACAACTCCGGCGTCCATTCCAGCTCGGCCGGGTCGACGGCCAGGGACAGCCCGGGGAAGCGCCGTACCAGGGCCCCGACGGCGGCCCGGGCCTGCAGCCGGGCCAAGGCCGCGCCGAGGCAGAAGTGGATGCCGTGGCCGAACCCGAGGTGGCGGTTCGGACTGCGGGTGAGGTCGAAGGCGTCCGGCTCGGCGAAGACGGCCGGGTCCCGGTTGGCCGCCAGCAGTACGGGCACCACGGTGTCCCCGCGCGGGACGACCACCCCGCCGATCTCCACGTCGGCGAGCGCGTACACCGGCCGGGTGTGTCCCACCGGGCCGTTGAAACGGATCACCTCCTCGACCGCGGAGTCCAGTAGCGCGGGCCGCTCGCGCAGCCGGGCCAACTGGTCGGGGTGGCGCAGAAGTTCCAGTACGGCGTTGCCGATCAGGTTGACCGTCGTCTCGTCACCGGCGAGCAGCAGCTGGAACACGGTGGAGACCAGCTCGGCCCGGCTGATCCCGCCGCCGTCCTGCTCCGCGAGGAGCCGGGAGAGCAGGTCCCCGCCCGGGCGGCGCCGCCGTTCGTCGATCCGTTCCTCGACGTACGCGATGAACTCGAATCCCGCGCGGCGGACCCGGACCGGGTCCCTGGTCCGGAGCATCTCGTCGCTCCACCGGCGCAGCGCGGTCAGGTCGTCGACCGGGAAACCGACCAGTTCGGCGACGACCACGACCGGCAGCGGCAGGGCCAGTTCCGCGATCACGTCGACCACGTCCCCGGTGTCCCGGGTTGCCGGCAGGAGCCCGTCCACGACCTGTTCGACGCGTCGCCGGACCGCCGCCACCGTGCGGGCACCGAAGGCGGGGGCGATCAGGCGGCGCAGCCGGGTGTGGTCCGGGGGGTCGAGGTTGAAGACGTTGCGCCGCACCATCGCCAGCGGGTCGAACTCCCACCGTCGATGGGCGGCGGCCAACTCGGCAGGGAGCCTGTCGAGTTGACGGCCGAGGTCCGGGTCGAGCAGGGCGCGTTGCACGTCCGCGTAGCGGGTCAGGTACCAGGACGCCCGGCCGCTCACCCGGTCCACCCGGCGGTGGACGGGCGCCAGTTCGCGCATCCGGTGCAGGAGCGGGTACGGGTCGGCGCGGTGCTCCGGGGCGTTCGGATCGAGATCGAGGGTGCCGGTCACGGCGATCCAGGGTTCCGGGGGGCCCGCAGCAGCGCCCGCAGCAGGTTCGGCAGGTGCAGGCGCGTTCCCGACTCCTCGTGCGAGGCGCGGACGAGCCCACGGCTCAGCAATTGGCCGACGTCCTCGACGAGGTCGTTCCGCGGGCGGTCCAGGACCGCGGCGGCCTCGGGTACGGTCGGCGCCCGGTCGCAGCGTGCCAGTTCCAGCAGGATCGTGCGGTGGGCGGCGTCCAGACGGTCGACCTCGGCCCCGAGCAGGCCGCCGATCGTCCCGGGAGCACCCGCGGACCGGGCCGGGACCGGCAGGTCGAGCAGGCTCGGTAAGGGATCCTCCGCCAGTTGGCGCAGGCCCAGCACCCCGAACCGGCCGGCCGCGGCCTCCAGGGCGACCGGCAGGCCGTCCAGCCGTCGGCAGATCCGGGCCAGCGCGTCCGCTTCGGCGTGGCCGGGCGCGAACCCCGGCCGGACCTCCGAGAGCCGGTCCAGCAGCAGCCGCACCGACGGCACGCCGGTCAGCGAGTCCGGTGACCCCGTCGCGTCCCACTCCGCCCCCGGCACGGCCAGTGGCGGGAGCACCGTCGCCTGGACGCCCGCGACCTGCCAGGGCGTCCGGGAGGTGCTGACCACCCGGATGCCGGGGCAGTACGCCAGCAACTCCTCCACCCCGGCCGGGTGCCCGGCGTCGGCGACCCCGTCGAGCACCAGCAGCGCCTCGTGGCGGCCGATCAGCCGGCAGACCGCGGACACGTCCGCCGCCCCCGATTCGACCAGCAGGCGCAGCGACTTCGTCAACGGGCCGAACGCCGTACCGCTGGCGCCGTGAGGCTGGGGGCCCGTCCCGATCCACAGCACCGGCCAGCCGCGGCGCGAGCCGAGCCGGGCGGCCAGCTCGGCGGCCACCCTCGACTTGCCCACGCCGGGGAGCCCGGAGACGGAGACCATGCGGCGATGGCCCGACTCCAGGGCCTGCGCCATCGCCCGCACCTCGGTGTCGCGCCCGAGCAGGGCGTTGACGGCCCGAGGTGCGGCGAGGCCGGGGTCGGTTCCGTCCGGCTCTCCCCGGCGGCCGCCCGAACCCGAGCTGATGAAGAGCTCGCGCGCCAGGCCGTGCAGCCGCAGGGCGTCCGCGAGCAGGCGGACGGTCTGCATCCGTGCGTGGGCCCGGCCCGATTCGAGGTCCCGGATCGTCCGCGGGCTGATGGTCGACAGGTCGGCGAGCGTCCGCTGGGTGAGTCCGGCTTGGACCCGCTTGTGGCGGAGCAGTTCGGGGAACGGCGCTTCGGTCTCGGTACTGTGCACCATGGGCCAGGACGGTAGGCGAGGCCCGTTCCGTGCGCGTCTCCGGTGCGTCGCCGACCCGTCTGCGGTGCGTCGCCGACCCGTCTGTGCCGCGTCTCCGCCGGTCGTCACCCCGAGTTCGGGGTCAGCTGCGCCCGTCGGTCCAGCAGCTCCAGCGAGATGCCCAGCAGCGCGGCGGCCAGCGGGTCGGAGGATTCCATGACGGCGTGGTCCGACAGCCTGGCCACCAGCTCGCCCAGCCGCGGCGCGGCGTCCACTGTCCGCTCGCCGCGCCGGAGCAGGGCGAGGCTCAGGGCGGCCTGGGTGGCGAGCAGGCCCAGCAGCTCGATGTCGTCGAGCTCGCGGCTGGGGTCGTTGGCCGGCCGGACATGGCGGTCCAGCACCTCGATCACGCCGATGCACTCCCCGTCCGCGATCAGCGGCGCGGCCAGGATGCTGGTGGGGACGTACCCGGTGGACGCCGCGGCGTCGTGGGCGAACCGGTCGCTGTCGGCCACGTTGTCGGTGATCAGCGGCTGGCCGCTGGCCGCCACCCAGCCGGCGATGCCGGTGCCGGGCTCGAAGCGCTTGCCGACCAGGCCCTGTTCGCCCTCGCCGGCGACCGCCGCGAAGACCAGCTCCCCGGTGTCGGGGCTCACCATGAAGACCGAGGACGCGGCGGCGCCGTAGACGTAACGGGCCACCGACACGACGGACTGCAGCAGTTGACGCTCGGTCGCCCCGCTGACGGGATCGGGTGGCAAGGGCTTCATCTGATACCTCCGTGGATACCTCCGGCTTTAGCCGGGGAAGGAAACGGACTTCCCGCGCAGCGGGTCAGGGGCAGCCGAATCGCCGTCAAGGCGGCGTGGTGGGAGCAGAGTTACTTGTCACATACTCACAATCCACGGTGGTACGGTGTGAGTTATGCAGGCCACTCGCGTGAAGCGGGCATTCAAGTACCGCTTTTACCCGACCGACGCGCAGGCAGCTGAGCTGTCGCGCACGTTCGGGTGCGTGCGGAAGGTCTACAACATGGCGCTCGCGGCGCGTACGGAAGCGTGGGCGTTGCGCCAGGAGCGCATCACCTACAACCAGACCTCGGCGATGCTGACGGCCTGGAAGAAGACCGAGCAACTGGCCTTCCTGACCGAGGTGTCCAGCGTCCCGATGCAGCAGTGCCTGCGGCACTTGCAGGGGGCGTTCACCAACTTCTTCGCCAAGCGCGCCAAGTACCCGCGCTTCAAGTCCAAGCACAAGTCGCGCGCATCGGCCGAGTACACCAGCTCGGCATTCCGCTTCCGTGACGGCGAGCTGACCTTGGCAAAGATGGCCGAGCCGCTGGCTATCGTCTGGTCGCGCCCGCTGCCCGAAGGTGCGGTACCGTCCACGGTGACCGTCAGCCGCGACGCGGCGGGTCGCTGGTTCGTCTCGATGTTGTGCGACGACCGGCCGACCATGCCCGAGCCGGTGAACGTGGTGGTCGGGATCGATGCCGGTATCACCAGCCTGGTGACGCTCTCCACCGGCGAGAAGATCGCCAACCCGAGGCATGAGCGCAAGGACCGGGAACACCTCGTCAAGGCTCAGCGGGAGCTGTCTCGTAAGGTCAAGGGCAGCAACAACCGAGCGAAGGCCCGCATCAAGGTCGCGAAGATCCATGCCCGGATCGCCGACCGGCGCAGTGACTTCCTGCACAAGCTCACCACTCGACTCGTGCGCGAAAACCAAACGCTCGTGATCGAGGACCTGACCGTGCGCAACATGGTCGGGAACCACACGCTCGCCCGAGCCATCTCGGACGCGAGCTGGACCGAGATGCGGTCCATGCTGGAGTACAAGGCCGACTGGTACGGGCGGGACCTGGTGGTCGTGGACCGCTGGTTCCCCTCGTCCAAGCTGTGCTCGGCCTGCGGCAGCCTGCGAAGGAAGATGCCGCTCAACGTCCGCGAGTGGACGTGCGACTGCGGGGCGACGCACGACCGCGACGTGAACGCAGCTATCAACATCCTGGCCGCCGGGCTGGCGGTTACAGCCTGTGGAGACGGTGTAAGACCTCAACGGAGCACTCCGGGCGGGCGGTCGTCGGTGAAGCAGGAAGTCGTCCCACCGCCGCGCTCACGCGCAGCGGCTCAGCCGCGAGGCTGAGGGGAATCCCCGTCCCTTTAGGACGGGGAGGAAGTCAATCTCCGCCTCCTGGGGCCGAAAGGTTTGCGGCGCAGTGGTACAGCACGGTCTTGAGCTGGAACGGCGTGAGCCAGGGGTGCTTGCTCAGCACGAGGGCCGCGATCCCGGCGATGTGCGGCGCAGCGAAGCTGTTGCCGGTGCTGCGGACGGTGCCGCCGCCCGGCCGTGCCACCGGCACGCGCACCCCCCGGGCGCGGAACTCCACCGGCGGCGCGGAGTTGTAGTAGAAGCGCATGCTGTCCGGCTCGGCGTGGCTGGCGACCGAGATCACCGAGGCGAAGTTCCACGGGAAGCTCTCGATCGGCAGGTTGTGCGCCGCCGCCACGATCGTCGTGCGGCGGAAGTAGGCGCGGTCGCACAGTTCGCTGAGCCGGCCGCGGAACTCCAGCCTGCTCGTCGACAGGCTCATGCTGATCACGTCGAACCCCTCCTCGATCGCGAAGGCGAGCCCGGCGACCAGCGCGGCGGCGCTGCCGGACCTCCCGTCGCCGAGGACCTTCAGCGAACTGAGCGAGACCCGCGGCGCGATCGCGCGGATGATCCCCGCGCACGCGGTGCCGTGCCCGGCGCCGTCGTCCGGTTCGCACTCGGCCACCCGCGGCGCCCGGCCCTCGGCCGTCACCACCTCCCACGCCCGCTCGACCGACCCGACCAGCGGATGGGTCGCGTCCACGCCGCTGTCCAGCACGCAGACCCGGACGCCCTCACCGCTCGCGCCCGCCCAGGCCCACCGGGAGTCGATGCCGTCGAACAGGCTGGTCGGCAGGGGCTCGCCGAGGTCGCCGTCGGTCGGCATGCTCCAGGCGGGCATGCCGGAGAAGTGCTGCGGCCGCTCGCGCCGCCAGGGCGCGCCGTTCACGTCCATTCGCACACCGTTTCCAGAGGTTGGGTCGCACCGACGGCGGTGTAGCTGTCGACGGCCGCCAGGGCCATGGCGCGGGCCCCGGCCTCGTCGCCGAGCAGCCGGGCCGCGCGGGCCAGGTCGAAGCAGACCTCGCCGCGCAGGCACGGGTCGTCGACGCCGTCGAGCAGGGCCGGGACCTCGGCGAGCAGCGGATCGGCGCGGCCGCGCCCGGCGGCGATCAGCACCGCCGCCGAGAGGCACAGGATCCGCCCCCGGACGTCCATCTCTTCCCGCCGGTCGAGGAGTTCGGCGATCCGCGCGGCGGCTTCGTCCAGGCGGCCCCGCCGGGCGCACTCACGGGCCGCCTGCACCCGCATGCCCAGCGGGACCGACACGTAGCCGGCCGCCTCCAGGGCCTCGGCCGCGTGGCGGAAGTGCCGTTCGGCCCGGGCGTGGTCACCGCGCAGCGAACAGGCCAGCCCGGCCACCTGGTCGACCAGGACGCCTCCCATGGTCAGCCGGAGCTGCTCGACGACGGATCCGGCCTCGGCCAGCGCCGCGCGGGCGCCGGCGTCGTCCCCGGTCAGCGCCAGGCAACGGGCCCGTGCGGCCAACGCGGGCAGGAGCAGGAACCGGTCGGCGGCGAACCGCTCCACGAGCTCGGCGCAGCCCGCCAGTTTGCTGGGCACCGGGGTCGGCGACCACTGGCGGACCTCGCACAGGGCGACCAGGAGCCGGTCCTCCTCGTACGCGTCACCGGCGGCCCGGGCGTGCTCCAGCGCGGCGCACGCCGCTTCCTCAGCGGCCCCGAACCGGCCGCGCGCCAGGTGGAGCAGCATCCGCAGCTGCTCGAACCGGCACCAGGCGAAGCGGTCTTCCGGGGTGCCTGGCTCGCCGTCGAGCTCGGCCCGCAGCCCCTCGACGCCCGCCTCGGTGACCGTGCCCAGGCGCGCCGCCAACAGGGAGCGCTGCACCAGGTAGAGCCGTCGTCCGGGGTCGTCGGGACCGTGCCGCAGGCCGTCCGCGACCACCTCCACCGCGCGCCCGGTGTCCCCGGCGAGCATCAGGGCGTCGCTGAGTCGGATCGCCGCGACCTGCCTCCACCGCCCCGGCCCCCGTCCCGCCAGCACCAGCGCGCGTTCCAGCAGTTCGATCGCGCTCGGCAGGTCGCGTTGCCGCAGCGCCGCCGTCCCCTCGGTGAGCAGCGCTTCGGCCGCCCGCCGGGCCAGCTGCGGCAGCTCCGAGTCGTCCGGGCGCAGCCCGCCGAGCAGGTGCGCGGCGGCCTCGAAGTGGAAGCCGGGGCTGAAGCCGCGCTCGGCCAGGCGCCGGTGCCACGCGATGCGCTGCTGCTTCTCCAGCCGCCCGTACGCCACCTCGTGGACCGGCTGCTGGATGAAGCGGTAGCCGCCCTCGTCCGCGGTGGCGCGGAACAGCTGCTGCCGCGCCAGCGCGTCGGCGGTCGCGGCCGGCGCGGTCTCGGGCAGCACCGTCTCGTCCAGCGCCGTCTCACCCAGCACCGCCTCGTCCAGCAGGGCGAGTTGCTCCAGGGTGAACGTGGGACCGATCACCGCGGCCGCGCCCAGCAGCCGCCGGGCGGGCGGTGGGAGCCGGTCGATCATCGCGCCCACCATGGCGGTGATGGTCGGCGGCACCTCGTCCACCGTCCGGCCGGTGCCCAGCCACTCCACCATCAGCCGGATGAACCGCGGATTGCCCGCGCTGTACAGGGCGACCCGGTCGGCCAGGCCGAGGGCGTGCGGCTGCACCTCACCGGGGCCGCGGCCCGAGGCCAGCGAGGCCGCCAGCCGGGCACTGTCGACCGGGTCCAGCGCGCCGAGGTCGATCACCTCGTCGCCGTCGAGCCGGGGCCCGTCCGGCCCGCCGAACTCCGGCCGGGCCACGCAGAGCGTCAGCAGCGGGACGTCCCGCAGGGCGCCGGTCAGTTCGGCGATGAGCTGCAGGAACGAAGGCCCCGCCCACTCCAGGTCGTCCCACACCACGACGAGCGGGCGGGTGGCCGCGGCGGCGGCGAGCAGCTCGCGCGCGGCCCAGGACACCTCCTCCACCCCCGGGCCCGGTCCGGCGGTGGCAGGGCGGGCGGGTGAGGCCTCGCGCAGGCCGGCGAGCACCCCGGCGATGCGCCGGTCGGTCCGCAGCAGCTCCGCGCAGGCGGGCACCTGTCGCTCCAGTCCGTCCAGGACGTCGACGAGGGCCGAGTACGTGCTCTTCGCCCCGTAGGACGGACAGTTGCCGAACACGGCGACCGGCCCGGCCCCGGCCGCGACGAGCCCCTCGACGGTCTCCCTGACCAGCCGCGTCTTGCCGATGCCGGCCGGCCCCAGCACCGACACCACCGCCGGTCTCCGGTCCCCGGCCACCCGGTGGTAGATCCGGCGCAGCCGACGGCGTTCGGTGCGGCGGTCCACCATGCGCGGCTCGTCGCCGATCCCGTCGACGGCGGCCTCGCCGGTCACGCACAGCGCGGCGACGGGTTCGGCCTTGCCCTTGAGCGTCAGCGGCGGCACCGGGTCCATCGCGTAGCGCGGGCCCGCCAGTTGGGCGACGGTCTCGTTGACGATGATCTCGCCGGCGACCGCGGAGGACTGCAGGCGTGCGGCGAGGTTGACCACGTCGCCGACGATCCGCAGGCCGGCCCGGGCCGAGCGCGTCACCAGGGCCTCACCGGCGGCGATGCCGCAGTGGATCTCCACCGGTACGGCGTCGGCGGCCGGTGCGCGCAGCCGGCCGACCCCGGCGCGGATCAGCACGGCCGTGCGCAGTGCCCGCAGCGCGTCGTCCTCCCGCGAGGTGTCCGCCCCGAAGACCGCCATGACGGCGTCGCCGATGAACTTCTCCACCGTTCCGCCGTGTTCCTCCACGGTGGTGCAGCAGATCTCGTAGTACTGCTCGAGGAGCTGCTGCAACGGCTCCGGATCGACGCGCTCGGCGAGCCGGGTCCAGCCGACGAGGTCGAGGAAGAGCACGACCACCAACCTGCGACTCATGCGCGGTCCTCCGCCAGGGCTCGGTCGTGGTGCGGGGTCGGTGACGTAAGTCGTGGACGGGAATCGCCGTGGACGGCGATCAGAGCAGCTTCAGGTCGTGGGCCCACACCTCGGTGTCCGTCTCGGCCTCCGCCCGGGCGAGCCGGCGTTGGACCGATGCGACGACGGCCGTCTCCTCCTCGGTCAGACCGGCCAGCACCTCGCGCTGCGCGGCGCTCAACTGGTCGACCGGGAGACCCGCTTCGCGCAGGCTGGTCAGTGGATCGAACATGACACCCATCCCCTTCACGCATCCCTTTCACGAGGGCCGCACGGCGGCGGCCAGATGCCGATCGGCAGCAGCCGGTGGACGTAGCAGTAGGCCACCAGCTCCGCCCGGTTGCGGCAGTTGAACCGCCCGAGCAGGACGCTGATCTCCTCGCCCACGGTGTGCCTGCTCAGCCGCAGCTCGCGGGCCACGCGCTCGGTCGTGTGCCCCCGCGCGAGCATGGCCACCAGCAGCAGGTCCCGGGCGGAGACCTCGGCACCCCGTATCGCTGTCATCGGTGCGGTCTCCTCACGACATACTCCGTGCGAACAACTCGCGGACCATCACGGCGGCCATGAACGAGACGCCGTGCCAACGCGCCCTGCGTTCGAACCAGAGCCAGTCGCCGTCCGGATTGGCCTCCAGGAACACCGGGTCCCCGGTGTCGGGGACGAGCAGGTCGAACGCCCCGTAGCGCAGGTTCCACG
>NZ_JBHTTU010000076.1:0-13651 GCF_042794375.1 Kitasatospora sp. NPDC056531 | reverse complement strand
ACGCGGCGCACAGAGCGCGCACCGCGTCGGCGGCGGCCGGCGGGCACGCGACCCGCCGCACCGTGACGCTGCCGGGCTCCGTCATCGGGCTCGACGGATCCGGCTTGTCGACCTCGAAGGCGCAGATCCCACCGCCGAGGTGGTACACCCGCAGCTCCCGGGCGCCGCCCAGGTACTCCTGGACGACGACCGGATGACCGAGGACCGGATCATCGGCGACCGGACGGCCCTCCGCCACCGCGTCCGGACCGATGACCGACGGCAGCCACCTCGACCAGTTCCGCCGATCCGGCTCGAACAGCCGGAAGTCCTGGGTCTTGACGATCACACTCGGCGTGCCCACTCCGCGCGTGCCCGTCGGGACGTGGTTGGTGACGACCGTGCGGGGAGTTCGCACGCCCAGCCGCCGGGCCCGCGCCAGCTGGCCCGGCCCGATGAGGGTGCTGCCGGGCAGGGCGGCGGTCGCCGTCGACGCCACCTGCTGGAGGAACCCGGACCACGCAGCCGCCTGCAGCGGCGTCACCGAGCCCGCCGGTTCGGCCTGCGCCACCAGCGCGCAGGCCGCCGCGTGACGGACCCAGACGACCGCCGGCCTGACCCGTTGACCGGCGACGTCCAGCAGGCCGGTGTCCACGTCGAGCGCCATGGGCGTCGAGCGGAGGTCGGTCTGCCGGATCAGTATCGTCGGCGTTTCCAGCGGCCCCGTCAATATCTCGCGCACGATCTCCAATTCGCGGCCGCCCGCGCAATTCACCAGCACCACGGCGGCCTTTCCGTCGTGGTTCCCCGCATGTCCTGAACGGCTCACGCCAGGAATGCTAGCCACTTGGGCCGGGCGCGCCGCGGCAGATCGGCGGCAGCTCCAAGGCAGCTTCCGCACCGGCCGGTTGCGTGCGCTCCGATCGGCGTAGGGTCCACCGGGAACACCTCGGCCGACCAGCCCGAATGAGATCGACAAGAGCTCCGGAAGAGATCGAGCGCGATGTGAGGAATGCGAAGGGAGGGATCGTGGCGAATGATGTGGTGCACGCCGAAGAACTGACCAAGCGCTACCGGGGGAAAACGACACCGGCCGTCGACGGTATATCGTTCGACATCGCCGAGGGCGAGACCATCGGGCTGCTGGGCCCCAACGGTGCCGGAAAGACGACCCTGATGAAGATGATCTGCGGCGTCACCCCTCCCACCACCGGGAAGATCCGGGTCTTCGGCGCGGACCCGACTCGCGACCCGGTCGCCGCCAAGAGCGGCATCGGCGCGATGCACCAGTCCGCCCCGTACGACGAGATGCTCTCGGCGCTGGACAACCTGCAGATCGCCGCCCGCTTCCGGGGCCTGTCCTGGCGTGCCGCCCGGCCCTGGGCGCTGGAGGTGGCGGAGTTCCTCGGTCTGAAGGACGCGCTCTCGCAGCTCGTCTTCCAGCTGTCCGGCGGACAGCGCCAACGCCTGCAACTCGTACGGGCGTTGCTGACCATTCCGGCGCTCCTGATCCTCGACGAGCCCTCCGCCGGGCTGGACGTGGCCGGCCGGCACCAGATCGAGCGCTTCGTGCGGTGGCTGCGCGAGGAGAACGGCATGACCGTGATCTGGACCAGTCACATCATCGAGGAACTGGAGCGCAACGCTCAGCGCGTCCTGGTCGTCAACCGGGGCAAGGTCGTCCGCTTCGCCCAACCGAGCGAACTCGTCCGGGAGTTCGGCGCCGCACACGTGCTGGTGAAGGTGGACGACGCGGTCGGCGCGAAGGTCGTCAAGGAGTGGGCCGACGCCGCCGGACTCACCGCCGCCGTCGACGACACCGAGGTGCGCATCGAGAACGCGCAGGTCCGGGACGTGCTGCCGCCGCTGTCCAGACACTGCCAGGACTCCGGAGTGGCCGTCTCGGGAGTCTCCACCGTCACAGACTCACTGGAGCAGGTGTTCCTGCGCATGACCGGGAGCGAGGGCTGACACCGTGACCGTGCCCGTATTCGAGAACACCGCACCGGTCGCGACGAGGAGGACGGCCGACTTCACCGCGGTGTTCTACCGCGAGTACGCGCTCCTCGCCCGCAACCGGGTCAACCTCGTCCTCGGCCTGACCCCGATGCTCGTCTACCTGCTGCTGGTCAACACGTCGCTCGGCAACGTCGTCGGGGACATCACCTACCGCGGCGACCGGCTCCCGTTCTCCGTCTTCCTCCTGCCCATGGTGCTGGCGATGTCGGTGGTCAGCGCCTCCGGGACGACCGGCATGGCGATGTTCCAGGAGGAGATGAGCGGCGTGTCGACCCAGCTGTGGAGCTGGCCGCTGCGCCGGTCGCGCTTCCTGGCCGGCAAACTGCTCGCCGGGGTCACGCTGGTGCTGGCGCAGAGCCTGCTGGCCCTGGTCGTCGCCGCGATCCTCTTCGACTACCCGTTCGGCGTCGCTCAGTGGACCTGGCTGCTGGTGGCGCTGGTGCTGTCCTCGGTGGCCTTCAACGGGCTCTACCTGGCGGCGGCGATCCTGATCAGCGACTACCGCACCTTCATGGTGCTCACCAGCGTGTCCGTCCCGGTCCTGGTGTTCTCCGCCCCGTCGCTGTCCACCACGCAGCAGCTCCCCGAGGTGCTCCGCTGGATCTCCACGGTGAACCCGGTGACGTACGCGGTCAACGGGATGCGCGACGCCGCGATCTTCGGCCTCGGGAAGGCCTGGCCCGCGCTGGTGGTGCTGGCCGCCGTCGCCCTCGTCGCCAACGCCGTCGCCGGCCGGGCGCTGCTGCGCCGTACCCAGAACCTCTGACCCGCAGGGAGTCCCGTCACCGTGCAGAACGACGACGCAGCCGCCGCCATCGCGCGGACCGACGACCCGTCCCCGTACTGGGCGGCCTCGCAGCAGGACCGGGCGGTACTCAGGCTGCCGGGGACGAACCGGGCCCGGCCCCCGGAGGACACCTGGGCGATGGCACGCCGGGCGGCTGAGCAGGTGGGCGTCACCCGGATCGCCGACATCACCCGGCTCGACACCATCGGCATCCCGACCTTCCAGGCCATCCGGCCGCTGTCCCGCACCCTCGCCGTGTCCCAGGGCAAAGGGGTGACGGCTGAGCTGGCCCGGCTGTCGGCGGTGATGGAGTCCGTCGAGACCTGGCACGTCGAGCAGCCCGTGGAATCCGTCCTGACGGCCGCTCCCCGTGACGTCGGAAGGGAACTGGGCAGGGAACTGGGCTACGACGTCACCGCGCTGGCGCCCTCGGAGCCGAGCGTGTTGCACGACGGCCTGCCCCTGGAGTGGACGGCGGCCAGATCGCTGGTCGACGGCGCGCCGACCCTCGTTCCCGTGGACGTCGTGCGGCTCACCCTGGTGGAGCACGCGGGCTGGAACCCGCCGGCCTTCTTCGAGTCGACCAACGGTCTGGCCAGTGGCAACACCCTGGTGGAGGCCGCGCTCCACGCGCTCTGCGAGGTGATCGAGCGGGACGCGATGACGGCGGCTGTGAAGGCGGGCGGCGAGCTGGGCGTGCGCGTCGACCCGAGGACGTCCGGCTCGGCGGTGGCCGAGGAGCTGTGCTCGCTGATCGAACGCGCCGGCGTCACCCTGGAAGTCCGCCTGGTGCCGTCGCCCACCGGCCTGCCCTGCTTCCTCTCCTGGGTGGCCTGCCACGACTACCCGGCCGCGATGTTCGGCTTCGGCTGCCACGTCAACCCCTCGATCGCGCTGACCCGCGCCGTCACCGAAGCGGCGCAGGCCCGGCTCGCGTACATCTCCGGAGCCAGGGATGACCTCCAGGACGACTTCGACCAGGTGGACGTCGGCCGGCTGAGCCGCGACCGGGGCCCGGCCGCCGACCTCGGCGACCTGATCGACCGGCCCGCGGAACGCGACGGCCTGGTCGACGACCTCCGGTACGTCGTCCAGCGGGCGGCCCAAGCCTTCTCCAACCCGCCCCTCCTGGTCGACCTGACCAGGGAGGAGATCGGGGTCCCCGTCGTCAAGGTCGTGGCGCCCGGAAGCCGCGTCTGTCCGGAGGTGTTGTAGTGAGCGCATCCAGGGTGGTGGTCTACACCGGGCCGACACTGTCCGCGGCCGAGGTCCACGCGGTGCTCCCGGAGGCCGAGGTGCGCCCGCCCGCCGGGCGCGGCGACCTCCTCGCGGACCACTGGAACCCGGGCGACGTCGCCGTCATCATCGACGGCTACTTCCGCGAACGCCGGTCCGTCGGCCACAAGGAGATCCTCCAGGTGATCACCGAGGGCGCCCACGTCCTCGGCGCCGCGAGCATGGGCGCGCTGCGGGCCGCCGAACTGGCCCCGTGCGGCATGCGGGGCATCGGCACCGTCTACGAGATGTACGCCTCCGGCGAGATCGACGGGGACGACGAGGTGGGCGTCCTGCACGGGCCCGCCGCGGTCGGGTACCCGGCGCAGACCGTGGCGTTGGTGAACCTCCGCCACGGCTGCCGGGAGGGCGCCGAGACGGATCTCGTTCCCGAGGCGGCCGGGCGGCGGATCGTGGCGGCCGCCAAGGCCCTGCCGTTCACCCACCGGGGCTGGAAGGACCTCGAACGGGCCGTGGGGGAGGAGGACCACGACGCGCTGCGGACGCTGGAGGAGATGATCGGCTCTGGCGTCTGGGACCTCAAACGCAATGACGCGGTGTCGGCACTGCGCGCGATCCGCAGCGGTGGCACCACGGCACCCGGCCCGGCCGCCACGGAGGTGCCCGTCACCGGGATCAGCCGCACCCAGGCCCTGGCCCGTCGGACCCGGCGGGAGCACGCCCCCGGCCGGTGGATGTCCGACCTCGACGTCCTGGACGCGGTCCGGCTGTTCGAGGACGACTACCCGGGGCTGCACGAGGAGGTCCTCAGCGGTCTGCTCGACGACCTCGCCCGCGGCGAGGGCACGACCGCCGAGGCCTACGCGCGGGCCCGGCTGGGACTCGACGACCACGCGCCGCTGCCCCCGGCGCTCACCCGCTGGTTCACGGCATCGGAAGCGGACGGGCTCACCGCCGCGGACCGGAACCGGCTCCTCATGGTGCGGGTCTGGCCGGTATGGCAGTCGGTCGACTGGCGGCCGGCGGCCCTGGCACGGCTGCGCGCCGACGAACGCTGGGACGAATGGTGCGACCTGGTCGCCCGCGCGGACGCGGCCGCCGAGGAGGCCCGACACCGCCTCGTCGTCCCGCCGCCGGCGATGTGCGCCACGCTCTTCCTCCGCCACTGGCGCCGGCCCGGCACCTCACCGGAGGTCGAAACGGCCCGCCGGGGCTTCTCCGGCCCGGACGAACTAGGCCACGCGGTCCGGCGGTTCTTCGCGTACGACGTCCGCCGTGCCCGGGAGAAGGCCGCCACGCGCTGAGCGGGCGCTCCTCCAGGCCCGTCAGGCAACCGACTCCGCAGATCACGGACTGTCCGGCCGATCACCGCCAAGAGTTTGCGCCAGACGCCGCGACGGAGGCGTGGTGAGTACCTTCCCGGTCGCCTTCTGGACCGTATCGCCGCCGAAGCGACCGGATCTCCGACTGATCTGGCGAAGCGTCAGGTATCCGTCCTGCCCTCGGTGGGGCGAACGCGACCCACGGTCGAGTCGTGAGGTATCCCGGGCCCGGGGCGGGAAGACGAGGGGAGCGCTTCATGTCGATGGCGGCATATCGGTTTCCTGCGCTGCAGTCGTACGATCCGGACAGGCTCGGGGGCTTCCGGCTGGTGGCTCGGCTGGGCGAGGGCGGCATGGGGCAGGTGTTCCTCGCCCTTTCCCCCGGCGGGCAGCCGGCGGCTGTGAAGGTGATCCGCAGCGAGTTCGCCATGGACGCGGAGTTCGGGCAGCGGTTCGCGCGCGAGGTGGGCGCCACGCCAAAGGGACGCGGCGTCCACCCCCCCCCTTTTCTGGACGCCGACCCCCGAGCCGAGCGGCCATGGCTGGCCACGACGTACGTGGCCGGGCCGTCTCTGCGGGACCTGGTGGTTGACCACGGACACCTGCCGACCGGTCAGGTGACACTGCTGGCCTGGGGCATCGCCCAAGCCCTCGCCGACATCCACGCCGCGAAGGTAGTGCACCCGGACCTCAAGCCCGGAAACATCATCCTGGACGAGAGCGGTCCGAAGGTCATCGACTTCGGCATCGTCAAATCCCTGGCACAGTCGGTGACCTACAGCAGCCACTCCACCCGGATCGGCACCCCGCTGTACATGTCGCCCGAGCAGGCCGCAGGCCGCACCGTGGGCGCGCCCTCCGATGCCGGGCTGCTGGAGCCGCACACCGCGCGGGTGACGGCCGCGCTCCACCGGTACGCCGGCAGCCTGTACCGGGGCCCGGCCTGCCCTGACCGTTCCGTGCGGTGCTCAGCCGCCACCGGGCGCGGGCCGTGCAGCACCACTCCCACTGGGCAATCGCGTCGCGCACGTTCGGATCGTCGACCACGCAACAGTGCGGCACTCTGGCGAACTCGCTCTCACACGGAGCCGTGCTTCGCCATCAGGATGGCGAAGAGCGCCGGCAGGATTCCGATGGCGGCGACGACCATCAGGCAGCCGGAGGGGGCGGCGTTCCGAACACCGGAACCGGCGATCTCGGAAAGGCTCACAGCCTTACCGCCGTTGGGCGGCTCAATGCCGTCGACAAGGAAGAGGAACGCCAGCTCGACGGCATCCCTACGCACCTGCTCCGGATCGTGAGGCGTCGGGTAGTCGTCCATGCTCCGGATCCGATGCTCCCAGATCCTGGCGTACTCGGGATTCTTCATGAAGTGCACCGCGATGCCGACCTTCAACCGGACGCCCAGCGTCTCCCTGACGTGGGGGTGGCTTGCTGCCATGCCCTTCTTGAGCCAGTCCTGAGCCGACCACAGTTCGTCGCGGGCGGCATGGATGCTGGCGAGGACGAGCATCGCGTCCGCGAAGCCGGCATCGGCGGCCCTCCGATACCAGGTTATGGCGTTGTCCCAGTCGTCGAGACGCGCATACTCGACCGCTTTCTCGAACATCTGCGAAGGGAGCTCGTCAGACATCCACGCCTCTTCTCGGTCTGAGATGACAGCAATCTGACAGTACCCTCAGGGATCTGATGGCATGTCAGATCGCTCCAATCCGAGCCGGGTCGAGGTCGACCGCCCCTTGCTCACTACCAAATTGGAGTTCTACGACTACCCGGCGGAGCACTGGATCCATCTGCGGACCACCAACCCGATCGAGTCGACCTTCGCCACCGTCCGGCTCCGCGCGCAAGTCACCAAGGGCGCTGGAGCCCGCTTCGAGCGCGGAGGCCTGATGGAGCCTGACCGAGCGGCTGCACAATTGTCACGATGCGCGGAAATCGATGGTCTCTCCGATGCCGGCCAGGCGATACTGGCCCGCCATGACGAGCGATGAATACTCGGCCGGTCCGGCGTTGCGCCGAGTTCTGGCTAAGGCAGGTGGACCGGAACTGCTGGACCTGCTGGCCGAGGGGCTGACCGGGACGGACCTGACCACGCTGCTCCTGGAAGTCTTCCGACGCCGCGCCGATCGGCTCACCCCGGCCGAGGTGATGCGGCGCTATCGCACCGACCGGTTCGTGACCCCGGCCCCGACAGGGTTCGCGCAACTACGACGAGCCGAAGACCTCCTGCTCTCGGCGCTGCCGGATGACTTCCAGATGCTCACCCTGGCTCCGCTCGTACCCCTGGCGGCGCATACGGCGGTCGCGACCGTCGACCCGCGCAAGGTCGTCGCCACCGTTCGTGGCAGCGAGGTCGCAGCCGACCCGACCAATGCCCTGGCCCTGGAGGCAGCCCAGCGGAGATCCCAGGCCCTCGCCGCCGATCCCCGCTCGGCCGTGCCGGTCCGGATGGCCGCCAGCCAACGAGTCGTGCGTGCCCAGCACTTCGACGCGCCCGGCATGCTCGCCCACTTCCAACTGTTCGCCCTGGTGACAGCCGGCCGGGACACCGGCAGCCGGACCTTCGAGCAACAGCACCTGGTCGAGCACCTACATTTCGCCGTCCGGGCGATGGCACGTGCTGGACTGCGCCAGACCGAGATCCGCATCACCTGCCTCGACGAGTCCGCCGCTCCGATCCTGGCCCGCACACGTACAGAGCTGGCCGGAACACCGGGCATCGACATCATCGACGATCCCAACCGGGTGACCGGACGCGGCTACTACACCGACCTGTGCTACAAGATCTACGCAACCGTCCACGGCCGGCAACTGGAGATCGCGGACGGCGGGTTCGTCGACTGGACCCAGCGCCTCACCGGAAGCCGCAAAGAACGCCTCCTGATCAGCGGATTCGGCGCCGACCGACTCGCCACAACGCTGACGCCACCCACCGACACCGAACCATCGCCTCCGCGCCAGACCAGCTAGTGCCGCATCAGGCGACGTTCGCCCCGTCGATGTCTTGTCCGGTTGCTGCGTCGGGCGGCACTGGGCGGTCAGAATGATCACGTGGCTGAACGCGTGCAGGTTCGTGAGATCGATGACGACGAGGGCAGACGGCTGCTGCGGATCGTCCGCCGGGGCACTGGGTCGGTGGTGACCTGGCGGCGGGCCCAGATGGTGCTGCTGTCCGCCCAGCGCACGCCGGTGGCGAAGATCGCCGAGGTGACGTTCACCAGCCGCCGCCTTGCGTTACTTCGCTCTCGACGGCACCGACCACGCCAGCCACAAAGAGCAGGGCAGCATGATCCGTCGCTTCATCATCTGGCGAAACAAGCACGCCGCGGACGAACGCCTACGCGAAGTCGTCACCGGGGCGAACGTTGCCTGATGTGGCAATAGCAGAACGGGTGCGTCTACGCGAGATCGATGTGAGTTCTCGAATGCCCGTCATGTAGGCAGCGCCATACGGCTGAGCCGCACCCGACACGGCACCGATCACCACGGCGTCGGGCGGACGAGGTGGATAACTGGATTTTGCCACACCCTCAGATGAGTCGCCTGCCCTCATACTGTGGCCTGGAAGCGTTTCCGGTGTACCCGGGGCGCCGGGAGGTCGCGACAGCCGCCGCAAGCGGGTGAGGGTTGCCTCGGACGATGCCGTCACCAGACGGCCGATCGGGTTGGCTCACCGACCCGCTCGGAGGATTGATGCACGTATGCCGTGCCTTGCGTTCGATCGTCGCCGTCACCTCGATGGGAGCGGCGCTGGTGGCCTCCCCAGCGTGGTCCACCACGCTCGCTGCCAGAGCCGTACTCGAGCCGGCCGTCCACGGGCAGGCTTCTCGGTCCGCTGACTCCGGACCCGCGGTGCACCATGACACCTCGCCACCGTTGCGTGAACTGTCGCAGAGATCCGGAGAGCGCCGGTCCACCCCCAGCGTCATGCCTCCCGGAGAGGTGCCGCACCGGCCCCTCACCAAGGACGCCCGTCCGGATCAGGTGGTGCAGGACCGCGACGGCAGCCGGGACCAGATCCAGTCGGGCGTCAGTTTCGATGGCATCCGGGAAGCCGGGGGCGTCCCGCCTGACCCCAACGCCTCGGTAGGCTCCAGCCAGATCGTGGAGATCACCAACTACGACCTCGCGGTGTACTCCAAGACCGGTGCCACGCTACTGGGGCCACTGACGACCCAAACCCTGTTCAGCGGGTTCGGCGGACCGTGCGAGACCTCTCAGAACGCCGACATCGGGGATCCCGTAGTCCGCTGGGACTCCCTGGCCCACCGCTGGATCATCAACCAGTTCGCCCTCGACGAGACGGGCAACACGAATCGACTGTGCGTGGCCGTCTCCAGCACCGAAGACGCCACCGGCGAGTACTACCGGTACGACTTCGGGTATCAGCACTTCATCGACCACCCGAAGGTCTCGGTGTGGCCGGACGCCTACTACGCGGCTTTCACCGGGGGGGCGTTCTTCGAGGCGTGCGCCTGGGACCGGAACAGGATGCTGCGCGGAGCCGACGCCGACCAGCAGTGCTACACCATCCCGTCACCGACCATCCCGCTCGGCTCGGACCTCGACGGCACGACCCCACCCCCGCAGGGCGAGCCCAACCTGCTGATGGCCCTCAACCCGGCCTACGACAGCCTGCAGTACTGGCGATTCCACGTCGACTGGGCAGACCAGAGCCGCACCACCGTCACGGGCCCAGGGGAGCTGCGGGTGGCCCCCTACACCCCGGCCTGCGAGAGTACCGATCCCACCCGATGCGTCCCCCAGGCCGGTACCACCCAGAAACTGGACTCGCTCTCCTACTCCGCCATGTACCGGCTCGCCTACCGCAACTTCGGCGACCACCAGTCCCTGGTCGTCAACCACGCGGTCGACGCGCCCGGCGGCGTGGGGGTGCGCTGGTACGAACTGCGGCTGCACCACGGCCGACCGGTCGTCCATCAGCAGAGCACCTACGCTCCGGGACCCGCGTACCGGTGGATGGGCTCCGCAGCCCAGGACAAGGAGGGAGACATCGCCCTGGGATACTCGTCGTCGTCCTCCCAGGACCATCCCTCGATCCGCGTCACCGGACGCCTGGCGCACGACCCGCGGAACGTGATGACATTCCGAGAGACCACCGTGTGGACCGGCACAGGCTCCCAGACCGGGAGCAACCGCTGGGGTGACTACACCTCCATGGCGATCGACCCTATGGACGACTGTACGTTCTGGTACACCAACCAGTACCAACCGGCCGATGGCACCGGAAACTGGAACACCCGTATCGCCTCCTTCCAGCTCTCCGACTGCTGCGACCACCACCGCCACTGACACCCTCGGCGGACGGCACACAGCCGTCCGCCCCGGCCCCCATCGGGAGATGACAACCGCCACAGGCCCGAACCTCAGCGGCGATCTCGGCGGCAACCAGCTCCTGGGCCGGGGCGATGCCGATCGCGGTCAGCAGGTCCTGCTGGTCCAGCTCCAGGCCGGGCCAGCAGGCTCGCTGCGCCTGGACCCAGCGGCCGAGTTGCTCGCCTTCGAACACGACGTCGGCGGGCACCGCGTTGAGGCCCGGTTCACCGCCCTGCGCTGCTTCGCCCTGAACAGCACCGATCGCGCCGGCCGCAAGGAGCAGGGCAGCATGATCCGCCGCTGCATCATCTGGCGGAACAAGCACGCTGTCGGCGAACGGCTACGAGATGTGGTCGACAGGGCGAACGTTGCCTGATGCGGCACTAGTACTACAGCAACGCTTCTCCATTTCCGCTGGTCAACGGCTTGGGAGTGGGGAGTGTAGTGATGTGGAACCGGGTGTGGGACGGTCTTTCGCGAATCGTCCCACCAACGGGTGGCCACGCCGCATGTAGTGACAGGGCTCCGCGGGCAGTGCGCCGATGTGGGTGAGCATGCATCAGCAAACGTGTGGGATCACGAACTCGGTGGTCTTCTCCTGCGGATTGGAGCCCGGTTCACACGCGTGGAGCCCCGGCATCGTGTGCGGGACTACATGCGGGGACTCCTGGGCCAGGTCGGCCGCAAGAACAGCCGGCAACTTGCCGAACATGCAGGGCATGCCACCCCCGACGGCCTTCAGCGGCTGCTGTCCCGCTGCCGCTGGGACGCGGATGCGATCCGTAGTGGGATACTGCCCGCGCTTTGTCGGCGCCGGTGTCGCCGGGTTTCTAGGGGGTGGTGGTTGCGGTGCGGTAGAACTCGGCTGCGGTAACGGTGGCGGGGACGCTGAGTTCGGCGGCGACCGAGGTGATCGCGCTGTCGCCGACGGCGGGGTCGGCTTGGCCGTCGGTGGTGAAGTACGGTGCGATGAACCTCTCGTAGTGGGCGCGGACTTCGTCCTCGGTCTGTCCGCCGAGGAACGTCCGCATGTGCCGCACCGTGGTGTCGGGTTCGTTGTGGATCACCTGCAGGGCGCGCCGGTGGGCTCGTACGACCGCCTGGACTGCGGGGTCCTCCGGGTCGGTGTAGGTGGGGTCGACGGCCACGCCTACGGTGGGGATCTGGAAGTGGTCGCCGACAAAGGCCAGCACCTGCCAGCCGTGCTCGGTGGCCACCGCCTCCGGTGCCATGGTGCTGCCGACCAGGGCGGCGTCGGTCCTGCCGTCGTGCAGCCAGCGCAGGTCCATGCCGTAGTCGCCGGGCGGACGGACGATGGTGTGGATGTCGTGGTCCGGGTCGAGGCCGGCCTGGCGCAGCACGATCCGGGCGAAGCACCCGGGTGCGGTGTAGGGGGCGTGTACCGCCAGCCGTCGGCCGGCCAGGTCGGCCAGGGAGGTCAGGCCGGGACGGGCGAGGAACCAGAACAGCGGGCGGTGGGTGTTGACATCGAGTGCGACCCACGGGGTGCCGTCGGCCAGTCGGGACAGCAGTGCCCGGCCGAGCCCGATGGTGGCGCTGTGGCGCAGGCGCTCCTCGTCCCAGGTGCAGCCGTCGCGCAGTGCGACGTGGACGCCCTCGTCGGCGTAGAAGTCCTCCTGGTCGGCGATGTAGGCGGTCAGTTCCTCGTGCAGGCCCCGCCCGACGTAGGCGAGATCGATCGTGTACATGAGGCTCTTCCTTGATCGTGTCATCGCCGCGCCGTACCGCGCGGGCGCGGTACGGCGCGGAGTCTGGTGCCGAGGTGACGGGGTGGCGTTTACCGGTCGGGCTGTCAGTCCATCGACATTCCGCCGTTGACCGCGGCCGTGGTGCCGGTCATGAAGGCGTTGTCCTCGCCGGCGTAGAAGGCGACGGCTTGGGCGACGTCGGCCGGTCGTGCCAAGCGGCCCATGGGGGTGAGGGCCACCTGCCGCTGCTTGATCCTCTCGTCGAGTGCGGACCCCATGCGAGTGTCCTCCACCGGGCCGGCTGCGACGATGTTGACCGTGATGCCCTGCGGGCCCAGTTCCTGGGCGAGGTAGCGGGCGAACTGCTCCAGGGCGGCCTTGGCCGCGCCCAGTGCGATCATGCCCTGGCGGGGTCGGCGGCTGAGGCCGGTGCTGATGTAGATGATGCGTCCCCAGCCCTGTTCGCTCATGGCGGGCAAGACGGCTTTGGTAACCGCGAACGCCGCATGCATCTCGGCGTCGATCTTGCCGCCCAGTTCTTCCCACGTCATGTCCTGGAACGACTTGACCGCATACGGGATGAGCGCGTTGTGCACGAGCACGTCGATGCCGCCCCAGGCCGCCTGGACCCGCTCGACCATGCTGTCGATCGCCGCCGGCTCGCGCACGTCGGCCTGCACGGCCATGGCCTGGCCGCCTGCCGCCTCGATGTCGGCCACGGCCTCCTCGGCCGCCTCGGTGTTGCGGAGGTAGTTGACCACCACGCGCATCCCTCGCGCGGCCAGAAGGCGCGCGGTGGCCGCGCCGATTCCGCTGCTGGCCCCTGTCACCAGCGCGACTCTGCCGGTTGCCCCGGTCACGGGCCCACCTCCTGTTCGTCGTCGTGGGCCGTCGGAATGACCGCCCGGAGTCCTTCGCCGTCGGTGCCGGGGTCTGCTGAGCGGAAACAGCAACGCGAGTACGGCGCGGGCTTCGGGCCGTGAAGGCAGCCCGGGGAGCCAGGTGTCCGCGCGCCCTGCCGCCGGTTATCCGCCGTCCATGACCCGGATGATGGTCTTGCCACGGGTGTGGCGGCCGGGGGCGAACGCGGCGGGTGCCTCGGCCAGCGCCTTGACCTCGCCGACGATCGGCTTGAGCCGCCCGTCCCTGAGCCGCTGGACCAGGTCCGCGAGCCGGGAACGATCCGGTTCGACGACGAAGAAGACGGCCCGGCCGTCCCGCGGACGGACCTCGGGCGGCGAGGCGATGGTGACCAGCGT
>NZ_JBHTTU010000075.1:28681-33879 GCF_042794375.1 Kitasatospora sp. NPDC056531 | reverse complement strand
GACGGCTCCGGCATCACCGCCGTCAGCCTCAACCCGGGCCTGTGCGACACCGCGCTGCTGCCGCTGTACGGGCGGGTCGGCGCGCCGGCGGCGGACGGCGCGTCGGCCGTGGTGCGGCTCTGCCTGCCGGACGTCGAGCTGGTCAACGGCGCGTACTACGACGGTGGTGCTCTCGCGCAGACCGCCCCGGCCGTCCAGGAGGAGCGCGCGGTGAAACGGCTGACCAGGCTGGCCGACCAGCTGGTCGGCCAGGCCGCCTGAACCCACCGCGAACCGAGGACCGAGTCGGGGGACACGAGGGACACGAGGGACACGATGTCCAAGCGCGCCCGCAAGAAGAAGGCCCGTCGGAAGAAGAAGGCGAACCACGGTCGCAAGGCCGGCCAGGGCTGACCGCTCCACCGGCACCCTCACAGGACCGACCCGCCGGGCGCCGCGACGGCGCTAAGGAAGCGTCAAGATCGGCGCCCGGCGCTGTCAAGGAGGCGTCAGGAGGCGTCTCATCGCAGGCGGCGCGGCACTAGCCTCGCCCGGCGGAGAGAAACGGTTCTGCTTTTGGTTTCAGTGGGAAACCCCTGGCGGGCCGTGCAACGGGGGAAAGGGACGTACGGTCATGACCACCTCGACAGCGCACCGGGAGACCACCTCGGAGGAGACGGCCGACGAAGGGGGTGACAGCTCCGAACCGGCCGGACCGAGCGGCCTGTCCGGCACCCTGGCCCGGCTCGGCCAGGGCCTCCGGACGGTCGGCAGCCGGTCCTACTGGACCACCCCGCGCGTGGTCCGAGGCCTCACCGCGCTGAGCCTGGCCACCCTGCTCGGCCTCGGCGCCACCGCCACCACCGTGCTCGGCGGCGTCCGTGACGGCACCGACACCATCGGCCACCGGGCCGCCCCGCAGGCCACCCGCGCCGCCGACCTCTACTTCGCGCTCAGCGACATGGACGCCCAGGCCGCGAACCTGCTGTTGGTCGGCGCGGATCCGGACTACGTGACGCTGCGCAAGCAGACCCTGGACACCTACGAGCAGCGCCGCGACCAGGCCGACGACGATCTCCAGCAGGCCGCCCAGGCCGCCTCCGCCGACCCGGCCGGGCAGCGCGCCGTCCAGCTGGTGCTGGACAAGCTCGGCAGCTACGAGGTCCTGGTGGCCCGCGCCCAGCTGCTGGAGGAGCAGGCCAAGGCCCCGGCCGGCCAGCCCTCGGCCGCCGCCCTGGACGCCTACCGACAGGCCACCGACCTGCTGCGCCAGCAGCTGCTGCCCGCCGCGGACCAGGTCACCGCCGCCAACCAGGCCACCGTCGACCGGGTGTACGGCGAGCAGCGCGACGCCATGGGCTCCGGCTGGTGGTGGGTGTTCGCGGTCGGCCTGCTCGCCCTCGCCGCGCTGGTCGGGCTCCAGCGCGCCCTGTTCGTGCGCTACCACCGGGTGTTCAACCCGGCGCTGGCCGCCGTCACCCTGCTGACCGGCATCGTCATGGTCGCCGGGCTGTACCTGGTGGGCCGGGCCGACGACCACCTGGTGACCGCGAAGAGCGACGCCTACGACTCGGTGATAGCGCTCAGCCGGGCCCGCGCCGTCGCGTACGACATGAACGCCGACGAGAGCCGGTACCTCACCGACCCGACCCGCGCGACGGCCTACGGGCAGGCCTACCTCGACCAGAGCCAGGCGATCGTGCACCTGGACGGCGCGACCCTGGCGAACTACAACGACCGGCTGAAGGAGGCCGCGAACCGGTACCAGTCGAACCACGGGAAGGTCCCCTTCGGCGGCTACCTGGGCAGTGAGCTGAACAACCTCACCTTCGCCGGCGAGCGGGACGCCGCCGAGCGGGTGCTGGGTGCCTTCCAGGAGTACCAGCTGACCGACCACAAGATCCGTGACCTGCGCGACGAGGGCAAGCTCAAGGACGCGATCACGCTCAACACCGGGCTCGCCAAGGGCCAGTCCAACTACGAGTTCGACCAGTTGAGCACGGCCATGGGGGACACCATCACGATCAACCGGCGGGCGATGGAGACGGCGGTCGCCGAGACCGACAGCGACCTCGACGGCACCACGGCGGCCCTGGCCGGCGGCGCGCTGGCGGTGGCGCTGGGTCTCACCGCGCTGGGGGTGCGGCCCCGGCTGCGCGAGTACCGCTGATCCGGAGCGCAGGGGCCGGGGGGGGGTTGGGGGGCGCCCCCCGGGCCCTCTTTTTCCCGCACCAGGCAGGGATCCCGAAGACGCGAGGTTGTGTCCAAGGGTCCCGGGGTTGAGGGGGGCCCGGGGGTCGGGGGCGGGGGTTTGGGGGGGGGGGGCGGGCTCCCCACCGGGCCCTGCTGCGCCACGCACGGGCAGGGCATCCGGAAGCCGCGAGGTCGTGCCACGGTGTGCCGGATTGACAAACACCCTTGCCGTCCCGGCGAATGGCAGGCATGGCCGACGAAGAGTTCGAGAACGTCCTGACCACGGTGGGCCCCCGGCTACGGGCCCTGCGCCGGGAGCGCGGCACCACGCTCGCCAAGCTGGCCGCCGCGACCGGCATTTCGCTCAGCACGCTGTCCCGGCTGGAGTCCGGGCAGCGGAAGCCGACCCTGGAGCTTCTCCTGCCGCTGGCCCGGGAGTACCGGGTGCCGCTGGACGAACTGGTCGGTGCCCCGGCCACCGGCGACCCCCGGATCCATCCGCGCCCGGTGACCCGGAACGGCCAGACGATCGTCCCGCTCACCCGCCACCTCGGCGGTCTGCACGCGTACAAGCACATCGTGCCGCCGGGGCGGAACACCGGGCCCGGGCTGGAGTTGAAGGTCCACGAGGGCTACGAGTGGCTGTACGTGCTGTCCGGGCGGCTGCGGCTGGTACTCGGCCCGCACGACCTGGTCCTGACGGCCGGTGAGGTCGCCGAGTTCGACACCCGCACCCCGCACGCCTTCGGCAACGCCGGTTCGCAGCCGGTGGAGTTCCTCAGCCTGTTCGGTCCGCAGGGTGAGCGCATCCATGTCAGGGCGCGCCCGGGAACCTCAGTTCGGTAGGTTCGTTCCCTGACAGGGGGTCCCGCTTCGGGCTCCCGCCAGGCCGTCGGGAGGGGCCGAGGAAATGAGTGTGCAGCAGAGCACGGAGTCCGGCGAGAGCGGTGGAACGAAGGAGCGGGCGGAGCCGGAGGCTGGGGCCGGGGCGGCCGGGGCCGGCGAGGCGGCGGAGACCGGCGCCCGCGAGGCGGCGGAGACCGGGACGGGTGACGCGGAACAGGACGCGAAGCCCGCGCGCAGGAAGCGCCCGTTCTGGCAGGAGCTGCCCATCCTGCTGGTGATCGCCCTGCTGCTCTCGCTCTGCATCAAGACCTTCTTCGTGCAGGCCTTCTCCATCCCCTCCGGTTCGATGGAGAACACCCTGCACATCGGGGACCGGGTGCTGGTCGACAAGCTCACCCCGTGGTTCGGTGCCGAGCCGGAGCGCGGAGAGGTGGTGGTCTTCCGCGATCCGGGCGGCTGGCTGGAGGGCACGTCGACGCAGGACGACGGCTTCATGGGCACCGTTCAGAAGGCGCTGAGCACCGTTGGCCTGATGCCCTCGGCGGACGAGAAGGACCTGATCAAGCGGGTCATCGCGGTCGGCGGGGACACCGTCGAGTGCAACGCGGGCAGCCCGGTGAAGGTGAACGGCGTCGCGCTGGACGAGCCGTACCTGTTCCCCGGTGCGACGCCCTGTGACAACGACCCGGTCGGCACCGTCACCGTGCCCAAGGGCAAGCTCTGGGTGATGGGTGACCACCGCAACAACTCGCGGGACTCCCGTCCGCACCACAACGAGACCGGGGACGGCTTCGTGCCGGTGGGCAACGTCGTCGGCCGGGCCTTCGTGGTGGCGTGGCCGATCTCCAACTGGTCCACCCTGCCCGTCCCGGACACCTTCGCCAAGGTGCCCTCCGGGGCCGCGGCCGCCCCGGTGGAGGCGCCTCCGGCGCCGGCCGTGCTCGCCTTCGCGGGGGTCGTCCCGATCGCGCTGTGGCGGCGCCGGCGGTCGCGCCGGGACGCCCGCTGAGACGACGTACGGGCTTCGCCGGAACTCCACCCGCGGTGCTCTACACAGCTGTAGAGTTCCGGCGATGGGCCGCCGCCCCGGTCGCGGCCGCAGCCGGGTCGGGCCGGGTCGGGAGGCGCAACCTTGGTGGAGAGTCGGCGAAGCCCCGCACCGGCCGTGGAACCGGCCGACGCCGAGGTCCGGTGGGTGTACCAGCCGGTCGAGGTCGACCTTGGTGACGGCGCCTGGGCGCCCGGCCGGATCAGCGGCTGGTGGCGGGACCCGATCGGGCGGCAGTGGTGCCGACTGCGGGTCAGCCGCAGCGGACAGCCGGCCGGTTGGCGGCTGTTCGAGCCCGAGCGGATGCTGCTGCTGCCGGTCTCCGGGTTGTGAGGCTTCGGTGGGGAGTTCTTGGCGGAACCGTTCGGAGTCACCTGTCGTCCCTGGCATCGACCGCCGAACAGGCCACTTTCAGCAACCGGGGACGACGTGAGTTCCGAGATCTACTTCAGCAGCAACTACCGCGACCTGTGCGAGCAGCACGGGACGGGCGCGGGCTTCCAGTTCGAGTTCTACTGCTACCGCTGCTCCGACACCTGGCGCTCGTCGTTCGAACGGTTCACCACCGGCCAGGTGGCGGGCTGGATAGGCAAGGGCGTCAGCGCGGCCTGGAACCTCATCGGCGGCAACGCCAACACCATCAGCAACGCCGCCGACGGCCTGGCGGGTCAGACCTGGGGCACCTCGCGCGACGCCGCCTTCCAGCGCGCGATCGACAACGCCCGGACACACTTCGACCGTTGCGGCCGGTGCACCCAGTACGTCTGCGGCCGCTGCTTCGACCCGGCTCAGGGCCTGTGCTTCAACTGCGCCCCGGACACGGCGGCCGAGGCGTTGGCGGCGCAGCGGCGCGGCCTCAACGACATGGTGTCGGACCGGGCGTACCAGGCCGGGCAGCAGTCCGGGGCGGAGTTCGACGTGCGGACGCCGCGGCAGTTGGTCTGCCCGCAGTGCCAGACCGAGACGCACGGTACGGCGTTCTGTCCGGGCTGCGGGTTCAAGCTGGCGCAGCCCGTCCAGTGCGCGCAGTGCCACAAGGACGTGCCGGAGGGCGCGGCGTTCTGCCCGTCCTGCGGGACCAGGCGCTGAGTCCTCCCCGAACGCGACGGGCGGGGCGCCCGCGGACTTGAGG
>NZ_JBHTTU010000075.1:26205-28671 GCF_042794375.1 Kitasatospora sp. NPDC056531 | reverse complement strand
GGGGGGGGGGGGGGGGGTTGTTTTTTCCCGTTGGGGGGGGGGGGGGGGGGTGTTCTCCCCGGGGGGGGGGGGGGGGGGGGTGGGGGGGGGGGGGGTTCTGGCCCCCCCCCCGCCGTCGTTCTTCCGGCCGTCGCGGCTCAGCCGTAGGAGATGTTGGCGCAGGGGTCGTCGTCCGCCGAGCGGGCGGTGCCGCTGACGCTGCTGGGCAGCGGGGCCGGGGCGCCGGGGTTCGCGCCGGGCGCAGAGGAGGCGGCGGCCGGGTTGGCGGCGGCGAAGTCGTGGCCGAGCACCACGTTCAGGCCCTTGCCGCCGGGCTGGACGGTCGCGCCGGGGAAGAGCTTGGCGACCGCCTCGGCGGCGGTGCGCTCGCCGGTGCCGTACTCGACCACGGTGGTGCTGCGGGCCTTTCCGGTGGCGTTGCCGACGGTGGTCACGGTGTAGCCGGCGCCCTTGACGGTCTCGGCCGCCTTGCCGCCGAGGCCGGACTCGCCGGTGCCGTTGAGCACGGCGACCTTGATGTCGGCGTTCTTGGGGTTCGCGGTGGGGGTCGGGGTCGCCTCGGCGGCCGGGGTGCTGGGGGCGGCGGTGTCGGGGGCGTCCGGGCGCTGGGCGCTGGCGTCCTGGCCGTCGATGGTGCGGTCGGCCTTGAGCGCCGCCCAGAGCTGGTCCACGTCGGGGTGGACCAGGGCGACCCGCGGTCCCTCGTAGCGCCACGGCGCGGTGATGAACTTGATGTCGTGCAGGTCCACGTCCTTGAGCGACATGGCGAAGGACATCAGCTTGGCCGCCGAGCCGAGGTCGGGGTCGACGGTCAGCGACTTGGTCGCCGCGTCGGCCAGCGGCAGCAGGGTGGTCGGGTCCATGCCCTGCGACTTGACCTGCTTGATGAGGGAGGAGAGGAAGGCCTGCTGGCGCTTGGTGCGGCCGATGTCGGAGCCGTCGCCGATGCCGTGGCGGACCCGGACGAAGTCCAGCGCGGACTGGCCCTCGACCTTCTGCTTGCCCTTGGCGAAGATCAGCTTGCCCTTGTGGCCGAGGTTGGGGTTGAGGTCGCCCTCGTGGATGTCGTTCGGCAGGCAGACGTCGACGCCGCCGACCGCCTTGGTCATGGTGGCGAAGCCGTTGAAGTCCACCACGATGGTGTGGTCGACCCGCAGGTTGGTGAGCTTCTCGACGGCGTTCTGGGTGCAGGCCGGGTTGCCCTGCTCGGTGTCGCCCACCGAGAAGGCGCTGTTGAACATCACATTGGTCTGTTCCTTGGTCCACTTGCCGTTGGGGAGCTTGCACGGCGGGATGTTGACCAGGGAGTCGCGGGGGATCGAGATGCCGACGGCGTGCTTGTGGTCGGCGTAGACGTGCAGCAGGATCGCGGTGTCCGAGCGGGCTCCGGCGTCCCCGCCGCCGCCGAGGTCGTTGTTGCCGTTGCCGCGGCTGTCGGAGCCGATCATCAGGACGTTCACCGGGGTGCGGCCCTGGGAGTCCGGGGCGGCGGCCTCCGGGCGGTCCTTGCTGAGGGCGTCGCCGTCGAAGGTGGTGATGTTGCTGTTCAGGCGGTAGTAGAGGGCGCCGCCGCCGACCAGGAGGAGCGCGGTGCAGCCGGCGGTCACCCAGAGCACCTTCTGCTTGGTGCTGCGCTTCGGCTTGCGCTTGGCCCGGCTCGTGGGGCGGTCGCCCGATATGTCCTGGTCCGGTGCGGTTTTTCGGCCTGCGGCCCGACGTCCGCCGGGGCGGTGCGGTGAATTCTCGGCTTCGGGGGAACCCCTGCGACCCGACACGGCGTCATCCTCCACAGTTGCCACGGAACCCCCGTCGAAGCGGTGGAATTCGCGTGGCCCGGGGTCGGAGCCGATCCGGGCAGGCCCGTCGCTAAACTTTTACACCGCTGTAGAACTTCAGAGGAGCATACTAAGCGTAGATGAGAAAATCACTGGTCAGACCGTGAGGGCTGGTCGGCTGTGACTCATCCCGCTGCTCCGAACCGTACGAGGAGCACGATGACACACCGGATCGCACGTTCGATAGCCGGTGCCCTGGTGGCACTGCTGGCGGCCGTGGGCCTGAGCGCCGCGGCGTCGAGCGCGACGGCGGTCGCCGCACCCAGGATTGTCGCGGCGGGCGCCGCCACGGGCACCGCGGCCGTCGCGGGGGGACCGGTTTCCGCGGGCGCCGTCCAGGGCGTCCGGTCCGAGGCGGCCGCGCCCGCCTCCGCCGCCCACCTCGCGGCCAAGCAGGAGAAGAAGAAGTCGGGATTCTTCGCCAAGCTCGGCAAGTTCCTGCTGGTCGTGATCATCTTGATCATCCTGTTCGTCATCCTGCTGATCTGGGGCGTCATCCACCTGGTGAAGCGGATCTTCAGCCGCCGCCGGTGACCCGCTGAGCGCAAGTGGCCCGGGGGGGGGGGACCCTTCCCCGCCCCCCCCCCGCCACCCCAGAAGGACCTGGCCCCTCCCAACCCCGGCCGAAAGG
>NZ_JBHTTU010000075.1:15655-26195 GCF_042794375.1 Kitasatospora sp. NPDC056531 | reverse complement strand
GGTGGAGCGAGCTGGGGGAGGGGGCTTTCAAGCTATGTGGGGGGCCAGGGGGGGGAAGCGTTTCCGGGTCTTCCTCCCTTTCCCCCCCCCCCCCCTGGGCCACTCGGACGTGATTGGCCCTGTCCCGGCCGGGCCGGAGCGGCCCAGGATGGCGGCATGAGCGACTTCCACCCGAACCCCGACGCGCTGCGCCCCGAGAGCCGGATCGTCCACCCGCCGCTCGCCGAGTCCGTCGGCAGCCGCCCGATGGGCATCCCGCTGCACCAGAGCCACCTGTTCGCCTTCGACACCAGCGACGAGCTCGTGCGGGCCTTCGCCGGACCGGGCGAGGCGTTCTTCTACAACCGCTTCGGCAACCCGACCGTCCGCTCGCTGGAGACGGCCGTCGCCGACCTCGAACGCGGCGCCGCCGCCGTCGCCACCGCCTCCGGCATGGGCGCGATCAACACCGTGCTGCTCGCCCTGCTGCGCTCCGGGGACCACGTGGTCGCCCAGCGGAGCCTGTACGGCGGCACCTTCGCGATGCTGGCCGACCTCGCCCGGCGGTGGGGCGTCGAGGTGACCCACGTGGCGGGCGACGACCCGGGCGAGGTCGAGGCCGCCCTGCGGCCCAACACCCGGCTGCTGCACCTGGAAACGGTCTCCAACCCGACCACCCGGGTCACGGACCTGCCGGGGCTGATCGGAGTCGCCAAGCGGGCGGGGGTGGTGAGTGTGGTGGACAACACCTTCGCGACCCCGCTGCTGTGCCGGCCGATCGAGCACGGCGCGGACGTGGTGATCCACTCGGCCACCAAGTACCTGGGCGGGCACTCGGACGTCCTGGCCGGGATCGCCGTCTTCGCCGACGCCGAACTGCACCGGAAGGTCTGGCAGTTCGCGACCGAACTCGGTGCCAGCGCCGACCCGTTCGCCGCCTGGCTGACCCTGCGCGGCCTGCAGACCCTCGCCCTGCGGGTCCGCCGCCACTGCGACACCGCCCTCGACCTGGCCACCCGCCTGGCCGCCCACCCGGCGGTCTCCGCCGTCCACTACCCGGGCCTGCCCACCCACCCCGACCACGACCTCGCCCGCGGCCTCCTCCCGGCCGGCCACGGCGGGGTCCTCGCCTTCGACCTGTCCGGCGGCCGGGAAGCGGCCCGCACCTTCACCGAGTCGGTGCGGCTGGCCTCCCTGGCGCCCTCCCTCGGCGGTGTCCACACCTTGGTGCTGCACCCGGCCAGCACCTCGCACCGGCAGCTCTCCGACGACGAGTTGGCGGCGGCGGGCATCGGGGCGGGGACGGTACGCGTCTCGGTGGGCATCGAACACCCGGAGGACCTGTGGGCGGACGTGGAGCAGGCGCTGGCGAAGCTGTGAGGGGCGCCGGTCGACGGCCGCCGGTGCGGCGCCCTCCCTCGGCGTGACGGGAGTTCGGCTCCGGGGGGATGGCGCCCGGAGCCTGCGCCCTCCCGCCGGAGCTCGACCGCACGGTGATCACCCACAGCCTGACGATCGCGGCCGCCCTGCTCGACCGACCCCGGGCCGGGGTCCTCGTGCTCCCGGGTCAGCGGACCTTGGGCCGGGCCGCGAGCAGGGCGATGTCGTCCTCGGCGGCGGGCGCCGGGGGCGGGGCGAGTGAGTGCAGGACGGCGTCGAGCAGGTCGTCGAGTTCGCCGGTGGCGGGGAGCCGGAGAGCGGCGAGACGTTCCAGCGAGACGTCGATGTCCTCGCCGCGGCGTTCGACCAGGCCGTCGGTGTAGAGCAGCAGGGTCTGCTCGGGGGTGAGCGGGTGGGTGGTCTGCTCGTACCCGCCGAGGCCGGTGCCGAGCGGCGGGCCGGTGGGTACGCGCAGCAGTTCGGTGGGGTGGTCCGGGGTGACCAGGGCGGGCGGCAGGTGACCGGCGCTGGAGAGCGTCCAGCGGCCGCGGCTCGGGTCGGCCAGAACCAGCAGGCAGGTCGCCGGGCGGGCGGAGTCGATGGCGGAGATGACGTTGTCGAGCTGGCGCAGGATGCGGTGCGGGGGCAGGTCCATGCTGGCGATGTCGCGCAGCACCGAGCGGTAGTGGCTCATGTCGACGGCGGCCTCGACGCCGTGCCCCATCACGTCGCCCATGGCGAGCAGGGTGCGGCCGAAGGGCAGCCGGACCGTCTCGTACCAGTCGCCGCCGACGACGCTGGCGCTGCCCGAGGGTAGGTAGCGGAAGGCGAGGGAGAGGTTCTGGTGCGGGTTGCCGGGCTCGCTCAGCAGGGCGTGCTGCAGCTCCAGGGCGATGCCCTGGGAACGGGTGTAGCGGCGGGCGTTCTCGATGGCGAGGGCGGCGCGAGCGGCGAGGTCGCCGAGCAGGGCGGTCTCGTCGGGGGTGAAGGCCGGGGAGGCGGAGGTCCGGCCGAGGGTGAGCAGTCCGACGACGTGGCCGCGGGCGGCGAGCGGTAGGACGAGCAGGGAGACGGTTCCGGCCGGCCAGGCCTCCTCGGGCCCGGGCTCGGCGAGCACGGACACGCCGCCCGCCAGGCTGCGGGCGGCGGCCGAGCCGTCGCGGTGGCGGACGGACTCGCCGGGGCGGGCCAGCTCGGCGAGGGCGCCCGCCAGCGCGGGCACGGCCCGTACCGCGGCGCGGTGCAGTCGGTGGCCGCTGCCGCCGCCGGGGCGGGCGGGTTCGGCCTCGGACGGCAGGACGTCGACGGTGGCGAGGTCGGCGAGGCCGGGGACGGCGAAGGCGGCGAGTTCGGCGCAGGTGGTGTCGATGTCGAGGGTGGTGCCGATCTGCTCGGCGGCGGCGTCGAGCAGGGTGAGCCGGGCGCGGGCCTGTTCGAGTTCGCGCAGCTGCTCGCGGGCCGGGTCGGGGTCGTCCAGGACGACGACGATCACCCCGGTGGTGCGCCCGGCGTGCCGCAGCGGGTGGAAGCGCACCCGCAGTCCGGGCGGGACGGGCGCACCGGCGCCCTGGGGGCCGCCGGTGACCTCCTCGCGGTCGTGCCCGTCGGCGAGCACGCGGTGCAGGGCGGCGGCGGCGCCCGCGAACGCGGTGGTCTCGGCGGCGCGGCCGAGCAGGTCGGCGCGGCACAGTCCGGTGACGCTGGTGAAGGCGGGGTTGAGGTACTGCCAGCGCAGCCGCTCGTCGAGCAGGGCGATGCCGACCGGGGCGGCGGCGACTACTTCGCGCAGCAGGTCCGGGTCGTCCTCCCGATGGTCACTGTCGGTGCCCGCACCGAGGCTCGCGGCGAGGGCCGCCGCGGTCGCCGCCAAGGACGGGGCGTCCGGTGTCGCCGGTCGGTGGCCCTCTGCGCGGTTGCCGTGCCGGAAGTGCATAGGCCCATGATCACGCCTCGGCGCGCGACGCGCCCACAACTGGGTGAAACCTTGACCGCCCGGAGACGGCGTTGCGGCGGGAAGGGGCCAGTTGCGTGCGCACACACACTTGCAGGGTGCGTGCACACGCACACAGTTGCCCCGGATCCGAGCACCGCCCGGAAGCCAGAAGGAGGCACCCGCACGGAAAACACCCGGATCGTCCTGATCACCGGCACCTCCTCCGGGATCGGCCTGGCCGACGCCGCGTCGACGCGAGGGCGGTCCGCGCGGTGGCCGCCGGATGATCACCGGTCATACTTGGGCGGCGGCGTCCGGCACCCGGACGCCGCGGGTCGTGCCGGGCCCGCCCGACCGACGCCGGTGGCGCCGGGCTGCCAGCACCAGGCCGCCCGCACCGGACCGTCAGCGCCTGGCCGCCCGCACCGGAGCGTCAGCAGCAGACCGGAGGAACCGGATGAGCCCCCACCAGCCGACCAGTCGCCCGGCGGCCGGGGTCCCCGGAGTGCCGTGGAACCGGCAGCGGCTGCGCAGCAACAACGAGTGGCTGCTGCTGGAGCTGCTGCGCACCGGCGGCTGCTCCTCGCGCGCCCAACTCGCCCGGGACACCGGGCTGTCCAAGCCCACCGTCTCCGCCGCGCTGGCCGAGCTGGAGCGGGCCGGGCTGGTCCGCGAGGCCGGGCTGCTGGCCCCCGAGCGGGGCCGCACCGCCGTGCTGTACGAGGTCGACCCGACGGCCGGTCACGTGCTCGGGGTGGACATCGGCCGGGCCCGGCTGCGGGTGGCCGTCGCGGACCTCGCCGGTACCGTCGTCGCGCGGCGGGACGTGGCCAACCGCGGTCGGAGCGCCGACGCCGTCGCGGACGCGGTGGTCGCCGCCGCGCGGGAGGCGACCGCCGAGGCGGGCCTGTCCGCCTCGGACACCGTGCACGCGGTGATCGGCACCCCGGGTGTGTGGGACGAGGAGCGGCGCGGCGTCCGCTACGCCTCCAGCCTGCCCGGCTGGGGCCGGCCGGGGCTGTTCGACCGGATCGGGGAGGGCCTCGGCACCGCCGTCACGGTGGCCAACGACGCCAACCTCGCCGCGCTCGGCGAGTACACCCTCGGCGCCGGGCGCGGCAGCCGGATGTTCGCCTACCTGCTGGTCGGCACCGGGCTCGGGGTCGGCGTGGTCAAGGACGGCGAACTGCTGCTCGGAGCGCACGGCGCGCTGGGCGAGATCGGTCTGGTGCCGCTGCCCGCCCGCCCGGGGGAGCGGGTCGCGACCATCGAGCAGGAGGCCGCGGCCGACGCCGTGGTGCGCACCGCCCGGGACTTCGGACTGACCGGTCGGGGCGGGAAGCAGCTGACCGCCAAGCAGGTCTTCGAGCGGGCCCGGGCCGGCGAGGGCGCGGCGGTCCGGGCGGTGGAGCGGGAGGCGGAGCGGCTCGCCTACGCCGTCGCCGTGCTGTCCGCGATCCTGGACCCGGACCTGGTGGTGCTCGGCGGCGGCATCGGCAGCAGTGCGGACCTGCTCCTGGAGCTGCTGGAGCAGGCCCTGCACAGGCTCGCCCCGATGCGTCCGACGCTCGCACCGAGCCTCCTGGGGGAGGAGGCGGTGCTCCTCGGTGCGGTCTCCACGGCGCTGGAGACCGCCCGCCCCGAGGTGTTCGAGCGCCGGACGGCGGGGCTGCGCTGACGGCCGGTGGGCTCCTTCGTCAGCCGGTGGCCAGGGTCAGGCCGTAGGTGCTGAGGATCGGGTTGACCGGCTGGAAGTAGGTCTCACCGCCCGAGGTGCAGTCGCCGGAGCCGCCCGAGGTCACGCCCTGGGCCTGGTTGCCGGAGATGAACGACCCGCCGGAGTCGCCCGGCTCGGCGCAGACGTTGGTGCGGGTCAGGCCGTAGACGCTGCCCTCCTGGTAGTTGACGGTGGCGTTCTGCTCCTCGACGGTGCCGCAGTGCCAGCCGGTGGTGGAGCCGGAGCGGCAGACCGAGCCGCCGATCGTCTGCTCGGTCGAGCCGGCCACCGTCACGGCGCCGCCCGCGTAGTCGTTCACCTGCGGCTGGGCGGTCCAGTCCGGTCCGGCCGCGACCCAGGAGTAGTCGTTGCCGGGGAAGGTCGAACCCTGGAAGGTGCCGATCGAACTGCCGTCGGAGTTCGTGGCGTTGGAGCCGGGCTGACCGCAGTGGCCGGCGCTGACGAAGCCGGGCTGGCCGCCCTGGGTGACCGGGAAGCCGATCGAGCAGCGGGCGGCGTTGTCGATGTAGTAGGCGTCCCCGCCGCGCAGGTCGGCGAGCGGCTTGGGCGCGGCGGTGGACGGTTCGACCCGGACCAGTGAGCGGTCCACGCCGGACTGGCTGAGGAAGGCTCCGGTGCGGGCGTCGTCGGTGGACCGCACCACGACGGTGTTGTCCCGGACGTCCACGTACCAGAGCGGGGTGGCCTCGGGCGTGGCGACCGCGGAGGCCCGGTCGAGCGCGTCCTTGGCCTGGTTCAGGGCCGTGAGCGCGTGCCGGACGACGGTGGCCCGGCCGCCGTGGGCGGTGATGGCCCGGGCGGCGGAGGGGTCCGTGGTGGCGACCACCAGGTCGGCCTGCGGCCCGTCCACCCAGGCACCGGCCCAGCGGTCCCCGAGGGCCCGGGTGAGCGCGCTCTGGACCTCGGCGGCTCGGCTCTCGCGGGCGAGCCGGTCGGCGGCGGCCTGCGGGGCGAGGCCCAGGTCGCGCTGCATCGCGTGCAGCAGGGCGGGCGGGGCGGTGGCCGTCCGGGTGGGGGCGGCGGCCAGGGCCACGGCTATGGACGGGTCGTCAGCGGGGGCGCTGACGGCGGGGGCCGCGGAGAGCGCGACGGTCGCGAAGGCGGCGGCGACCGCGAGCGCGCGGAATCGGAGCATGGGGGATCTCCTCGTTCGGCGTGGGGGTTGCCGGAACCGTAGCGATCCGCACTTGATGGCCGGAACATGTCAGAAAGCCCCGCACTTCGGCGCTATACCCCTCGGGGTGGGGCGTGGTGGCTTGGGGGGGCTCTGAGGGTGGTTGCGTCCGGTAGTTGGAATGTCTCGATCTGCCAACGAGTGGGGAAACCGTGCGTGCGGCGTGTTCGGGGTCTGCTTGAATCGCACGCCTCATCCAAACGGAACGGAGCGTTCTCCTCCCATGCGCCACGGATACCCGGCCGTCGCCGGGCGGCCGGCCTGGCCGGATTCGCCGGACTCGTCCTCACCGTCGGTCTGACGCTGACCGGTTGCGACCCCTCGGCGGCCGACGGCGGCGCCAAGGCCTCGTCCGCGCCGACCGCCTCGTCAGCGCCGAGCGTCGCGGCCACGCCGACCCCGGCCGCGTCCACGGCTCCGGCGCCGCCGGCGGCCACCACCCCGGCCGCACCCGCCCCTGCGCCCACCTCGACCGTCGCCCCGCCCGCGTCCCCGCCCACTCATCCGCAGTCGGCTCCGCCCAAGGCGCCGCAGCCGAAGGTGACCACCGCGCAGCCGCCGACCGAGCCGGAGCCGCAGCACACCGCGGCGGCGGGCGGTGCGCAGTGCGAGCTCCGTTCCAACGCGGAGGCGATGGGCTGCACGGTCGGCACGGTGAAGAGTCAGACCGCCAAGGCGCTTTCTACTCTCCGTCGCCTGGTGCCGGCCGCGATGCTGTCCGAGACCCCAGGTGAGGTGGCATGAACGAGCAGAACCACGAGGAGACAGTTGTCCGGGCCCTGCTGCGCGACTCCGCGGCGGCCTTCCCATCTGGAGACGCGGACCTGTTCGCCGGCGTCGCAGCCGGTGCACGGCGCCGCCGGCGGCGGCTCACACTGCTCGGCACGGCCGACGCCGTGCTGGTCATCGCAGCGGGCGCGGTGTCGGCTGTCACGATGTCAGCAGGTCGGCCTGGAGACGCGGTGCAGGTGGAGGCGACCGGCGCCGATCGCCCGTGCCCGGCACAACTTGGGCCGTTGAACGCTTCGCAGCGCCCAGGAGCCGCCGACGCGATGGTTCCGGCCTCACCGGTCTCGGCCTGGGTCTGCCTACGAGCGGCCGTCGTCCCCGGCCCCGGGGAGAGCGGACGCCCTGGTACTCACCCGCTCTGGCCGCCTGTCGAGCGCGCAGGTGAGTGCCCTGGTCGCCTCGCTCGACGCCGCGCCGAAAGGCGCGATGCGGTGTGTCAGCAACGCGCACACGGTCACGGACGTGCGGTTCGCCTACCCGAGCGGGCCCGACGTCGAAGTCCGCACCGGAGTGGACAACTGCCGCAACGCCTCCAACGGCAGCCGGGACGCTAACGCCACCGCGGTCAGCGTCCCCGTGCCCCCGGACGCGGCGCAGCGTGGGCCGGCGCCGAGCCCGCCGCCGTGATGACGGCAGGCGTGCCCCCCGGGATTCAGCCCCTGGACGCGCCCAGGAAGCGCAGCACGGCGAGCACCCGGCGGTGGTCCGCATCGGCCACCGGCAGGTCGAGTTTGGCGAAGATGTTGTTGATGTGCTTGGCCACCGCGCTCTCACTGACCGTCAGCGCCTCGGCGATGCCGGCGTTGGACCGGCCCTCCGCCATCAGGGCCAGCACCTCCCGCTCGCGCGGGGTCAGGGCGGCCAGGGGGTCGCCGCGGCGGAGCAGAAGTTGGGCGACGACCTGGGGGTCCAGCGCCGTTCCCCCCTCGGCCACCCGCCGTACCGCTGCTGCGAAGTCCTGGACATCGGCCACGCGTTGCTTGAGCAGGTAGCCCACTCCGCTCGTGTTGGTCGCCAACAGGTCAGCGGCGTACCGCTCCTCCACGTACTGCGAGAGCAGGACCACCGCCGTGCGCGGCCGGCCGCGGCGGATCACCGCGGCCGCCCGCACGCCCTCGTCGGTGAAGGTGGGCGGCATCCGGACGTCCACCAGAGCGAGTTCGGGCTGGTGCTCCTCGACGGCGGCCAACAGCGCTTCCGCATCGCCGACTTCCGCGACGACCTGGAAGCCGCCCATCTCCAGCACCTTGACCAGGCCGACCCGCAACAGCACCGAGTCCTCGGCGATCACCGCGCGCACGGCAGCTCCACCGTCACGGTCGTCGGTCCCCCGACGGGGCTGCTGAGCCGGAAGATGCCGTCGACGGAGCCCACCCGCTTGGCCAGCCCGCTCAACCCCGTACCACCGGAGGGGTCGGCGCCGCCCAGCCCGTCGTCGGTGACGTTCACCCGCAGGACCGTCCCGACCCGTCGGACCGTCACCTCGACCCGCGAGGCGCCGGCGTGCTTGGTCACGTTCGCCAGCGACTCGGAGATCACGAAGTACGCAACCGACTCCACGGCGGGCGCCGCCCGTTCCGGCAGCTCGACCCGCAGGCGCACCGGCAGCGGAACTCGGGCGGCCAGTCCGGACAACGCCGCGTCCAGGCCCCGGTCTTCGAGCACCGCCGGATGCAACCCGCGTACCAGATCGCCGAGTTCGGCGATCGCCGCCTTCGCCTCCAGGTGCGCTTCTGCCAGCACCTCACGGGCCTCGCCCGGCAGGTCGGGGCGGGTGGCCATGGCCAGTCCCAGGTTGACCGCCAGCGAGACCAGCCGCTGCTGGGTGCCGTCGTGCAGGTCGCGCTCGATCCGGCGGCGCTCGGCATCGACCGCCTCGATCAGGTCGGTGCGGCTGCCCGCCAGGTACGCGACCCGCTCCTGGAGCCGATCGGCCCGGCTGGGCCCGAGCAGCGCCGCGGCGGAGCGCGACTCCGCCCGGGCCACCACCCCGGCGAGCCAGGGCAGGAGGGACAGCAGAAAGAGGCCGAGCACGGTGTAGCACGGCATCAGCGTCGCCCAGCCGAACCAGTCGCGCCGCACCCCGACCGGCAGCGCCCACACCCAGCCGTACCCGGTGGCGCCCGCCAGACCCACCACCGCCGCCACCAGCACCAATAGCTCCGACAAGGCCACCAGCGGGCCCAGCAGCAGGTGGTACCCGACCTGGCGCCAGGCGCGCGGCGAGGAGAGCCACCGCAGGGCCGTGGTCGGCGACCACCGCTGCGGCACGGGCGCCGAGCGACGGATGTCCACCCCGAGCAGCGCCCGGTGCCGGTACCGCTGAACCACCGTCAGCACCGGGACGCCGCTCAGGAGCAGGGCGACAGACACCGGGAGCGCGAGCGCCCAGTTTCCCGTCCTGGCAGTGGTCGCCGCGCCCCAGGCCCACACGGGCACCAGCGCCAGGTGCACCGGGACACCCGTGGCCAGGAAGCCGGTGTCCCGCCGTGCCCGCCGTGCCAGGCGCCCCAACCGGGGTGGAATCGTCATGGCTCGACGTTAGAGCACCTCAACACGAGCCTGCCATGGATCTTGTATCCGCATCCATGGTGAACCCAGTACCACCACACCGGGGCCGGGTCTCAGAGGACGTTAAGCCTCGTTTGTCCTCCGCTCCCGGCCCCGCCAGCACCAGCCCCGGCCCGGTGGGCCAGTCGACGCCGGTCGCCTCCTTCGAGCCGAACTTCAGCCAGACCAGGAACAGCCCGAACTTTTCCGCCGCCACCCGCCAGTTGCGGCCGGTCCGCGCACACCAGCGCAGGTACAGCGCGACCCGCCCGGCCCCCCGGCGCCCGGTGGAAGTTCGGTGCGTCGCACCGGGGGCAGCACCGCCGCGCCAACCGCGAGCCAGGCGCAGCCGAGCAGCCAGCCGCCGAGGACGTCCAGCGGCCAGTGCACCCCGAGGTAGATCCGGCTGAGGCCGACCAGGCCCGCGAACACGGCGGCGCCGGCGGCGGCGGCCCGGGCCGCCGGGTGGGCCCGGACGACGGCCATGGCCAGCAGCCCGGCGCAGACCGCCGAGGTGAAGGAATGCCCGGAGGGGAAGGAGTAGCCGGAGGCATCGGCGGCCCAGTTCGCCCGTGGCGGGCGGGGGCGGTCGAAGGCGTACATCAGGCCCAGCCGGACGAGCTGGCCCGCGACCAGCCAGAGCACCGGGGCCAGCAGAACGGTGACGGTCCGGCGCGGGGGCCGGGGTGCGGGCACGGCCCGGACGGTGACGGCCCCGGCGGCCAGGGCGAGGAGGTACGGAACCACGCCGGAGCCGAGGTCGGTGATCACGACGGCCACCGCCCTGGCGGCGCCGGGCCGGTGGGCCGCGCTCCAGTCGTTGGCGCTGCGCTCGAAGCCGAACGGCGCCCAGTCCTGGCCGGCCAGCAGCGCCGCCAGGGCCGTGAACAGCAGCACGGCGGGGGGGGGGGGGAGGGGGGGGCGAAGGGGGAGGGGGGGGGGGTTCCCCCCCCCCAACGGGCTGCAAGAAACAACACAACTCGAGGCTTTAAGAACA
>NZ_JBHTTU010000075.1:10340-15645 GCF_042794375.1 Kitasatospora sp. NPDC056531 | reverse complement strand
GGTTCCCCCGCCATCGGCCGTCATCAGGCACCCACCGGCATCGGCTCCGGCACGACCGTGCTCCCCAGGGGGAGTGGTCCGGCATCCGTCCGGTCGACGGCCGATAGGCCCGACGGGAGGTTCATCGCGTGCTGCGCCCTTCCTCGGAGCCGGGCCCGTACGGGCCCGACGGCTGATCGGAGGTCAGGCCAATGCTCGGTCCTCGCGGCGTCCGGTCGCGCTCAGCCACGCCACGGCAGCCACGATGATCACCGCGAGCACCAGGCTGACCGGCCCGGTGCCCAGGTCCAGACCGCCGCGCTCGTGGCTGACGCCGGCCCAGTCGGCGAAGCAGGCGCCGAGCGGCCGAGTGAGCACGTAGGCCCACCAGAAGGTCAGGACCGGTGACAGACCGGAGAGCCGGTGGGCGAGCGCCGGCACCGCGATCAGAGCGGCGAACAGCAGCCCCGACGGCAGGTAGCCCCAGCCCAGGGTGGCCGCGGTCAGATCGCCGACGGCCGTACCGAGCGCGAAGGTGGCCATCACCGCGCACCAGTAGAAGACCTCGCGGCGGCCGCCCGCGACCGTCTCCACCGCGAGCGTCCCCTCGGTCCGCCGCCACAGCGCGAACACCAGGGCGAGGACCACGGCGAACGCGAGCGCCGAGGCGACGTACGGCACCCCGAGGGCGACGTGCGCGACGTCGGCCGCCATGGTGCCGAACACGCTCACCATGATCACCGCCGCCCAGTACACCGCCGGGACGTAGCGGCGGGCCCGGGCCTGGGCGAACAGGGCGACGGCCAGCAGCAGCCCGGCCGAACCGACCGCCGGGACGGGCCCGAGCACCCGGGCCAGGTAGTCGGAGGTGGTCTCGCCCATGCCGGTGGTGAGGATCTTGACGACCCAGAACACCGCCGTCACCTGCGGGACCTTGCTCAGAACCGGCCCCGCGGGCACGGTCCGGCGGCGCTGGGCCGCCCGGGGGGTTGTCACGGCGCCCAAGACGACGGCGCTCCCTTCTGTACGGCGCGGCCAGGGCGCGCCCGGCCGGTGGTCGGGGGGACGGTCAGCCGCCGAGGACGGTGTTGCCGGTGACCGTGCCGTTGGCGCCGTCCACGGTCACCGCGTGCCGCACGCCGTCGGGGCCGAGGACCACGGCCTTCCAAGCCCGGCCGCCGCCCTGCTCACCGACCGGGGTCAGCGACTCGACCTTGCCGCCGGAGACCGCGGCCGAGGCCTTGGCCACGGCGTCGGCCGCATCGGTGGCGGGCAGCGGTGCCGGTGCGCCCGCGCCGGTCCGGCCGTCGGTCTCGTCACCGCTGCGGGCCGCGCGGCCCTGGTGGCCACTGCCCTGGCGGCCCTGGTGGCCGCTGCCCTGGTGGCCGTGCCGGTCGCCGTGCCACCCCTGGCCCTCGTTCGGCTCCTGGTCGCCCGCCGCCCAGCTGCGGCCGTCGCCGTGGCCCTCGTGCTCGTGGTGGACCGCCACCGCGGCCGCCGCGCCACCCAGCACGACCGCCGCCGCGCCGACCACGACCCAGCGCTTCGACCGGCCGCGCACCCAGCGGCCGGCCCGGCCCAGGCCCGTACGCGTCCTGCCCGCGCTCTTCTGCGGCTCCGCGCCTTCCATGGGCTCGCTCACAACACCCACCCCGCTCCTCGACCAGGCCCGGGCCGTCCCCGGGCGAGACGCACAGGATGTCCGGGCGTTGCTGAAGATCAGCTGAAGACCTGAAGACCCCTTCAGCCTCCCGCCGGGACGACCTGCGACCCTGGTGGGCATGCGCGTACTGGTGGTGGAGGACGAACGTCGGCTGGCCCTGGCCCTGCAGCACGGGCTGGCGGCCGAGGGTTTCACCGTCGACGTCGCCCACGACGGCCTGTCCGGGCTCGCCCAGGCCATGGAGCAGGCCTACGACGTGGTCGTGCTCGACATCATGCTGCCCGGCCTCAACGGTTACCGGGTGTGCTCGCGGCTGCGGGCCTCCGGCAGCGACGTCGGCATCCTGATGCTCACCGCGAAGGACGGCGAGTGGGACGAGGCCGAGGCGCTGGACACCGGCGCCGACGACTACCTGTCCAAGCCGTTCTCCTTCGTCGTGCTCGTCGCCCGGCTGAAGGCGCTCGCCCGCCGGATCGGCAGCCGGGCGCCCCGGCGCACCGTGCTGGGCGACCTCGTGGTGGACTCCGCCGCCCGCACCTGCACCCGGGGCGGCGCGGCCATCGCCCTCACCCCGCGCGAGTTCGCCATCCTCGACCACCTCGCCCGCCGGGCCGGCGAGGCCGTCTCCAAGCGGGAGATCCTCGAAGCGGTCTGGGACAGCGGCCCGGACAGCGACCCCAACACCGTCGAGGTCCACGTCAGCGCCCTGCGGCGCAAGATCGACACCCCGTACGGCCGGGCCGCGGTGCAGACCGTGCGCGGCGCCGGCTACCGACTGGCGGCCGACGGTGGCTGACCCGACCAGCGGCCCCGCACCCCGGTCCGCAATGGCGCGCCGAGCGCGCACCGCCCTCGCACCCCTCGCCCGGCACCCCCGCCTCGCGGCCCTCGCCGCCCGGCTGACGCCGCGCTCCGTCCGCGCCCGCACCACCCTCGCCGCCTGCCTCAGCGTCGCCGTCGTCCTCGCCGTCGCCTCGGGCGCCGTCGTCCTGCTGCTGGGCGCCAACCTGGCCCGCACGGTGGAGGACGGCGCCCGTGAGCAGGCCCAGGCCGTCGCCCGGCAGGCCGAGGACGGACGGCTGGGCAGCCAGCTCCCGCTCGACCACGGAACCGACTTCATTCAGGTGGTCGACGCGAGCGGCCGGGTGGTCGCCGCCAGCCAGAACCTCACCGGCCACCCCGCGGTCGCCCCCAGCGGCCACCCGGACGGCCGCAGCACCTTCAACCTGCGCGCCCTGGGCGACGAACACCACCAGCGCGTCACCACGCTGACCGCCACCACCCCCACCGGGCCGGTCACCATCCACGTCGGGGCCTCGCTGCGCACCGTCGACGCCGCCGAGGACCTCACCACCGCCGCCCTCGCCGGCCTGAGCACCGTCCTGCTGCTCACCGTCGGCGCCCTGACCTGGCGGGCCACCGGCCGGGCCCTGCGGCCGGTGGAGGCCATCCGCGCCGAGGTCGCCGCGATCGGCGACCGCGACCTGGACCGCCGGGTGCCCGAACCGCGCAGCGACGACGAGATCGCCCGGCTGGCGGACACCATGAACGCGATGCTCGGCCGCCTCGAAGCCGCCGGGCACCGACAGCGCCGCTTCATCGCGGACGCCTCCCACGAACTGCGCAGCCCGCTCACCGTGCTGCGCACCCAGCTCGAAGTCGCCATCGCCCACCCCGACCCCGAGGTCCGCGCCGACCTGGTGGCCGGCGCCCTGGAGGACACCGGGCGCCTCCAGGCCCTCGCCGCCGACCTCCTGCTGCTCGCCCGGTTGGACGCGACCGGCCACGACTGGCCGGGTGAACCCGTCGACCTCGTGGAGCTGGTGGGGACGTCGCTCGCGGCCCGCGGCACCGAGCCCCACCCCATCACCGTCGACCTGCCCGCCGCCGTCACCGTGCCCGGCAACCCGCTGTGGCTCGGACGGCTGCTCACCAACCTGCTCGACAACGCCCAGCGGCACGCCCGGCACCGCGTCACCGTGCGCCTCGCCGCCGACCCCGCCTCGGGCCAGGCCGTACTGGACGTGGCCAACGACGGGCCGGCGATCGACGCCGCCGACCGGGAGAAGATCTTCGAACGCTTCGCCCGCCTGGACGACGCCCGCAGCCGGGACGACGGCGGCACCGGTCTCGGCCTGCCGATCGCCCGCGACATCGCCGCCATCCACGGGGGGACGCTCGCCGTCCTGGACACCCCCGGGGCGACCACCTTCCGCACTCGCCTGCCCGGCGTAGTGCGTCACGCAGGGTGACCGGCAGTTTGGCGGACGTCGTCGGGCGGGCCGCGTCCGCCCATGCCTAACGTGGCGTCCCGGGGGCCATGTTGAGCAAATCCGCGGGTCGGGACGCCAGGAAGTCCCGGTGGGCCGGTCCGCCCTCCAGAAGGCAGTACAGATGAAGCTTCGGGCATGTTCGAGCGCGCTGGTGACCGCCGCGCTGACCCTCACTCTGACCGGCGTGGCGTCCCCGGCCGGGGCAGCGGATTCAAGGCCGTTCCTGGACCGGCTGAACACCGTGTCCTTCGTCGCGTCCACCATTCCCGAGAACGGCGACGTGAACCCGTACGGCACGTTCACCATCCGCGAGAGCGTCGGTGACCTGCACCGGGGCAACGTCCTGGTCAGCAACTTCAACAACTCGGCCGGCCTGCAGGGCCTCGGCACCACGCTGGTGCAGATCACCCCGGGCGGCACCCGGACCACCTTCGCCACGATCGACCCGAACCACCTGCCCGGCGAGTGCCCCGGCGGTGTCGGCCTCACCACGGCGCTGACCGTGCTGCCCGGCGGCTGGGTCGTGGTCGGCAGCCTGCCCACCACGGACGGCATGTCCGGCACCGCGAAGGCCGGCTGTCTGCTGGTGCTCGACAAGCACGGCACGGTGCGCGAGACGATCTCGGGCGGCGACATCAACGGGCCGTGGGACATGACCGCCGTCAGCACCGAAAAGCGAGGCGGGGAGCGCGGGCGGACGGAGCTGTTCGTCACCAACGTGCTCAACGGGACGGTCGCGGGCGGCGGCGCGGAGGTCGACGGGGGCACGGTCGTGCGGATCACCCTGTGCGCCGACGGCGACGAGCCGCCGCAGCCGGTGGCCTCCACGGTGATCGGCTCCGACTTCCCCGAGCGGACCGACCAGGCAGCGCTGGTGGTCGGCCCGACCGGCGTCGGCCTCGGCCACGACGGCACCCTCTTCGTCGCCGACACGGTGCGGAGCCGGATCACCGCGATCCCGAACGCGCTGACCCGGAACGACAGTGCCGGCATCGGGCGGGTCATCACCTCGGGCGGCAGCCTCAACGGCCCGCTGGGGATGGCGATCACGCCCAAGGGCGACATCCTCACCGTCAACGGCGGCGACGGGAACATCGTCGAGACCACAGAGCGCGGCCGACAGGTGGCGACCAAGCAGATCAACAACGAGGGCAACCCGCCCGGCGCCGGCAACCTGTTCGGCCTCGCCCTGGACCTGGACCACGACGCGGTGTACTTCGTCAACAACTTTGACAACGCCCTCGACGTCCTGCACTGAGCGGGCCGGGAGCGGGGGGTACGGGCGGGGACAGGGGGAACGGGGAAGAAGGGTGGACACCCAAAGGTGAGGAGTTAGAAGCCGGTGGGGGGAGGGGGGGCGGGCCCCGGGGAGGAGGGGAGATGTGGGCAC
>NZ_JBHTTU010000075.1:1813-10330 GCF_042794375.1 Kitasatospora sp. NPDC056531 | reverse complement strand
TGCCGGTGGGGCGGTGCCGGTCCGGCCCGCGATCGGATTCCGTCCGTCAGGGCACCAGGACGGTGAGGGTCTCCACGACGCAGACCGGCTTGTCGCCGCCCTCGCGCTCGACGGTCACCTTCACCGTGGCCCGGTGGCCACCGCCGCCGGGCGCCAGGGACAGCAGCTCGACGCCGGCACGCACCTTGGAGTCCACGGGCACCGGCGAGGGGAAACGGAGCTTGTCGGCGCCGTAGTTGACGCCCATCCGCAGCCCCTCGACCCGGTACACCTCACCCACCAGCATCGGCACCAGCGACAGCGTCAGGTAGCCGTGTGCGATGGTGCCGCCGAAGGGGCTCCTGGCCGCCTTCTCAGCGTCGACGTGGATCCACTGGTGGTCGCCGGTCGCGTCGGCGAACATGTCGATCTGCCGCTGCCCGATGGTGTGCCAGCCGGAGTGCCCGAGGTGGGTGCCGACCGCCCGGTGCAGCTCCTCGATGCCCTGGAAGACCTTCAACGTCTCTTCTCGCTCTCTGCTCAGGAATTCCGGACTCAGGACTTCGGGCCACCGGCGACGTACAGGACCTGCCCGGAGACGAACCCGGCGCCCTCGCTGGCGAAGAACGAGGCCGCGTGGGCGATGTCCGCGGGCTTGCCGGTGCGGGCGACCGGGATCTCGGCGGCCGCGGCGGCCTTGAACTCCTCGAAGCCGATGCCGATCCGGCGGGCGGTCTCGGCGGTCATCTCGGTCTCGATGAAGCCCGGGGCGATGGCGTTCGCCGTGACGCCGAACTTGCCGAGCTCGATGGCGAGGGTCTTGGTGAAGCCCTGGATCCCGGCCTTCGCCGCCGCGTAGTTGGCCTGGCCGCGGTTGCCGAGCGCGGAGGTGCTGGAGAGGTTGACGATCCGCCCCCAACCCGCCGTGGTCATGTAGCCCTGGACGGCCCGGGTCATCAGGAACGAGCCGCGCAGGTGGACGTTCATGACCGCGTCCCACTCGCCGGGGGTCATCCTGAACAGCAGGTTGTCGCGGATGATGCCGGCGTTGTTCACCAGCACGGTGGGCTCGCCCAGTTCGGCGGCGATCCGCTCCACGGCGGCCTGCACGCTCTGCTCGTCGCTCACGTCGGCGCCGACGGCGAGCGCCCGGCCCCCGGCGGCTCCGATCTCCTGGACGACCGGCTTGCAGGCCGCCTCGTCCAGGTCGATGACGGCGACGGCGAAGCCGTCTGCCGCCAGCCGCCTGGCGACGCCGGCTCCGATGCCGCGGGCCGCACCCGTGACGACGGCGGTGCGGGTGGTGGTGCTCATGGCCAACGCCTCGGTGGTGACGGTGGAGGATCGTGGTTCAGGGTCGGGGGCGCAGGCCGGGGACCAGCTCGGCCAGCGCGGCCCTGGTGGTGGCGGCGTCGGTGTGCAGCAGGGCGGGCATGCCGACCGCGCGGGCGCCCAGCACGTTCGGTTCGGCGTCGTCCACGAACAGGACCCGCCCGGCGGGGAGGCCGAGCAGGTCCAGGGTGAGCCGGTAGATCGGCGCCAACGGCTTGCGCAGGCCGACCTCGCCGGAGATCACGACGGGCTCCAGGAGTCCGTCGATCAGCTCGCGCGGGTAGGTGTTGCCCCAGCTGTTGGACAGCAGGGCCACCCGGATCCCGAGCCCGCGCAGCTCGCCGACCAGCTCGAACATCGCGGGGTCGGGCCGCATCCCGGCGAACAGCCGGACCAGCACGCCGACCGGGTCGACCGCTCGGCCGTCGACCGTGGTCAGTTCGGCGGCGAGCAGGGCGTCGAACTGCTCGACCGTCAACTCGCCGGTCTCCAGTCGGTGGACGGGCGTGCCCTGCTCGGCGTCGCGGGACAGCCAGGCCTTGAGCGTGCGGGAGAACGAGGCCGGCTCGATGCCGTCGGCCTTGAGCCAGGCCGCGATCGACTCGCGGACCGGCCCGGTGAGGACGCCGCCGTAGTCGAAGACCACGGCGTCCACGGCGGCGATGGCGGCTCCGGCCATGAGTTCCCCTTTGCAGTTTCCATTTTCAGTGACTAAGCGCTTGCTTAGACCCAAAGGCTGGGGCAGGATGGCCCCGGCGTCAACCGGTTCGGGTTCGCCGGTCGGTGTGTACCGGATCACACCCTCGCCCGCCCGTCCCTGCTCCGGCCCTCCCGCTCTGCTCCGGCCCTCCCGCACTGCCCTGCCCGTTCCTGTTGCCCTCGCCGATCGGAGGCCTCGCCTTGGACTCCCTGCTGCTCTCCCGCCGCGACCTCGAATTCCTGCTGCACGACTGGCTGAACGTCGCGGCCCTCACCCGCCGCCCCCGTTACGCCGACCACGACCGGGACACCTTCGACGCCGTGCTGGACCTCAGCGAGGCCATCGCGACCCGGCACTTCGCCACCCACAACAAGAAGAACGACGCCGAGGAGCCCCGCTTCGACGGTGAGCGGGTGCACGTCATCCCGGAGGTCAAGGAGGCCCTGAAGGTCTTCGCCGAGGCCGGACTGGTCGGCGCCACCATGGACTACGAGGTCGGCGGCCAGCAGCTGCCCGTGGTGGTCGCCAACGCCTGCCGGGCCTGGTTCCAGGCCGCCAACATCGCCACCGCCTCCTACCCGCTGCTCACCGTCGGCAACGCCAACCTGCTGCTGGCGCACGGCAGTCCGGAGCAGGTCGACACCTACGTCCGCCCGATGGTCGAGGGCCGCTTCTTCGGCACCATGTGCCTCTCCGAGCCCCAGGCCGGTTCCTCGCTCGCCGACATCACCACCCGTGCCGTGCCGCAGGACGACGGCACGTACCGGATCAGCGGCACCAAGATGTGGATCTCCGGCGGCGACCACGAGCTGAGCGAGAACATCGTCCACCTGGTGCTGGCCAAGATCCCCGGCGGTCCGGCGGGTGTGAAGGGCATCTCGCTGTTCGTCGTGCCCAAGTTCCTGGTCAACGAAGACGGCACGCTGGGCGAGCGCAACGACGTGGTGCCGGCTGGTCTCAACCACAAGATGGGCTACCGCGGCACCACCAACACGATGCTCAACTTCGGCGAGGGGCGGCACACCCCGGGCGGCGCCCCGGGCGCGGTGGGCTACCTGGTCGGCGAGGCCCATCACGGGCTCGCCTACATGTTCCACATGATGAACGAGGCCCGGATCGGCGTCGGCCAGGGTGCCACCGCGCTCGGCTACACCGGCTACCTGCACGCCCTCGACTACGCCCGCACCCGCCCCCAGGGCCGTCCACTCGCGGCCAAGGACCCGAACGCCCCGCAGGTGCCGATCATCGAGCACGCGGACGTGCGCCGGATGCTGCTGGCGCAGAAGAGCTACGTGGAGGGTGCCCTCGCCCTCGGCCTGTACTGCAGCCATCTGCTGGACGAGGAGGCCACGGCCGAGCAGGAGCCCGTCCGGGCGCGGGCGAAGTTGCTGCTGGACGTCCTCACCCCGATCGCCAAGAGCTGGCCCTCGCAGTGGTGCCTGGCCGCCAACGACCTCGCCATCCAGGTGCACGGCGGCTACGGCTACACGCGCGAGTACAACGTGGAGCAGTTCTACCGCGACAACCGACTCAACCCCATCCACGAGGGCACCCACGGCATCCACGGTCTCGACCTGCTCGGCCGCAAGGTCGTGATGGACGGCGGCGCCGGGCTGAAGCTGCTCCTGGACACCCTCACGGCGACCGCCGTGCGGGCCGTGCGGCTCGGCGGTGAGGCGGCCGAGCTGGCCGCCGCGTTGCAGCAGGCCGCCGACCGGATCGGGCGGACCACCGCCGTGCTCTGGTCGACCGGGGACCCGGCGACCGCGCTGGCCAACGCCTCCACCTACCTGGAGGCCGTCGGCCACGTGGTGCTGGCCTGGATCTGGCTGGAGCAGTACCTCGCGCTGGGCGACGGCACGGACGCCTTCCACGAGGGCAAGCGGCAGGCCGCCCGGCACTTCTTCCGTGTGGAACTCCCCAAGACCGGCCCGCAGTTCGACCTGCTCGACAGTCTCGACCGGACGGCGGGGGACTGCCGGCCCGAGTGGTTCTGATCCGGTTGGTCGGCTGAACTCAGTTGAGTTCAGCCTTCAGTAGGGTCGGTCCGCCAGGTCCGTCCAGGCGGGCCGACCCGTGCCGGATGGTACCGACGCGGATTCTGACACAGTCCGCGCACTGGTCGGGGGCGGATCCACCGAGCTTTGGTAGCGCATGCTACACCTCGCTACGCTCGCGACCGTGAAGCAGCTGACCGTCCGACCGGACGACGCCGTGCGCCGCGCCCTCGACGAGCGCGCGCGGTTCGTCCCCATGCCCGAGGCGGGCGCCGCGTGATCCTCCGGATCGACCGGGCCTGGCTACTCGACATCGCCCACCAGTGCCTGTCGCACGACCCCGACATCACCGACTACGGATCCCTGGCCGCCGCCGTCGCCCGACACGCCGACTCCGTCATGGACGTCCCCGTGTACGAGGCCGTTCACCAGCGGGCCGCCGCCCTGATGCACCAACTGGTCCGCGTCCCGGCCCTGGAGTCCGGCAACGAGCACTTCGCCGCCGTGGTCGCCGCCTCCTACCTCAGCGCCTCCGGCGTCATCGTCACGGCCGAACCCGAACAGGCCGTCGCCCTCGCCACCCGCATCCGCGCCGGGCACGCCGACGTCCGCGAGACCGCGGCCGCGATCCGCACCTGGTACCGCTGAGCCGTCCGGCCTGTCAGGCTGTCGAAGACCACCTCCCGTCACTGCGGGCGCAGGTTCAGGACGAGGTCGCGCGGCAGGCCGTGGGTGTCGTGGAGGTAGTGGAGGTCGTCCTCGCTGAGCGGGCCGCGGAACCGGGGCCGGGACAGCACCTGCCGACCGCGTTCCAGGAGGCGGCCGAACCGGCGCTCCTCGTCGAGCAGCACCCGGCGGACCGCGTCCGAGCCCACGTCCTGGCGGAAGTGGTCCAGGGTGTGCCGCACCAGCTCGTCCGGTAGGTCCCCGAGCCCGCGCTGCGGGTCGTCCCGGTGGAGCACGGTGAGCACCCGGCGCACCAGGCGGCGCAGCACGTAGCCGCGGCCGGTGTTGGACGGGAGCACGCCGTCGCCGATGACGACGACGGCCGAGCGCAGGTGGTCGTAGACCAGACGCAGCGACGGTTCGTCCAGCTGCCACAGGGTCGGTACGAGGCGGCGCCAGGGGTCGAAGACGTCGCATTCGAAGACCGACGACCGGCCCTGCAACAGCGAGGAGAGCCGTTCCAGGCCGAGGCCGGTGTCGATGTTGCGCTGCGGGAGCGGGACGAGCGAACCGTCGTCGAGCCTCCGGTGGCGCATCATCACGTGGTTCCACACCTCGACCCAGCGGTCGTCCCGCGTGGGCGTCGACTCCGGCTGGGTGTCGCCGGTCCACAGGAAGATCTCCGAGTCGGGGCCGCACGGGCCGGTCGGTCCGTTGGACCACCAGTTGTCCTCGACGGTGAGCTCGACCGGGACCCCGCGGTCCTGCCACAACTCCAGGGAGGCGGTGTCCGGGCCGACCCGGTCGTCCCCGCCGAAGACGGTGACGTGGAGCAGGCCGGGATCGACACCGAACCCGTCGGTGAGCAGTCCGTAGCCCCAGTCGAGGCTCTGCCGGCCCTCGTAGTCGCCGAGCGACCAGGTGCCGAGCATCTCGAAGACGGTGAGGTGGGTGCGGTCGCCGACCTCGTCGAGGTCCGTGGTGCGCAGGCAACGCTGCACGTTGACCAGCCGCCTGCCGAGCGGGTGCGGGCGCCCCTCCAGATAGGGCGTGAGCGGGTGCATGCCGGAGGTGGTGAACAGCACCGGGTCGCCGGGCGGGGGCAGCAGGGTCGAGCCGGTGATCCGGCGGTGGCCGCGCTCCTCGAAGTACTCGATGAAGGTGCGGACGAGCTGGTCGGTGTTCATGAGGGTGGCTCCTTCGCGTGTGTGCCGGACGGCGGCACCGGACAACGAGTCCACGCGATCAACGGAACCGAGGAAGGAACGCCCCGAAACCGGCACCGGCGGACCGTTTCCGGTCGCCGGGGGAGAAAGACGTACGTCAGACGGCGGCAACCGGCGAGCTGGTCGCTCGCGCGGCTGCGGTGATGCTTCGGTCCATGACGTCCATGCCTCCGAGACTAACGCCACGGGCGCACCGCGGGCCACTCGATTTATGAACGGTCGCGGTGGTGGAGCTGGGGGATCTGTCGGCGAGGACGGGGGCAGGGGCAACTCGATGACGGGTGTTCGGCCGTCGGGCGCAGGGATCCGGACAACTCGGGACCGCCGTCGGGGGAGTTCGCCGGGATCACGGGCGGCCGGGTGACCGTGGCTTCTACGCTCGCACGAACACCGTGGCGCGAGGGGGAATGCCGTGGCTCGCAGGCCTGTCCGACGACGTCGGTCGAACGCCGCCCGCCGGGCGCGGCAGGCCAGGGACAACGCGCTGCTGGTGGGTGTGGTGGCGGTGGTCGGGCTCGTCCTGGTCTCGCTGCTGGTGCGGTGGTTGGCCCATCACCTGGTGCTGGTCGTCGTGGTGCTGGCCGTGGGCGCGGCGGTGGGCGTTGCCGTGCTGCGCGCCCGAGTGTGCTCCAGGCAGCGGGAGTTGGAGGCGCGGGCGGCGCAGTTGCGGCACATCGGACCGTTTCTGACGATGACCCCGAAGGCCTTCGAGCACGCGCTGGCGGACCTGTGCCGGCGGGACGGCTGTACGAAGGTGACGGTGGTCGGTGGAGCCGGGGACCTCGCGGCGGACGTGCTGGCGACCACGCCCACCGGGCAGCGGATCCTGATCCAGGCCAAGCGGTACGGGCCACGGACCCTCGTCGGCTCCGATGACGTCCAGAAGGTCAACGGCACCTACCGCGACGTGCACCGCTGCGACCTGGCCGCCGTGGTGACGACCAACTCGTTCACCAAGGCCGCCGCCGCGTTCTGCGCGCAGGTCGGCATCCGCACCGTCGACCGGCGGGCACTCGCGCTGTGGGCGGAGGGGACGGGCAGGCCGCCCTGGGGCTGAGCGCCCGTGCCGGATCAGCAACGTCTACCTCCAGGGCCCGGCCTGGCCCGACGGCGTCCCGTCCTGCTCCGCCCACCTCCCGGGCGAACCACCGCACACCGCCTGACCACCACCCCACAGCCGCCCCCAGGGGGCACCCGGCCGGGTCCGCACACGGGACGGACCAGGCCGGCGGTGTGCCCGGCCGCCGCCGGGGTGGCTCGATAAATGGGTTGGGCGGGCGTGCCGGTGGCTGTTACTGTCTGCGCAGCCGTGAAACAACGCGAGGAGGTGAGACCCATGAAGGCTGTATCCGTGTGGGTGCTCCCCCTTTCCGTCACGGCGGGCGATTGACCTCAGGTGTCGCCCGGGAGCGCCTCGAACAGGCACTCTCGAAAGGCAACGCCATGAACGTTTCTGATTCCATCCCGGGCACCGGCAACCGCGAGATCGCGGTCATGCGGGTGTCGGACGCGCAGTGGCACGCGGTGGAAGGCGACCAGGTGGTCGGCCGCGGTGATGCTTCCCTCCGGCCCGACGGCCGACTCTTCGTCAGCATCGACGCGTGGCACGGCGCCGTGTTCGACCGCATCGCCGAGGTGATGTCGGCGGACCTGCCGGCGCCGCTGCACGCCGTGGCGGAGGAGGCCGATCACGACTCGGTGTCCGCGTGGCAGCGGGCCGGCTTCACCACCGTGCGTCGCGAGTGGGGCTATCTCATACCCAGCGATCCGCAGGTCACCGGGCTCGGCGCTGTCCGGCCTCCGGCGGGTGTGGCGATCGTGCCGGTCGGGCAGGCGGCGGAGGCGCCGTTGCGTGCCCTGGACCGGGTCCTGCACGCCGAGATCGAGGCCGGCGCCGGCTGGGCGGCGATGCCGGCCCAGGTGCTGCCGCGTCCGGCGGGGACCACGGTGGTCGACCCGTCGAAGTACGCGGTGGCCCGGCAGGCCGGCCGGTACGTCGGGCTGCTCCGGGTGGCGCCGCTGACCCGGCAGCCGCGGATCGGGCTGATCGCCGTCCGGGCCGCCGCGCAGCGACACGGCATCGCGCGGGCGCTGCTGGCCGACACGCTGGCCGCGCTGCACCGCTCCGGCACGACCTCGGTCTGGGCCGAGGTCACGGAGTCCAACGCGGCCGCCACCGCCCTCTTCGAGGGCATCGGCGCCCGGCGCGTGAACAGCACCCTGGAGCTCGTGCGTCGTTGACGCCCCGTCACGCCACGCCACGCCACACTTTTCCGAACCGACCACAGCGTCACACGAACAAAGAGAACAAAGAGGTGAGAGCCATGACCAAGACAGCCAACGGCATAGAGGTCGAGGGCACCGTCGTCGAGTGCCTGCGCAACGCCAACTTCAAGGTGGAACTCCCGAACGGGCACATCGTGCTCGCCCACATCAGTGGGAAGGTCCGGAAGAACCACATCAAGATCCTCCCGCACGACCGGGTGCTCGTGGAGCTCAGCCCCTACGACCTCACCCGCGGCCGGATCCGCTTCCGCTACCGGTCATAGTGGATGCGCCGCCGGCCGTGGGAGGGGAGACGAACCGGGGGGGGATCCAACCCAGCCCGCCAACGCGC
>NZ_JBHTTU010000075.1:0-1803 GCF_042794375.1 Kitasatospora sp. NPDC056531 | reverse complement strand
CAACAGAGTCCCAGCCCGTGCTCGGTGGGTCGAACCGTGCTGCTCGGCGGCGAGTTCGGCGCGGACGAGTTCCAGCAGCCGCCCGGTCCGGCTGCGTCCGGACCGGGCGTGCCGGCTCCGGTAGCGGGAGCCCGCGTCGGTGTGGAGGACGGTGGCGCGCCGCACCCCGTCACCGGGCACCGGCCGGTCAGAACCAGTGCAGGCAGTGCGGGGGACGCTCGGCGCTGAACAGGGCGTCGGCGAGGGCTGCCGCGCCCGGGCGGTGGGCCCGGATGTGCCCGGCCCGTACGAGGGTGCTCGGGGCGGTGCCGCCGAGGTAGACCGAGCCCAAGTCCCGCACGTCCAGCGACAGGTCGGGCTCCCGGTCCGTCGGGTCGCACTCGGCCTTGCCGTCCCGGACGGTCAGCAGGTAGCGGTCGTGCTCGCCGAGGAACGGGTCGTCGACGTCGAGGACGAGCTCGCCGTCGCCGAACCAGCCGCGCGTGGTGAGCGCGCGTGGGACGTCCAGCAGCCGCACCCAGAGCCAGTCGGTGTCGTAGCCCACCTCGGCGGCGCGGAAGTCCGCGAGCTGCCACCGCAGCGGGTGCCCGGGCGGGAAGTGCTTGAAGACCACCTGGGTGACCAGGTCGTGCTGGAGCAGGAACCGGACCAGGGCCGTGGTGACGGCGTCGTCGGCGGCGATGGTCTCGTCGACGTTCAGGGTCTCGCCGTCGAGCGAGTAGCTGGCGTACCCGTCCGGGACACCGTCGGCGTCCCGGTGGACGGCTATGTAGCGCGGGGCCGGAGCGATCGGGGGCTGCCCCGCGCCCAGGGCCCACCAGCGGTGCGGCCGGGACAGCGCGCCGGGCTGGGTGCGACGGTACCGGTCGTAGACCTCCTCCAGGAGGTCCCCGCACTCGGCGCGCCGCAGTACCTCGACCGTGCCGGGGGCCGGGGCGTCGGCCGTGCCGCGCGCCCGGGGGAGGGCGAAGCCGGCGCGGTGGCGCGACACCTTCAGGTTCCCGGTGTAGGTCGCCGGGCCGTAGCCGAACCTGCCGTAGATCGGGGCCTCGGAGGCCAGCAGTACGGAGAGGAACTCCCCGCGGGCCCGCAGCTCGGTGAGTTGGTGCCGCATCATCGCGGTGAGCACGCCCTGGCGTCGGTGCGAGGGCAGGACGCCGACGCCGGTCACCCCGGGGGCGGGGGCGAGGGTCCCACCGGGGAGGGTGAGCTCGAAGGAGTACGAGCCGGCGGTGCCGACCGGCCGCCCCTCCGCCGCCACGGCGAGCAGGTTGCGGTCCATCTCGGTCGCCGCCCACCAGACCCCGCCGCCGCCCTCGGACGGGGTTTCCGGGAAGCGCCCGAACGCGGCATGGAGGGTGTCGACGAAGACGTCGAGGTCCTGCTCGGTCGTGGAACGGATTTCCATTGCTGCCGTTGCCTCCCCTGGGATACCGGCACCGCGTGGTGCCCGCGACAGTCCAGCGTCGATTCGTAGACGGGTCAAACGAATTAGTACGCGCGAGCGGACACCGCACCCGATGAGTAGACGCAGCGCCAAGGAACTGTCGACGCAGCGCCAACACGGCCGGGCCGAGGCCTGAGATCCTCCCGGAGGAACACGACGGTGCCCACGCCGCCGTCTACCTCCGCCCCGGGTCGGACCGGTCCGCCCAGGGGCGGAGGACCGGAACGGGCCGGTTGGTGGGCGCACGCCCACGGGGCTTTTTCCCCCCCCCCCCCCCCCCCCCCCCCCCTCCCCCCCCCCCCCCCCCCCCCCCCCCCCCCCCCCCCCCCCCCCCCCCCCCCCCCCCCCCCCCCCCC
>NZ_JBHTTU010000074.1:0-33900 GCF_042794375.1 Kitasatospora sp. NPDC056531 | reverse complement strand
AGCAGACCGCCGGACACCAACACGTGCCGGGTGGCCCCGGGGGAGCCCGGCCGGGCTCCCCCGGGCCGTCAGTGTGCCGGGAGCCTCGGGGTGCGGGGCGGCTCCGTGCGGCGCTGCCCGGTCGCCTCGAAGGCGGCGGCGAGTCGCAGGAGGGCGTTGTCGTCGTAGGAGCGGCCCGCGAACGTCAGCCCCACCGGCATGCCGGTGTCGGCCATGGTGCCCATCGGCACGGTCACGGTCGGGATGCCGAGGTGGCGCGGCACGAGGTTGCCGTTGGCGACCCACACGCCGTTGCGCCAGCCGAGGTCGGCGGAGGCCTCGTTGACGTCCATGTCGGCCGGGCCGACGTCGGCGACCGCGGGGAAGACCACAGCGTCCAGGCCGAGTTCGTCCATCCAGGACTCCAGGTCGATCCGGCGGGTCTCCTCCAGTCCGCGCAGGCCCTGTTCGAGGTGCGGGATCTCGGTGAGGGACGCGTGGGGACGCTCGCGGACCAGCCGCGGGTAGTCGGCGATCACGTCGTCGAACCCGCTGTAGCGGTCCGGCAGTTCGCCGGGGTGCTTGGGCCAGATGCGGGCGCCGTCGACGTCGGTGAGGGTCGACAGGGCGGGGTCCGCGTTGGCGCGCAGGAAGTCGTCCCAGGCCCAGGCGGACAGGTCCTCGATCTCGACGGTGAGGAAGTCGCGGCCGACCAAGCCACGGGTGAACAGCGACGGCGCGCCGGGGCGGTCGGACTCGTAGTTGGTCACCACCGGGAAGTCGACCTCGACGACCTCGGCGCCGGCGGTCTCCAGGTCCCGGCGGGCGGCCTGCCACAAGGCGATGACGGAGGCGCGCGTGTCGATCCGCTGCCCGGTCTGGCCGCCGATGCCGCCGTCGGCGTTGGTTCCGGCCTCGGGGTCGGTGTTGATGTACATCCTGGGCACGCCGACGCGCTTGCCGGCGAGCGTCGCGCGCGTCGCCGCCGCGCTGGCGGGGGCCAGCGCCGGGTAGGAGGCCGGGCGGACCCGGGACGGCGCGGGCAGCGGGATCCAGGGCTGTGACCGCCACAGGTCGCCGCGGGTGTCCGGGTCGTCGGCGACGATGACGTCGAGCAGTTCGAGCAGGTCGGCCATGGTGCGGGTGTGCGGGACCACGACGTCCATGGTCGGTACGAGCGGCCAGTTGCCGCGCACCGAGATCACCCCGCGGCTGGGGGTGTAGGCGCACAGGGCGTTGTACGAGGCGGGCGCCCGGCCCGAGGACCAGGTCTCCTCGCCGAGGCCGAAGGCGCCGAACGAGGCCGCCGTGGCGGTGCCCGAGCCGTTCGAGGAGCCCGAGCCGTACGCGCTGGTCAGCCAGTCGGCGCTGTACGGGCTCTCGGCCCGGCCGTAGACGCCGCGCTGCATGCCGCCGTTCGCCATCGGCGGCATGTTGGTCAGGCCGATGAGCACGGCACCGGCGGCGCGCAGTCGCTCGATGGCGAAGGCGTCGTGCTGGGCGACGAGGTGTTCGAAGGCCGGCGAACCGGCGGCGGCGGTCAGGCCCTTGGCGAGGTAGCTGTCCTTGGCGGTGTACGGGATGCCGTCGAGCGGGCCGAGGGTGCGGCCCCGGGCGCGGCGGGCGTCGGAGGCCTCGGCGTCGGCGCGGGCGTCCGGGTTCATCACGACGAGCGAGTTGAGCGCCGTGCCGGTTCCGGGCCGGTCGTAGGCCTCGATCCGGGCGAGGTAGGCGTCGAGCAGGCCGACCGCGGTGGTCCCGCCCTTCTCCAGTGCCGCGCGCAGGTCGGCGATACCTGTCTCGACGACGTCGAATGCGCGTGTCATGCGGGGTGCCTCCGGGGTGGTTCGGTGGAACGGGTCGAGGCGCTCGGCCTCGATGGTTTCGAAGGTGCGGCGCGGGGTCGCCGCTGGGAGTTGCCCCGCCCGGGGCGGGGACGCCGGCTACAGGACGGCGGGGGCGAGGTCGTCGGTGTGCGGTCGGTCCTCGTCGGGGGAGGGCATCCGGCGGTCGGGGCGGCGCGCGAGCAGGTAGGCGAGGCCGGCGAGGGTGACGGTGCCGACGCCGAGCGGTGCTGCCCAGATCTGGTACCAGGGTGCTCCGGCCGGGGCGAGGATGGCGCGCGGCCAGCAGATGTTGACCAGTTCGAAGCCGGTCCACAGCACCGCGAGGAGGTTGAGCGGGGTGCCGAGGCGTCCGTAGCCGACCGCTCCGGCGGGCTGCCAGGTGCCGCGCAGGCGGGCGGTCAGGGCGACGAGGGTGAGTAGGAAGAACGGCACGAAGGTGGCGGCGCTGCCGAAGGTGATCAGGCTGCCGATGGCCGAGGTGTTCAGGCCCAGGGGTAGGGCGGCGCAGCTGATCACCGTGGCGGCGACGAGGCCGCCGATCGGCGCCTTGTGCCGGTTGACCTTGCGGACGTGGCGGGAGAAGGGGAAGACGTCGTCGCGGGCGAGGGAGTAGAGGCCGCGGGCGGCGCCGCCCTGGGAGGCCATCAGGCAGGCGGTGAAGCTGATCAGGACGACGAAGACGAAGGGCTTGTCGGCCCAGCCGCCGAAGGCGCGGGTGACGGCGGTGGTGACCGGGTCGAGGTCCTTGACGGCGACGACGTCGGCGGGGTTCGGGTGGGCGAGCTCGACCGAGACCGCGTTGAGGATGACGACGAGCCCGACGCTGAGCAGCGACCACCACATGGCCCTGGGCACCTGTCGAGCGGCGTCCTTGGTCTCCTCGGCGGTCGACACGCAGGCGTCGAAGCCGATGAACGCCCAGCCCGCGACGGCCACGGCGGCGAGCAGGGCGCCGGTGTCGCTGACGCCCAGCCCCTTCGGCGCGTTGAGGAAGTCGGTGAGAAGGGAGAAGCCGTGCTGCCGGAAGACCAGCAGCAGGGTGAGGCCGACCAGGACGGAGGCGACGGCCTCGGCGGCGATGCCCAGGCTGATGAACCAGCGCAGGAGGTTGATGCCGTAGGCGTTGACCAGGGTGCAGAAGAGCATGAAGCCGACCGAGACGAGGACCTGCTCGGCGGGCGTCGGGACGGCGCCGAAGAGCGCGAAGAGCCAGGGCGAGGCGAGGTAGGCGACGGTGGTGTTGCCGAACATCACGGCGAACTGCCACATCCAGCCGCTCAGCCAGGCGGCGGCCGGTCTCGCGAGGCGTCTGCTCCACTGGTAGGCGCCGCCGGCCAGCGGCCACTGCGAAGCGAGCTCGGCGTAGACGGCGACGACCAGGCACTGCCCGAGCAGGCACAGCGGCAGCGCCCAGACCCAGGCCCCGCCCGCGACGCTCATGCCGACCTGCACGGCGGCGTACAGTCCCACGACCGGGGAGACGACGGCGAAGCCCATGGAGATGTTGCCGAGCACGTTCAGGCTGCGCCGCAGCTCCTGCTGGTAGCCGAGCGCGGCCAGCCGGTCGGCATCGGTGGGGGTGTTCTCGGCCACGGGCTGTGTCCTCCTGATAAAACTAACTTTGTTAGCAACTGCTGTTGGTCTGGCACGATAGCCCCCGGACACGGAGAGCGGAAGAGGGGAATTTTCGGTGGGCCGACCGAGCAGGGCACTGCTGACCCGCGAGCGGATCGCGGTCGCCGCGCTCCAGGTGGTGGACGAGGAGGGCCCCGGCGGCCTGACCATGCGAGCGCTGGCGGAACGGCTCGGGGTCAAGGCGGCGTCGCTCTACAACCACGTACCGAGCAAGGACGCCCTGGTAGACGCGGTCTCCGGGCTGGTCAACGACGAGATCGACCACACGCCGCTGGGCGATCCCGACTGGCGGGCCGGCCTCGCGGCGTACGCGCGCGGCTACCGCGCGGTCTTCCTGCGGCACCCGAACGCCGTCGCCCTGCTCGCCCGCCGCCGCGTCGAAGCGGACAGCGCGCTGCGCGGCTACGACGCGCTGCTCGCCCTCCTCGGCCGGGCGGGCCTCGGCCCCGCGGACGCGGCGGAGGTCGCCGCGGCACTGGACTACCTGGTACTCGGCTCCGCGATGGAGACCTTCACCGCCGGCTTCACCCGCGAACCGGCCGCGTACCGGCCGCAGTACCCGGCACTGGCGGACGCCCTGGACGACTCCCTCGCCCGCGGCGGCGGCGCGACGGGCCTCGACGACCGCGGGTTCGAACTAGGGCTCGGCCTACTGCTGGACGGCGTCGAGCGTCGGACGCCGTAAGCCCGGGGCGGCGTCGCGCAACGCCGGACAGTTGACGGGCGCCCCGGCGGGCGCCCCCTCGACCCTGGGCGCGATGTACCCGCGCCGCCTCCCGGAGCTCATCCGCTTCGCCGAGGCGCGCGGGTCACGACCCGGACGTACGGGGGGACCTGGGGCCGGAGCGATCAAGGTGATGACGGCGTCGAGGAGTGCGCGGACGCCGGCCGGCCGGCACGCGTCGAAGTGCTCACGGATCGAGCACGGGACGACGCCCCGTTTGATGCGGACATCCACGCCTGGACCAGCCGCGCCGACCACCGGTTGTAGGCGAACCACCCCGGGAACATGCTGGTACAGCGTGCCGCGGCCTGCCGCGAGCATGAGGAGTATCCCGGGAAATCCTCAGGGGTGCTCACGTTCCCCACTTCATTCGGCATTGAACGTGGGGGCTGGGCCGTCCAGTCGTGAAGCGTTCGGGCCGCACTGTGCCTTCAAGGCCGCCTTCGGCATCGCTTCGCGATGAGCTGGGCCCACTCGCCCTTGACCGTACGCCCCGGACCTGGTGCCGGCGGGCTACCGGGCGGACCGGCCGGAGGTGGGGTTGCTCAAGGAGCGCCATCAAGCACGGCCTGCCTCTGACCGGCCTCGGCTGATGGCCTGAACAGATAGGAGACGGAAATGGCTGTGCAGTCCGATGCATCCCAATGGACACTCACCAACGTGTTGGCTGGAGGGACTCCTTCGCCCAAGGACATCCGGGTCACTTGGAGGGGGACCTGCCCGGAGGAGACCGGCAGAGTTCAAGCCCACATGTTCCACAACAATGCCCCCATCGGCCTGACCGATGCCGAGTGCAGGCGGGGCGAGTTCACCGCGGCGTTCATGGCCCACGACTACGAGGACCGTGGTCTCAAGAAGGGGCAGGGCAACGATCTCGTACTCCGCATTCTCGCTGACCACTCTCTGGTCGACCTCAAGGGGACGATCAACCTGTAGCGGGACTGGCTCCCCGGCGTACACGCGCCGGGACCACCGCACCCTGCGCACGGCCCTGAGGCCGCCCACTGGGCGAAAGAAGTGATGACGCCATCTGATGGCGTGGTCGTTCCTCCTGGTCCATGGCGCCGAGGCTCGGAGGCTGGATCACCTCCAGCCTCGGCGCAGTCGGTTGAGCGAAGCGGTATGTGGCCTCTCGTGCCGTGGTGGGCGCGAGGGGCCCCGTCGGTGCCCTCAGCTCCTGGACCTGGACCGAGAACCGGTCCGGCGCCTGACGCGAACTGCCGATCCTCCGTCAGGAGCAGTGCGACATGTCACTTGCCGAATCCGAAATCCGCTCCGGATTCCGCACCCTCGACAAGGCCACCGCACACACCCGCACCAACCGCTGACAGCAGACCCCGACCCGGCACGCCGCCCCGCACACCCCTCGGGCCGGCGTGCCCGCACGAAAGAAGGAACCGCTCCGTGCCCCTCGTCACCCAGCAGCACAGCGCGGAAGTCCCAGCCGACGATCCACTGCTGTGCTACACCATCACCACCGCACCCGACTCCCTGAAGGCCTCCCCGGAGAACCTGCAGGCACCCGAGGAGACCGGGGAAATCCTCATCGTCGCCTCCTCCCGCAACGGCACCCCGGCGGACGTGAAGTCGATCAGGGTGAAGGTCCCGGCCGGGACGATGTCACCGGACCTGGCCACCGACCTGGCCAAGGTCGTCCCGAAGATCAGCCTGAGCGACTGGATCGTGACGCTGAACACCGTAGCCAAGGAATTCGTCTTCACCCCCACGGCTGAACACGCCACGATCGGCCCCGACGCCGGAATCGCCATCCAACTGGCCCAGATCCCCATCAACCGCAAGGTCGGCACAGCCCCGATCACCGTGACGGAGAAATCCCGAAACGGAAACTCGGGATTCCAGGACAGGTCCACCGCCTTCAACCTCGGCAAGTTCCCCGCCGCCCACCGCGTGCTCTGAACCGATGGATTGCCCGGACCGCGCCGAACTTTGGTGGGTGATGCGTTGCCCTGCTGCCGTGAAGGCGTGATGCTCATAGGGGGAGTGAGCTCTCGGATGTGACTGTGAGCAAGTCGCTCTCGAATCGTCCAGGTCGTCAGGTGTCTCTCACGCGCCTCTCGCGGACTGAGCGTCATGAGGTGCCATCGGGCGTCATGTTTGGTGGACGAGGTAGGCACTGACCTGCGGGTTCTGGACTGAACGGACGGGTCGTCACTCCCTTTCGACCGCCGGGGGCAAGTGGGTTCGGGGTCATCACGGTCCATGATCTCCGGACAGTGACGGGTCTCCTCTGGCGTTTCGGCGTGACGGTTGATGAGGACGGTCGAAAATGGCGAGGGCTGCTGGTCGCTCCAGTTCATTCGATGCTCAACGAAGTGGGGATGGTGGGGAGCGATCAGCGGCATGCTGAGTGCTCATGGGTGTCCGGGCGACTGGACCGGCGACGGTTGGTTCTTGGGTTCAGCCTCGCCGCCCCGCTCATAGAAGGACTCGACGCCGCGCCACGGCGACGGACCACCAAGAGCCCGTGCAAGACGTTCCTGGGAACCATCGAGTGAGCGTCGGGCCGCATTGACGAATCTCAAGTGCCCCTCGTGCAGAGCGGTATGGAACGGCCGGAGCTCCTCGAGATCAGTCGGTTGGCGACCGTGGAAGAGGATGGTGAAGTCCTCGATGACCTCGCAGAGCCGCTCAGCCTCGTCAGCGGCCTCGCGACTGGCCACCAGGCTCAGGGACTGGATTGCTGCATTGAACGGTCCCCACTCGGCCGCAGGTCGGCGTTGTTCGAGGAACGCCTCACGATGCTCCATCTCTATGGCGCCGAACGCTTGCAGAAATCGCTCGTAGGCAGCGGTCCGACTCTCCTGGAGCCACTTCCGGTTCTGGCCGTGCCTTCCGACGACACCGCCGGCGACGACGCCCACGATGGTGGCGGTGACGCCGCCCGCGGTGGATATCAAGAGGTCCCATGGGACGGGCAAGTCGGGTCTCCTTCACGGTGGGCTGCTTGGTCGAGCGCCGCTTGTGTGTTCAGACCTGGACGGCCACGTCTGAACTCACGCCGCTCCTCCGGGCTGGGCGGTTCGAACAGATGGGAGAGATTCTCCACCTATCCTGGTCCGATCGGGCAAGACTTCGTGATGGAGTGCCAGTCCGAGGGTTCCCCAAGAGCAACGGGAAAACAGCGCCCGCTCGGCATCCCGGTCATCCGTGACCGGGTGCTCCAGGTCCGCGCGAAGAACGCGCTGGAGCCCGAGTGGGAAGCGCGGTTCAAGCCGAGGTCCTCCTTGGAGAACTGGATGTTCTGCCCGGTGTTGCGCGCCTGCGGCTCCTGGAGGATCGCGTGCTCGGGCACACCGAGGGAGACGGCGTGCTCGGTGAAATGCGCGGCTTCGCCGCGGGGGAAGTGGTCGGGCCGCGACGGGTTCGGACCGCCGGTGAAGACGATCCTTTGCGCGAGCCCGTCCAGGTACAGTACGGCGGCCTCGGCCGCGACACCGAGATCGTGGCAGCCCAGGCCGATGGCGACGTCGCACGGCCGCCGCACGTGTCCCACCTGGGGGCCGGATTCGAGTGGTCGCCCCTGAGTCCGACGGCCGCCACCGGGAAGTTCAAGGAAAACGACTTCGGAGACCTGTGCAGGATGCCGGGCGACAGGGGGCTCGCGTTCATGTATGAGGCGGGGATCCGAACGACCCGGAGATCAGGCCCGGGGATGTGCGTCTGGGGCCCTATGTGAAGGAACAGCCCTCCAAGAAACTTTACACGGAGAACAATCGGCAGTGGTCCCAGCGGGTGCCTGGGGAAGGAAATTCGAATCCGAATTCGGGATTCCAAGGTGATCATCCGGAGCCGATTCAAAGGTGGCTCGAGGGTTATGAGCCGGCGCCGGGCGCCGGCTCCCTGAGGAGGGGTTGGGCCCCGAGATGGATCCTGCTTACTAACCGGAAGGAGCGATGAAGTGAAGAACGTCAGGGTCAGCCTTTCGGCGGATCGTGAGGATCTCTATGAGCCGCTGATGCGGGGTGCCTGCATGATCACGCAGGTGGAGGCGGCCTATCGGTTGCTGTTCCAGGTCGAGGAGCTCTGGGCCCGGCTCCTGCGGCACGGATACGTGAAGCGCGTCTCGGGCAAGGACTTCGACCACCTGGAAGTCGACCTGGCGGCGGCAGCCGCGTACGACCGTGAGACCGGCGCGCCCGGCTTCCGTGAGGAAATGCCCGAGCTGAGCGAGTCGGCCCGTGCCGTGCTCGTCCTGGCAGCGAGTCTGGCCGGGAAGACGGCCGCAAGACTCCGGGACCTTCTTTACGAGCTCGACGAGACCGCCATGCGGCTGGTGGTCGAGGCAATGATGTACGCGGGCGGCTTCATGGACGGGTCAGCCGACCTGTGGGGGAACGAGGAACCGGGCGACGTCCGTGGCCTCGGCCCGAACAGTCGCGCCAACGAGGATCGCTGGGACATGTAGCGGTCTCGCCATGACGGGCTGGGTCCGCCGTGGCGGCGGACCCAGCCCCGCGCCGATGCCTGGGCTCGGAGTCGGTGTGGTCGGCGAGTTCGCGCACCGGCCCGTCGGAGGAGGCGAACAGGTGCAGGTAGTTGACGTACACCCGGGCCAGGGCGGTGAGGCCGAGCGGGCGGTCGAAGGTGTTGTATGGCCCGCCCGACAGCCGCGATGGCGACGAGCCGGGCGCTTCCCCGCCTTCTCGCCTCCGGCCTCCTCCGCGCGGACAAAGTTCTGCGCCTAGTACGCCGGTTGTAGATCGTGATCTTGCCCATCGCCGGTCCGCGTGTTCCCGCCATCGTGATGCTGAGTCTCGCTCGACGGGTGCCTATCCCGCCGACCCACCTGCCGAGTCCTCTGCGCCGTCGACGACCGAACGAACGCACTCCATCCAATCCTCCCAGGCAGCGGGGTCCGTCGTCCCGCCGTCCGCCTCGATGCCGATGTCGCCCAGGAGTGTGAGGAGGTCGTCCCCGGCGCGGTTCGCGAACTGCCACACAAACCGCGACATGGCCACGAAGGCTTCGCGCTCGTTCAACTCGTAGCGACTCATCAGGGGGGCTCTCCATCCTGGGGCGGAGCCCCGCAAATGCAGGGCTTCGGTCTTGCTCGCCTAGGCAAAGGTGCGGCCATCGAAGATCATCGTGGTTTGTGAAGACAACGAACGATCAAGTGGTGGCCGCAGATGACAGCGTAGACGTTGAACACTGGCGGGTGATGTTGGCCGTTGTGGAGCTCGGCGGCGTTGTACCCCTTGAAGGTGTTCGGGTGGCTCTGGGCCCGGGTCTGCCACTGGCTCACCGGGATGAGGTTGGTGTTGCCGGTCTCGCCGTTGGCGACCTTGACGATGACCGGGATGCTGGCGGCCTCGGCGGTGTCGAGCTGGGACTGGATCCAGGTCGTCGTGGCCACCACGGGCCCCTGCTCGACCCGGCCAGGATCCCGGTCGACCCGGTCGGGGGCGGGTGAGCCTCTACTCCTGTGCTGATTGATGGAGTTGCTGGTGCTCGGCGTCACGGGCGGTGGGGCCCCGTGTGCCGCGAGGGGCGTGGGCGTGAACGGGCGGGGGCCTGCCAGGGTGTGGACGCGGCAGTTGCTCGGCGCGTCAGTGGGTGGTCCCCTCCGGGGTGCGCAGGTCGGTGGGGCGGGTCGAGGCGGTGAGCAGGGCGCGCAGGGCGTGGGCGGCCGTGGCGGCGGGCAGGGAGGGCTGGGCCCGGTCGAGGACCTGTTCGGGCAGGGCGGGCACGTGGACGAAGCCGCCGCGGGCGGCTGGGCGTTCGGTGGCGAGCAGGTGCATCAGGGCGTAGAAGACGTGGTTGCAGACGAACGTCCCGGCGCTGTGGGACAGGGAGGACGGCAGGCCGGCCTCCCGGACGGCGGCCACGCACGCCTTGACCGGCAGGGTGGCGAAGTAGGCGGCGGGGCCACCGGGGACGACGGGCCGGTCTATCGGCTGCCGGCCCGCGTTGTCAGGGATGCGCGCGTCGTCGATGTTGACGGCGATGCGCTCGATGCTGATGTCGGGGCGGCCGGTCGCCTGGCCGAGACAGACCACCACGTCCGGTTCGCTGCCGCGCACCGCCGCGCGCAGTTCGCCGGCTGCCTGCCCGAAGACGCAGCTCAGTCGGACGGGGGTGACCTCCAGCCCCTCGGGCGGCTCGTCGGCGACGAGGCGGGCGACCTCCCAGGACGGGTTTACGGGGGCGCCGTCGAACGGTTCGAAGCCGGTGAGCAGGACCCGGGTCATGGGCGGGCAGGGCCTTTCTGGTGGGGTGTTCGGAACGTCGACGGTGGAACGTCGGTGGCCGGAATGCGGGCGGTCAGAACGCGAACAGCGACATGATGGCGATGTTGCACGCCAACAGGGCTCCTGCGGTGGGTAGTTGGGCCTTGATCGGCCCGTACTGGTCCTTGAGTTCGAGCAGGGTGGCCGGTACCAGGTTGAAGTTGGCGGCCATCGGGGTGGCGAGGGTGCCGCAGAACCCGGCCAGCATGCCCACGGCCAGGACGACAGCCGGGTTGCCGTGCAGCTGAGTGATCAGGACGGGCCAGCCGATGGCGGCGGTCATGACGGGGAAGGCGGCGAAGGCGTTGCCCATGACGACGGTGAACAGGGCCATGCCGAGGCAGTAGAGCGCCACCGCCGCGTACGTGCTGCCGTCGGGCAGGAAGTGGGTGGTGATCCTGCCGACCTGGGTGCCGACACCGGTGCGCTGGAAGATCGAGCCGAGCACGGCGAGGAGTTGGGGCAGCAGCAGCGCCCAGCCCATGGCTTCCACCAGCGTGCGGCCGGCGTGCAGGGCGGTGACGGGGTTGCGCTCGCGGGTGAGGACGAGGCCGACGGCCAGGGCGACGAGCGTGCCGATGCCGAGCCCGAGCAGGGCCTCGCTGCCGGACTGGAGCAGCAGGCCGCCGCCGAGGTGCACGTCCTTGAGGAGGGTGGCGCAGGTCAGCGCGACCAGCGGCAGGGTGAGCGCGGGGATGAACAGCCGGCTGCCGAGACGGGCGGCGGAGGCGGCCCGTTGCTCGGGGGTGGTGGTCGTGGGCGTGCCGCGGCCGGTGAAGCCGAGGCCGCCCAGGCAGATCATGGCGAGGACGGCCGCACCCAGGGGTGCGGCGGGCGCGCTCTTGTCGGCGACCCACGTGCCGTAGACGAAGCTCGCGCCGAACAGACCCCAGAAGGCGGCACTGCCGAACCGCTTGGGGTTGCTGCGGTCGGCCGCCATCTGCACGGCCATTGCGAGGAAGACGGCGCCGACGAGCCAGTACAGCCATTCGACCTTGATCACTTGCTGTCCTCCACGGTGAAGGTGCCCGCGGGGCGGGAATCGGTGGGGGCGCCGGTGGGGTGGCCGGACGCGGCGGACAGGTCCCGGGCCAGGGTGGTGTCCAGCCGCAGCAGGCGCACGCCGTGGATGAGGGTGGCGCAGATCGCGGTGGGAATGGCCCACAGGGCGAGCTGCACCGGCTCCAGACTGGTGTGGTAGGTCGCGTTGACGAAGCCGGTGATCAGGAGGATCGAGCCGATGGCGAGGAAGCAGTCCTCGCCGAAGAACAGGCCGACGTTGTCGGCGCTCGCGGCGAAGGAGCGCAGGCGTTCGCGGGCCTTCTCGGTCAGGGCGCCGTGGCGGCGCTCGACGGCGGCCTCCGCCATCGGCACGATCATCGGCCGCACCGCCTGGGGATGTCCGCCGAGCGCGGTGAGCCCGAGGGCGGCGGCGAGCTGACGGATCACCAGGTAGCACGCGAGCAGGCGGCCTGCGCTGACCTTCGCGAGCCGGTTCATCAGGGTGCGGGCCTGGTCCTGCAGGCCGTGGCGCTCCAGGAGGCCGATGACCGGCAGGGTGACGGCGAAGAGGGTCACCGAGCGGCTGGAGGCGAAGCCCGTCCCGAACGTCTCCAGGACCTTCACCGGGCTGAGTCCGCCCAGCAGGCCGGTGACGACGCCGGCGGCGCCGACGACGAGGAGCGGATTTCGCCGGGTGGCGAATCCGGCCACCACGATGAGGATGCCGACAAGAACGATCATGTTCCTGGCCGCCTTTCGGAGGGGTCCACGCGGTGTGGGCGGTCATCTGTGACGCCACACGGCGCAGGAGGTCCCGGCCCGGTGGGCCGCGACCTCGCAGTGGGGATTGCCGAGAGGTTAGGGGATTGTGGAACAATCCGACAAGAGTTCAGGAGCGCTCCGTACTGACGGAACGCGGGGCGGCAGGAGGCAGGACTTGACCGGGGTTTTCGACGCACTCGCGGCTGACCGGGGCCGGCTCGAACGCGCCAGTGCCGCCCAGCGGGTGGCCGAGGTGCTGCGCGAGCACATCACCGAGGGCCGGCTCGCCCCCGGAACGCGCCTGTCGGAGGAGGCGTTGGGCGACGCGCTCGCGGTGTCGCGCAACACGCTCCGCGAGGCGTTCCGGCAGCTGGCCGACCAGCGCCTGGTCGTCCACGAGATGAACCGCGGGGTGTTCGTCCGGATCCTCGAACCGGCGGACGTCGTCGACATCTACACACTGCGCCTGGCCCTGGAGATGGCCGGCGTGCGCGCGCTGCGCAGCGCGGCACCGGAGCGCCTGGCCGCGGTGCGGGCCGCGCTCACGCGGGCGGAGGCGGCCGAGCTGCTGGGCGACTGGGCCGCCGTCGGCACCGCCGACCTGCACTTCCACCAGGCCGTCGCCGGGCTGGCCGGCAGCGGGCGGATCGACGAGTGCATGGCGCGGCTGATGGCGGAACTGCGCCTGGCCTTCGCCGCCGTCCCCTCCGCACGCGCGCTGCACGAACCGTTCCTGCGCCGCAACCAGGCGCTCGCCGGGCTGCTGGAGTCCGGCGAGATCGACGACGCCGAGGTCGAGTTGACCGGATACCTGGACGACGCGCGCGCGGTGATCGTCCGCGCCATGGCGGAGCGCGGGCAGGCTCCGGGCGTCGGAGATGTCGCGGGAACCGGGCACCTCCCGGGAGCCGGGCAGTGACGGGCGGCCGGACGGAGACGGCGGCCGTAATGGAATCGGTGATCGACCTGAACGCCGATCTCGGCGAGGGCTTCGGCCGCTGGACGCTCACCGACGACGCGGCCCTGCTGTCGGTGGTCACCAGCGCCAACGTCGCCTGCGGCTTCCACGCCGGGGACCCGTCCACCATGCGACGGGTGTGCGCCCTGGCCGCCGAGCGCGGGGTGCGGATCGGCGCGCAGGTCTCCTACCGGGACCTGGCCGGCTTCGGACGGCGGGCGATGGACGTCCCCCCGGACGAGCTGGCCGATGAAATCGCTTACCAGATAGGAGCGTTGCAGGTGTTCGCCCAGGCCGCCGGCGCCGAGGTCGCCTACGTCAAACCGCACGGCGCGCTCTACAACCGCACGGTGCACGACGAGGAGCAGGCCGCGGCGGTGGTCCGCGGCGTCCGCCTGGCCCTCCCCGGAACGCCGACACCGCCGGTGCTCGGGCTGCCCGGCTCGCGACTGCACGAGGCGGCCCGGCAGGCCGGACTGCCGGTGGTCGCCGAAGCGTTCGGCGACCGCGCCTACACCCCGGAGGGCACGCTGCTCTCCCGCCGGGAACCGGGCGCGGTCGTCCACGACCCCGACGCCGTGGTCCGCCGCTCGGTCGGCATCGCCCGCGACGGCCTGCTCACCGCACACACCGGCGACCAGATCCGGCTGCGCGCCCGCTCGCTGTGCCTGCACGGCGACACCCCCGGGGCCGCGGACCTCGCCCGCCGCGTCCGGACGGCGCTGCGAGCGGCCGGGGTGCGCGTCGAGGCGTTCGCATGAGAGTGCTGCGGGTCGGCCCGCACGCCCTGCTGGTCGAACTCGCCGACGCCGACCGGACCGCCGCCTTCCACGCCGAACTCCTGCGCAGGCGCGCGGTGTCCGGGCTGCCGCCGGTGGACGAGATCGTCCCGGCCGAACGGACCGTGCTGCTCGACGGGGTGGCGGACCCGCGCGCCCTGGCCGCCGAACTCGCCACCTGGCGCGTGCCGCCCGCCCCGGAACGGGCCGGCCCGGTGGTGACCGTCCCGGTCCGCTACGACGGCGCGGACCTCGCGGAGGTCGCCGCGCTCTGGGGCGTCGCCGAGGACGCCGTCGCGCGCATCCACTCCGCGACCGAATTCCGCGTCGCCTTCAGCGGGTTCGCCCCCGGCTTCGGCTACCTCACCGGCCTCGCCGACCGGTACCACGTCCCGCGGCGGGCAGTGCCCCGCAGCGCCGTGCCGGCCGGCTCGGTGGCCCTCGCCGGACCGTACACCGGCGTCTACCCGCGCTCGTCCCCGGGCGGCTGGCAGCTGATCGGCCGCACCGGGGCCGCGCTGTGGGACGCCGCGCGCGAGCCCGCCGCCCTGTTCGCCCCGGGGACGCGGGTGCGGTTCGTCATCGAGGAAGCATGATCGGGGGAGCCGTGTCCGAAGCCGCGAGCGGAGAAGCCGTGACAGGAGAGGACGTTCCCGGGGGAGCCGTGACCGTCACCGTCATCAGCGCGGGCCTGCTGACGACCGTCCAGGACCTCGGCCGGCCCGGCCACGCCCATCTGGGCGTGCCGCGCTCCGGCGCGCTCGACCGGCCGGCCCACCGGCTGGCCAACCGGCTGGTCGGCAACCCCGCCGGGGTGGCCGCCCTGGAGACCACGGTGCTCGGCTGCGCGGTCCGGGCGGACCGGCCGGTGACGGTGGCCGTGACCGGGGCGCCCTGCGCCGTACGGGTCGACGGCCGGCCCGCCGCCTGGGGCGCCCCGGTCCGGCTGTCCGCCGGGGCGCGGCTGGACGTCGGCCCCGCGACCTGCGGGGTACGCAGTTACCTCGCCTTCGCGGGCGGGATCGCCACCGACCCGGTCCTCGGCAGCCGTTCGACTGACCTGCTCTCCGGGCTGGGCCCCGCGCCGCTGTCCGTCGGGGACCGCCTGCCGCTCGGCGGGCCGGCCGGCCCGCCGGCCGGGGCGGACGTGTTGCCCTGGGCGGCCCCGCCCGCCCGCCTGGTCCTCCCGCTCGTGCTCGGCCCGCGCGACGACTGGTTCACCGCCGGGGCCCTCAGCGCCCTCGCGCGCTCCGTCTACCACGTCTCGACGACCAGCAACCGGATCGGCCTACGCCTGGACGGCCCGCCGCTGGAGCGCGCCCGCGAGGGCGAACTGCCCAGCGAGGGCATGGTCCTGGGCGGCGTCCAGGTGCCGCCCGACGGCCGCCCGGTGGTCTTCCTCGCCGACCACCCGACCACCGGCGGCTACCCCGTCATCGGCGTGGTCCCCACCGCCGCCCTCCCCGCCGCCGCCCAGGCCACCCCCGGGACCCCGGTCCGCTTCGCGCCCGTCCGGCTGCGCTGACGGCCCCGCCACTGCGCACGGGCAGTCCGCCCGCCCACGTGGGGCCATCCGCCAGCCCTTCGACGGGACGAACCGGCCGGTCATCAGCCTTTGGTGAGATCGTTTCATCGGAGAGCGGCCGGCCGGGTGGGCCCTGTTCGAGGGTGCCTGCTCCGAACCTGCCGCGCACACCCACCGCCGGCTCCGGCGGTTGAGGTGTGGGTGCGGTGGCGCTGGAGGTCGCCGCCCTCGGCCAGACGGCGGCCTCCACCACCCTTCCCAAGGCCGCAGGGCCGTGGTGGTGGGTGGCCGCTGGTTGCCAGGGGCGGAAGAAGCACTTGTACGACGCGGAGTTCCGTGCGGGGCGGTACGCATCGTGACGGAGACCGGCAAGTCAGCCGCGGAGGTCGCGCGGGGCCTGGGCGTGCACGAGAGCACGCTTCGGCGCCGAGGAGGGGGGTGAAGGTCGGGACGGGGGAGGTGTCGCCGGCCAGGGTGCCGAGGAGGACGCGGGCCTCGCCGCCGTCGAGGGGGACCGGTCGAGGGACGTGGTGGTGGAAGTCGCGGGCGGTGTGGCGGTGCTCGTCGGGCAGGGCGACCCATAGCTGGACGCCGTGCAGGACAGTGGTGGCGGGGGTGGAGACCTCGGAGTGGCAGATGCCGTGGCCGGAGGTCATCAGGTTGAGCTCGCCGGGGCGGACGAAGGCGTGCACGCCGAGGCTGTCGCGGTGCTCGATCTCGCCGGTGAACAGCCAGCTGACCGTCTGCAGGCCGGTGTGGGGGTGCGGGGCGACGTCCATCCCGCCGGTGCGGGCGACGTCGTCGGGGCCGTAGTGGTCCACGAAGCACCAGGCGCCGATCATCCGGCGCGAGCGGTGCGGCAGGGTGCGGCGGACGGTCATCGCGCGGGGTCCGCCGAGCGGGACGTCCCGGGCGGTCAGGACCTCCACCTGCGGGTCCTGCGGCTGAGCGGCGGGGCGCGGCTCGGTCTCTGCGGTGCTCACGGTGGTGATCCCTCCCACGGTGGAAAATGGTGGCAGATAGTTCTAGATTCAACTATCATTGCACGGCAGAGTGACGGGCAGCAGCGAGCGGGTGGAGGAGTCCAGGTGAGTGACGTGACGGTGGTCCCGGCGGAGCGGCGGGTCTTCATCGACAAGCAGAGTCCCACGGCCTACCGGGCGCAGCTCGCGGCCGCCGAGGCGTCTCGGGCGGTCGCGGCGGAGGCCGGGCTGGACCGGCGGCTGGTGGAGCTGGTCAACCTTCGGGTGTCGCAGATCAACGGCTGCGCCTACTGCCTGAACGTGCACACCCGGGCTGCGCTGCGTGAGGGCGAGACCGCCCAGCGGCTGGGCGTGCTGCCAGCCTGGCGGGACACCGAACTGTTCACCGCGCGGGAGCGCGCCGCGCTGGCGCTGGCCGAGAGTACGACCGAGCCGGCCGACGCCACGGCCCAGGCTTCCGCCTACGAGGCCGCCCGACAGGTCCTCTCCGAAGACCAGATCTCGGCCGCGATCTGGGTGGCGATCGCCATCAACGCCTTCAACCGGGTGTCGATCATGAGCAAGCACCCGGTCCGTCCGGCCCCGGGGCAGTAGCCGGCCTACTCGCACAGTCTCCCCCGTTCGGCGTACGCCCTACTTTGGTGGGCGTACGACCGTTTCCTTCCGGTGGAGGATGACGGAGTATCAGGGCGGCGACGATGCTTGGGCGTCAGAGGCGGGCGGGGGCCCGCCGCTGACGAAGGGGGTCGCATGGCACGTCGTACGGTTTCCGCCCTGATCGCGACGGTCTGTCTGGCGCTGGCCGCACCGGTCGCCTCGGCGAGCGCCGAGGAACCGAACGTCGCCGAACCGAGCTTCGCCGCACCGAACGTCGCCGTCAAGGACGCCGCGAGTCGGCGGGCGGAGGCGCTGAAGGCGGTGACCGGGGCCGGTGCGGTCGCGGCGATCGCCCAGGTCAGGGACGAGGACGGGGTCTGGCGCGCGGGCACGGGCGTCGCCGACCTGGCCACCGGCGCGCCCGTGCGGACCGACGGGCGGTTCCGCGCCGGGAGCATCACCAAGATGTTCACCTCCACCACCGTGCTCCAGCTGGTGGGGGAGGAGAGGATCGGCCTGGACGATCCGATCGAGCGCTACCTGCCCGGGGTGGTCCCGAACGGCGAGTACATCACTGTCCGACAGCTGCTCAACCACAGCTCGGGCCTGTGGGACCCGACCAATGAGAAGGGCGGGGTGTTCCCCGACCTGGCGGACCCCGCGGTCCTCCGGAACTGGCTCGACCAGGGCGGCATGACCCGCACGATCACCCCGGCGCAGGTGGTGGCCGCCTCGGTGGCGCACGCGCCCAACTTCCCGCCGGGGGAGAGGTTCGCCTACTCCAACGTCAACTACACCCTGCTCGGCATGATCATCGAGCGGGTGACGGGGCGCAGCTACGCCCAGGAGATATCCGCGCGCATCCTGCGGCCGGTGGGGATGAACGGAACGTACTTCCCCGGCACGGCCACCGACATCCGGGGCCCGCACGCCCACGGCTACCTGACCCTGGTCGAGGGCCCCGGTCCGGAGGACCGCAGCGACCGGGACGTGACGGTGGCCAGCGTGTCCTGGGCGAACTCGGCGGGCGAGCTGATATCCACCCTGGACGACCTGAACCGCTTCGAGAAGGCGCTGCTGGGCGGGCGGTTGCTGTCGGAGAAGCTCATGCGGGAGATGACCACGACCATCCCGGTGAAGGTCAACGGCCAACCCACGGGCCTGGACTACGGACTGGGGCTGGCCCGACTGCAGCTGTCCTGCGGGCCGGTCTACGGGCACGACGGGAGCGTGTCCGGCTACAGCTCGCAGCTGTGGAGCTCCGGCGGGAGGCAGGTCGCGATGTCCGTCACCCCCAGGGGCGACCAGAAGCAGGGGTTCGCGCAGCTCATCGCGCAGGGCGGCTTCCTGGAGGAGGCCTTCTGCGGCACCCAGGGAGGCGGGGGCCATGCGCAGCTGAAGCTCGGCTGATCCCGGTAGCGGCTGCCGCACCGCTCCGGCCCGTCCGCGGGCAGGACTTCCGCCGCGCGGGCGGGTCGGAGCGGTGCCGGTACGGCTGGGCGCACCGGGCGCCCCCGGCACCCGCCCTCACGCCGGCCGGCGAGGCTCCGTGAGGTAGTCGTGCACGGGCGAGACCGGGGCGAGGGTGAGGTCGGTGACGATGTGGCTGGCCGAGACGACCTCCAGGACGGGCAGGTCGGCCAGCGGCGCCATGACGTGCGCGTTGAGCTGCAGGCGGGCGGGCCCGGTCCAGGCCGCCTTGACGGTGATGTCGGTGATCCGGGTGCGGACCAGGTCGCAGACGCGCAGGCCGCCGCTGTAGTCGGGGATCACCTTGACCGCGTAGGTGGGCACGGTGATCTGCTCGCGGGCCTCCTCCGGATCCAGCGGCTGCCACTTGTAGGCCATGGTCGCGGTGGCGACCCGCTGGCTGCCGTAGTCCAGGGTGCCGACCAGCGTGCTGGCCTCGGTGAACAGGCGCGGGGAGCCCATCACCTTGGGGTAGGCGCTCAGCTCCCGGCCGGCGGCGGTGGCGGCGAAGTTGTCGAGGTACATCGCGTGCAGGTACTCGCCGTGCTCCTCGCCGTGGCGGACCGGGACGGCCTGCCCGGCCTCGACGTAGGGGCCATAGCCGTCGACCTCGCCCATCTTCATCACCTCGAAGCGCACCAGCGGCTCCTCGATCCGCAGGGGTTCGGGCACGACCGCGCGCAGGGCCTCGGGGTCGGTCCGGTAGACGACGTTCAGGTACTCCCGGTCGGTGAATCGGGTGGCACGCGGCGGGTAGACGGGGGCGGTCAGCGGGGTGGCGGCGTGGTGGACGACCTGGTCGGGGCGCATCGGGGGGGCTCCTCGGGGCGGTGGGGTTGTGTGGTCTCCTCAAACGGATGCTATGTGTATCGGATACACCGTGCATTCGATTGGGGCTGTGGGGCAAGCGCCCGAGAATGCCCCCGGGGGGCGGCGCAGCCCCTGGGCGCAGCGCCCGGTGACCCAGCCCCTCGGAACGCAGCACAGCCGAAGGAAGTGATCCTGATGCCGTTCACCGCCCCCAACCCCACCGGCCGCCCCGTCGCCGTCGTCGGAGCCGGCACCCTGGGCCGCCGCATCGCCCTGATGTTCGCCACCGGCGGCGGCGAGGTCCGCATCTACGACCCCTCCGCCGAGCAGCTCGCGGCCGCACGCGACTACGTCGAGGAGAAGTTGCCCGGCGTCGCGGCCAAGGTCTCCGACGGACGGCAGGGCGAGGTGGCCGTCACCGGCGACCTCGCCGAGGCGCTGCGCGGCGCCTGGCTGGTGATCGAGGCGGTGCCCGAGTGCCCGGAACTGAAGCAGCGGGTCTTCGCCGACCTCGACCGGTTCGCGGACCAGGACGCGATCCTGGGCAGCAACTCCTCGTCCTACCCGACCAGCCGGTTCGTCGACTGGGTGCGGGAGCCCGAGCGGTTGGTCAACATCCACTTCTACATGCCGCCCACCCAGAACGCCGTGGACCTGATGTCCTGCGGCCGCACCGACCGGGCCGTCCTCGACCTGCTGCTGGCCGAACTGCCGCGCCACGGGGTCTTCCCGTTCGAGGCGCGCCGGGAGAGCACCGGCTTCATCTTCAACCGCATCTGGGCGGCCATCAAGCGCGAGTCGCTCGCCGTGGTCGCCGAGGGCGTCGCCACGGCCGAGGAGGTGGACGCCATGTGGTCCGTCAACACCGGTCTGCGTGGCGGCCCGTTCCGCGCGATGGACCAGGTCGGACTGGACGTCGTGCTGGACATCGAGGAGCACTACGCCGCTGAGCGCCCGGGCCTGCCCACCGGTCCCCGCACCCTGCTGGAGGAGTACGTGCGGGCCGACCGGCTCGGCGTCAAGACCGGTCGCGGTTTCTACGACTACGGCACCGAAGCCGGCACCGCTGCCGCCGCCTAGAGCGGACGGCTCGGCCCCGGCCCACCCGTAGACTGGGCCGGGGCCGCCCGGCGGCACCGCCGAGCGAAGAACGAGAGCCGAGGACCGCAGTTCGTGCCCAAGTCACCCACGAAGCGGCGCCCGCTGACCGTCGCCGCCCTGAACGACAGCGCCCTCGCCCTGTTCATCGAACACGGCTTCCACGCCACGTCCATCCGCGACATCGTCGCCCGCGCCGGGCTGACCCGCGGCGCGTTCTACTCCAACTACCAGGACAAGGAACAGCTGTTCCTCGCCCTCTACGACCAGCAGATCGACAAGCTGCTCGCCGACCTGCGCACCGCTTTCACGGACGCCGGCCCCGGCCAGGACATTCCCTCCCGTCTGCTGCGCGAGCTGGCCGACCGCCGCCGGGAGGACGAGGGCTGGTTCCTGCTCTCCATGGAGTTCACCCTCCACGCCGCCCGCCACCCCGAGGTCGCCCGCAGCCTCGCCGAGCACGAGGCCCGGCTGATCGACGGACTGGTCGAACTGATCGAGGAGGCCTCCGAACACACCCCGGGGGTCCGCCCGCGCGACCTCGCCCGGCTGCTGGTCATCCTGCACGAGGGCGCCACCGCGATGCGCCTCACCGAGGAGGCCCGCGGCACGCTCGCCGAGTTCCCGGAGGACCTCCTCCACCGCGTCGTGGACGGGCTGTTCCACCCCGCATCGACCCGAGGGGCGCAGGCATGACGGATGTGACACTCAACCTCTGGAAACAGCCGCTCGGCGAAGTGCCAGCGGAGGTGTGGGGCCGCACCGAGCTGACCGTGCTCATCCTCGCCGAGACCGGGATCGTCGAACTACCGCCCGGCATCGGTCGGTTGACCCGGCTGCGCACCCTCGACCTCGGGCACAACCGGCTTGCCGAGGTGCCCGCCGAACTGGGCGAGCTCGCCGCGCTCGGGGACTTCCTCTACCTGCACGACAACGCGCTGACCGGCCTGCCGGAGGCGCTCGGGCGGCTCACCGCGCTGCGCTACCTCAACGTCGGCGAGAACCGGCTCTCCGAACTGCCGTCCACCATCGGCGAGATGGCGGCCCTGGTCGAACTGCGCGCCCAGCAGAACCGGCTCACCACCCTGCCGGAGTCGATCGGCGGCCTCGGCGCGCTGCGTGAACTGTGGCTGCGTGGCAACGAGTTGACCTCACTGCCGGAATCCGTCTCCCGGCTCTCCGAACTGCGGGAACTGGAGCTGCGGGAGAACGCCTTCGCCGAGCTTCCGGCCGTGCTGGCTGGGCTGCCGCGGCTGCGCCGGTTGGACCTGCGCGGCAACCGGATCGCCGAACTGCCGGACTGGCTGGCCGATCCGACCGTGCTGCCCGCGCTGGAGAAGCTCGACCTGCGGTGGAACGAGGTGCGGCCGCCGGCCCGGCTGCTGGAGGTGCTCGCCGCGCGCGGGTGCGTGGTGCTGTTCTGAGGGCGGTTCCGGTGCGGCGGGGACTCCGCGGGGAACCGGCGCAGAAGTGTGGCGGGGGAAAGATCAACAAGACCGCCGAAGACCTGCTACCGTGGACGACATGAAGCGCGCTGCACTCGCCACGACGACGCCGGAGAGAGTCCCGGCGCGCTGACTGCTGACCTAGTCCGAAGCCCCGGGGCGAGTGCCCCGGGGCTTCGTCGTCTCCGGATCCACTCGCCCGCGCAACCAGAGTGGAGACCACCCCCATGAACAACCAGCCTCCGAACAGCCGGCCCCTGCACGACCAGCCGAAGCACGACCACCGCAAGCTCGGTCGCGAACTCGACCTGTTCGACACCGACCCGCTGATGGGCTCCGGCCTGCCGTACTGGCTGCCCGACGGCGCCGCGATCCGGTACACCCTGGAGGAGTTCATCCGCGGCCGCGAGCGCCGGGCGGGCTACCGCCACGTGTACTCGCCGGTGCTCGGCAAGCGGGAGCTGTACGAGATCTCCGGTCACTGGGACCACTACCGCGAGGACATGTTCCCACCCATGGAACTCGGCTCGGAGGAGATGGTGCTGCGCCCGAGCCTCTGCCCGCACCACGCGCTGATCTTCCGCTCCCGTCCGCACAGCTACCGGGAACTCCCGCTGCGGATGGCCGAGTTGGGTGGCATGTACCGCTCCGAGCTGTCCGGTGTGCTCGGCGGGCTGACCAGGGTCCGGGCGATCCAGCTGAACGACGCGCACGTCTTCTGCACCCCCGAGCAGGCCGCCGACGAGGCCGTCGCCGCACTGGAGTTGATCCGCGAGGCGCACCGTGCGCTCGGCATCGTGCCGGTCCGCTGCCGGCTCTCGCTGCCCGGCGAGGGCGGCAAGTACGTTGCCGACCCGGTCCTTTGGAAGCGTGCCACCGCGTTGCTGACCGATGTGCTGGAGCGCTCCGGGGTTCCGTTCGAGGCGGCGGAGGGCGAGGCGGCGTTCTACGGGCCCAAGATCGACGTGCAGATCGCCGACGGTGCCGGGCGCGAGTTCACCCTCTCCACCGTCCAGATCGACTTCCACCAGCCCGAGCGCTTCAACCTGCACTACATCGGCCCGGACGGCGCCAAGCAGCGCCCGGTGATGGTGCACCGCAGCGTGATCGGCAGCATCGAGCGGGTGGTCGCCCACCTGATCGAGCTCTACGGCGGGGCGTTCCCGGCCTGGCTCGCGCCGGCCCAGGTCGTGCTGCTGCCGATCTCCGACGCCGAAGTCCCGCAGGCCGAGCAGCTGCGGCAGCGCTGCCTGGACCTCGGCCTGCGCGCCGAGATCGCCGGACCGGATCACGGCAGCCTCGGCGCCCGGATCCGCGAGGCCCGGCTGGTGCCGTACCAGGCGGTGATCGGGGCCAAGGAGGCCGTGGACGACCGGGTCGCGCTGCGGCTGCGGGACGGCCGCCGACTGGAGCCGATGGCGGCCGAGGAGGCCTGGGCGCGGATCGGCGCGCTGGTCGCCAGGTGCAGCGCCCAGCTGTGGGAGGAGGAGTCCGCCCGGTGAACCGGTGGCATGCGTACGACTCGGGCCTGTTGTGAAAGTGCTGGTCGCAGCCGCTCGTTGAGGGCTGCGACCAGCATGGTCGCCACTTGGCGCACGGCAGGTTCCTCGTATCTCGGGGCGGCAGCGCCACGACCTTGACCTCAACCGCACTTGAGGTCCTAGCTTAGCGATCATGACGACCGAAAGCACCCCGAAGAACGGCACCGCCACGCTCGGCCAGCGGCCCATCGCCCTGGTCGCCTGGGGCGCCACCGAGGCGATCCTGCGGCACTCGCAGGCGGCCCTGGCGCGAATCGACGTGACCCAGCCCCAGTGGTGGGCGCTCAACAACATCGTCCGGGCCGAGCAGGGCCTCACCAGGGAGGAGATCCGCGCCGTGGCCGTGCCCTACGGCATGGGCACCCAGGTGATGGTCCACGCCGTCGACGCCCTCGTACACCGGGGCTGGCTCGGCAACGGTGCGGACGGCCGGCTGACCCTCACGGAACAGGGCCGAGGGGGCCTGGCGACGGCGAAGGAACACATGGACCGGGTGCGCGCGGAGCTCCTCGGCGACATCACGGAGGGGGAGTACGCGACTGCGGTCTCCGTGCTCCAGCGCATCACCGACAACCTCGCCCAGGGGTTGTTGTGAAGGCGCTGGTCACAGCCATTCGTTGCCGGCCGCGGCCAGCACGGTCGCCTCGTGGCGAACGGCGGGGTTGATGTCCCTATGGATTTCAGCCGGTCCCACTGGCCGTTCGTCAGATCGCCACGCCTCACGGCCGGTGATCACGCACAACCTTGATCCACTTTCGCAACAGACCCCGGTGCGGTGCGCGGGGTGTCGGCGGGACCGTGGGTGGCGGCCGTCCGTCGAAAGGGCGCGGCGACCGAGGTCCGCGACCGGCGGCGGCCCCTTGCGGCTGAGCGGTTCGAGGACGGACGGTCGGGGGCTGCCCGGCCCCCGGCCGTCAGTAGGACTGCAGCTCGATCAGGTGGCCCTCCGGGTCGCGTAGGTGGGCGCTGCGCAGGTTGGGGCCCCACTCCGGGCGGTCGGTGGCCGGGGCGGCGAGGGTGCCGCCGTGGTCGAGGCAGTGGGCGAGAGCCTTGTCCACGTCGTCGACCCGGAAGACCAGCATCGCGGAATCCTGGGCGGGTTCGGTGGGGCGGGCGGGCAGGTCGGCGGTGCCGAGGGTGGCGGCCATCGCGGAGCGGTCGAAGAGCACCAGGACGGCCTGGTCCTCGACGTCCCAGTTGGCGTACGGGCCCTCGGGCGTGCCCTTGACGAGGGTGGCGCCGGCGAGCGCGGGCAGGACCGCGCGGTAGAAGTCGAAGCACTCGGCGAAGCGGGTGACGAGCAGGCGGGGGTACAGGGCGTCCACGGCAGGAACTCCTGGGGTCGGAATGAGTGGGGCGATGAGGCGGGGCAATTAGTGGGTCCAGGCCCACTATAGGGACAGACCCTAGAATGCCGCCATGGCCTCCGATACCCCCGCCCCGCCCGACGGGCTGCCGCCGACCCTGCTGGACCTCAGCACCTTCCTGCTCGCCCGGATCGGCCGGACCGCGCGCGGTCGGCTCGCCGAGCAGCTGGCCGAACGCGGTCTGCGGCTCTGGGACTTGGCGGTGCTCGCCGCGCTGGCCGACTTCGGGCCGCAGGCGCAGCGAGACCTGGTGCAGCGGCTGGGTATCGACCCGAGCGACCTGGCGAAGGTCGCGGACCAGCTAGGTGCGGCCGGGTACGTCGAGCGCACCCGGGACCAGCGGGACCGGCGACGGGTCTCGGTGTCGGTCACCCCGGCCGGGCGGGCGCTGCTGGCCGAGCTGACGGGGCAGGCGCGGGCGGTGCAGGACGAGCTGCTGGCGCCGTTGGACGCGGGGGAGCGGCGGACACTGCGGAAGCTGCTGCTGCGGGTGCACTACGGGCTGGAGGAGCGGAGCGGCGCCCTCTGACCTCAGGCGCTCGGCGGCCCCGGACGGCGGGCGCCGGCGAACTCGCTCGCCCAGCGCGGGACGTCGAGGACGTGCTCGACCCGGGCGATCAGCGTGCCGGTGCGCTCGGCGTGGATCATCGCGCCGTCGCCCGCGTAGATGCCGACGTGGTGCAGGGGTGCGCCGGGGCGGGAGAAGAACAGCAGGTCGCCGGGGGCCAGGGCGTCGCGCTCGACCGGGGCGCCGAGGTGGAACTGGGCGACGGTGTAGTGCCCGAGCTCGACGGTGCCGTGGCTGGCCCGGTACCAGCAGTAGAGGGACAGTCCGCTGCAGTCGAAGCCGATCGTGGTCTCGCCCAGGCACTTGCCGTTGAGGTAGCCGTTCTCGTCGTCGCAGAAGCCGAGGCTCGGGCCCAGCCGGTCGCCGCCGCCCCAGGCGTACGGGATGCCGATCTGGGCCTCGGCCACGGCGACGACCCGTTGGCCGAGGGCGGCGACGGGCTCGGACGGCGGTGTGGCCCGGGCGGCCGCTTCGGCCGCCGGGGTGAGGGTGGGGACGAGACCCGCCCCGAGGGCGAGGCCGAGCATCCGGCGCCGTCCGATTCCGGAGGCCTGGGCGCGGTTGGGCGGTTGGGACTCCATCGGTCGACTCCCCGGTGCTGCTGCGGTGTTGGTGTGGTCGTCCGTGTGAGCGGGCGCGGCGGTGCGCGGCGGTGCGCGGCGGTGCGCACGTCGGACGGGCACCAGGATCGCGGTCCGGCGGTCCCGCGCGCCATCACCCGCAACGGTGAATCGTGAGCACACGGGCCGTGGCGCCGCTGGGAGTTCGCTGTAAATCCGTTTGACCCACGTTTGTGAGAGGCCAACGATGGGCGCGAACGTTCGGCCACGACCATCGGAGGACCTCGTGAACAGCGCCGTCAAGCTGGTCCGCAACACGCGCCTGACCCCGGCCGTCGACTACGCCTACGCGGCGGTGGTCGACGCCCCGGCCCGCTCGCTGTGGCTGGCCGGGGCCTGCCCACTGGACGAGGAGGGGCGTACGGTCGCCGTCGGCGACTACGAGGGGCAGGCCCACCAGGTGATGCGCAATCTGATAACCGTGCTGGAGGACACGGGTGCGGGGCTCTCCGGCATCGCGCGGACCACCGTGTACGTGGCCTCCAGTGACCAGGCGGACCTGGTGAAGGTGTGGAACGTGTACCGGGAGTACATGGGGGAGCACGACGCCCCCAGCACGCTGCTCGGCGTCGCGGTGCTCGGCTACACCGACCAGCTGGTCGAGGTGGAGGCGGTGGCCGTGCTGCCGTGACGCGCCCTGGGGGAGTCGACCGTAAGAAACCGACCGTTCGGGTTCAATGCGGAAGTGGAGGGTGGAGGGAGGAGGCGTCGTCGGATCGGTGACTGGCTCCGCATCGGGCCGCGCCGCCGGGATCTGACAGGTCGTGGGGAGGAATGAGCGCGTGGATGGGTGAAGAGGGAAGGTTGAGTCGATTCCCCGTCATCGCCTTGTCGCCCGCAGGTCGCCCGCAGCTAAGATACGGGATGTTTGGTTTTGTTTTGTGGGAGCTCAGGGCGGGGTGGTTGCGGTGGTGCGGCAGGAGCGGGCGCTTCGGACGCGTCGGCTGATCCTGGAGGCCGCGGCGTCGGTCTTCGACGAGTTCGGCTACGAGGGCGGCACCATCGGAGAGGTGGTCTCCCGGTCGGGGGTGACGCGGGGCGCGGTGTACTTCCATTTCGCCTCGAAGCGGGATCTCGCGCAAGGCGTCGTGGGGGAGCAGTTCGTCCAGGACGGTGTGCCCGAACGGAGCAGCAAGCTCCAGGAGTTAGTGGACACCGGGATGGTGGTCGCGCACCTGATGCCGCGTGACCCGCTGCTCAGCGCGCGCCCGGCTCTCGCTCGGCCAGGACGTGTTCGACGACATCGGTGGCGGCGCGATCCCCGGCTGGATCAGCCGGATGGAGACGCTGCTGGTCGCCGCCGACGAGCGCGGTGAACTGCTCCCGCACATCGTCCCGGTCGACACCGCGTGGCTGATCACCGCCGCCTGGACGGGCGTGCAGATCCAGTCGCAGAAGCTCTCCGGTCGTGCCGACCTGGAGCAGCGGGTGTCCGGGCTGTTCAAGCACCTGATGCCGAGCGTTGCGCTGCCCGGCGTGCTCGGCTCGCTGCGGATGAGCCCGGACCGAGGCGCCCAGGTGGTCGCCGAGGTCGCCGCGGCCCGCGCGGCGGAGGAGGGCGGTGGGGAGCCGGCGGAGCGCCAGGCCGGAGCCGCCGAGGTGGTCGCGAACGGAGCCGGGGTGGGCTGACCGGTCCGGCGCGAGGGGGCTGAGGCCGGACGGAAGCGGCTCCGGCCAGACAGGAGCCGACGGCTCCGTACCGCCGGCCGACCAGCCCTGTGCCGCCCGCGCAGGAAGCCGGGCAAGCTGGGCGAGCGGCGCATGCGGGGCATGCGGGGCTTCCGAGGCCCGTCTGACGTGCGCCTCGGCAAGGGTGGCGCGCAGGTGCGAAAGGTCGAATGTCAGTGCTGCTCGCCATGATGTCGGTATGAAGGACGCAGCCACCACGGCCTCCCCCGCAGCCCTCGCCTCCCCGGAGGCCTACGCCGACGCCGTCGCCACCGCCGTACGGGCCGCCGCCGCGTACTACGCCGACGGCTCCACCCCGCTCGGGGACGACGAGTACGACGCCCTGGTGCGGGCCATCGAAGCCTACGAGCGTGAGCACCCGGGCGAGGTGCTGCCCGAGACGCCCACCGGCAAGGTGGCCGGCGGCGCGGCCGTCGGCGACGTGCCGCACAGCGCGCCGATGCTCTCGCTCGACAACGCCTTCTCGGCCGAGGAGCTGGAGTCCTGGGCCGCCGGGCTGGAGCGCAGGCTCGGCCGCCCGGTTGCCGCCTGGTGCGTCGAACCCAAGCTGGACGGCCTCGCCGTCGCCGCCCGCTACAAGGCCGGCCGGCTCACCCAGCTGCTCACCCGGGGCGACGGCCTGGCGGGTGAGGACATCAGCCACGCCGCCGACACGGTGCTCGGCCTGCCCGCCCGGCTCGCCGAGCCGCTCGACGTCGAACTGCGCGGCGAGGTGCTGCTCACCCACGAGCAGTTCGAGCAGGCCAACACCGTCCGCACCGCCCACGGCGCCACCCCCTTCGCCCACCCGCGCAGCGGCGCCGCCGGCACCCTGCGTGCCAAGGACCGCCCTTACCGGGTCGAGCTCACCTTCTTCGGCTACGACGCCCTCGGCCTGCCCGGCCTCGACCACGCCGAGCTTCTGGTCCGGCTGGCCGAACTCGGCGCCAACACCGCCGCCAGCACCGAGGCCGCGCCCCGCCGCTGCGCCACCCTCGCCGAGGCGGAGCAGCGGATCGAGGAGATCGCCGCCCTCCGCGCCGCGCTGCCGTTCGGGATCGACGGCGTGGTGGTCAAGGCGGACGCGGTGGCCGACCAGGAGGGGGCTGGATCCGGCTCCCGCGCGCCGCGCTGGGCGGTGGCCCGCAAACTGCAGGCCCAGCACAAGGTGACCCGGCTGCTGGGCGTGGAGTGGAACGTCGGGCGCACCGGGATCATCGCGCCCCGGGCCGTGCTCGAACCGGTGGTGATCGACGGCGTCACCGTCACCTACGCGACCCTGCACAACCCCGCCGACATCGAGCGCCGCGGGTTGATGATCGGCGACCAGGTGTTCGTCTACCGCGCCGGGGACGTGATCCCGCGGGTGGAGGCGCCGCTGGTCGACGAGCGCACCGGCACCGAGCAGCCGATCGCCTTCCCCGAGGTCTGCCCGCGCTGCGGCGACGCCATCGACACCTCCGAGCAGCGCTGGCGCTGTGTGCGCGGCCGGGGCTGCCAGGTCGTCGCCTCGGTGATCTACGCGGCCGGGCGTGACCAGCTCGACATCGAGGGTCTCGGCGGCACCCGGGCCGTGCAGTTGGTCGAGGCCGGGCTGGTCGCCGACCTCGCCGACCTGTTCACCCTCACCCGGGAGCAGCTGCTCACCCTGGAGCGGATGGGCGACACCAGTGCGGACAACCTGCTCGCCGCGATCGGAGTCGCGCGTACCCGGCCGCTGAACAGGGTGTTCTGCGCGCTCGGCATCCGGGGCACCGGGCGGACGATGTCGCGCCGGATCGCCGCCCACTTCGGCAGCATGGCCGCGATCCGCGCCGCCGACGCCGAGGCGCTGGCGGCCGTGGACGGCATCGGGGTGGAGAAGGCGGCCGTGATCCTGGCCGAACTCACCGACGTGGCACCGCTGTTGGACCGGCTGGCGGCGCAGGGGGTGGGCACGGAGGTGATCGAGCCGGCCGCGGCCGCCGCTTCGGCTTCCACCGCAACGGACGAGGTCGGGGCGGCGGGCCCGCTGGCGGGCCAGAGCGTCGTGGTCACCGGCAGCATGACCGGAGCCCTGGCCGAACTCTCCCGCAACGCGATGAACGAGCTGATCGAGCGGGCGGGCGGCAAGGCCTCCTCCTCGGTGTCCAAGCGCACCACCCTGCTGGTCGCGGGCGAGAGGGCGGGCTCCAAGCGGGCCAAGGCGGAGGAGCTCGGCGTGCCGATCGCCACGCCGGAGGAATTCGTGGCCCTGGTGGCCGACTTCCTCGGCTGAGTCGGTCCAGGGCGGTGGGATCGGCTTGATCGTCGGCGGCGCCGGTGCGGTAGGGTGGCCGACGCCGAATACGACCGCGACGCAGGGAGGTGAGACCCATTACCGGTATGTCCGAGCGGGTGCTCCCGGAGCGCGGCCGTGCGGGTGCCCCGCGCTCGTAGCGCGGATGCGCCGACGCGGCGTCGGCCCTGGCGGGAGCCCTGACGGAGTCCTCCGTTCTCCTTCAGTCCTGCCCAAGGGGTTCCCTTTGTCGGTCTTCTCCTCCGCCGCTCTCCGTTCCTCGGTCGTCTCCCGGCTGCGCGCCGCCGGTTGCGTGTTCGCCGAGGACGAGGCGCGGATCCTGCTCACCGCCGCCGCCACACCCGCCGAGCTGGCCGCCATGGTCCGCGCCCGCGCGGAGGGGCGGCCGCTCGAACACGTCGTCGGCTGGGCCGAGTTCGCCGGTCTGCGGATCGCCGTCGACCCCGGCGTCTTCGTCCCGCGTCGGCGCAGCGAGTTCCTGGCCGCCGCTGCCGCCCGACTCACCGGCCCCGGCGCGCTGGTGGTCGACCTGTGCTGCGGCAGCGGCGCACTCGGCGCCGCCGTCACGGCCACCGCCGGACACCCCGTCGAGCTGTACGCCGCCGACCTGGACCCGAGCGCCGTCCGGTGCGCCCGGCGCAACCTGGCCGGAACAGGCGCCCGAATCCTCGAGGGCGACCTGTTCGCCGCCCTGCCCGACGCACTGCGCGGGCGGGTGGAGGTGCTGATCGCCAACGTTCCGTACGTACCGACCGGCGACCTCGAACTGCTGCCGCCCGAGGCCCGGTTGCACGAGGCCCGGCCCGCGCTGGACGGCGGGGCCGACGGACTGGACGTGCTGCGCCGGGTGGCCGCCGAGGCGCCGGGGTGGCTGGCGGCGGGCGGCTCGCTGCTGTTCGAGACCAGCGAGCGGCAGGCGGCGGGCGCGCTGGCGGTGGCGCGGGCGGCGGGCCTGACGGCAATGGTGAGCCGGGACGAGGAGCTGGACGCGACGGTGGTCACCGCGGCCCGACCGTGAACGATGAACGTCCCGGCCACCGCACCCCCGTGCCGGTGGCCGGGACGGGGCGTCATGCCTCGGCCCGCGGACGGTGCGGTCGCAGCGCCTGCGTGCTCAGGCCCCGCGTGCTCAGGCCCCGCGTACTCAGGCCATGCGTACTCAGGCCATGCGTTCTCAGATCCTGGCCCCGTACACGTGGTCGACCGGGATGGTGAGCAGCACCCGGCGGTCGGAGACCATCGCCTCGCGGTACTCCGCCCAGTCGGGGTGCTCCCCGGCGGCCCGGCGGTAGTAGTCGACCAGCGCCTCGACTTCGGGTCCGTGCGGGTCGGTGCCCGGCCCGGTGAGGGTGGCGACGCCCTCGGCGGTGACCCAGGACCGCCCGTCCGGTCCGGTCGTCTCCAGGCTGACCCGTGCGTCCCGGCGTAGGTTCGCCGTCTTGGCCAGCCCCTCCCGGGTGGAGATCAGGATGACGTTCGCCTCGCGGTCGTAGTAGGGCATGACGGGGGAGAGCTGGGGCCGGCCGTCCGCCTTGATGGTGGCGAGGATGCCGAGTCGGCTCTGCGCGAGGAGCGCGTACGGGTCGTAAGCAGTGGCGGTCATGGGAGCATCATCGGGCTTCACACCGGTGTGAAGGTCAAGGCGCGGCAGGCGTGTTGCGCGGAGGGGACGATCGGAGCGAAACGGTGGGGATCTGTGTAATCCGCCGATGGCGGCGGTCGCAGGGGGCTAGGGTCGGGAGGCGACAAGGAGTGACGATTCGTCACTGAGTGCTGTTCGAACCGAGAGGGCACCGCACGATGGCCGCCTCCCACCAGCCCAAGGAAGTCCTGGAGTTCTCCGACGACCTGCACTACAAGGACGTCACCCCGCTGCAGAAGTTCCTGGCCGCCCGCCTCGGCGAGGTCGTCGCCGCGCAGGCCGAGGACAGCGACGCCCGCTTCGCGGCCGAACGCCTCGCGGAGATCACCGTCAGCGACTGCATCCACCTGGCCGACCTGCTGGGCGCCTGGGAGGAGGTGATGGTCGAGGGCCGGTACGACGAGCCCGGGCAGACCCAGCGGCTGCGCCAGGACGTCATGCTCTGGTGGGAGCGGCTGTGCGAGACCGCCGAACGGTTCCGTGACCACCCCGCCCACCGGCCCCGTTGGCGGCCACTGGTGTTCATGAACCTCGCGCACGCGGAGTTCATGGCGAGCCTGACCGACTCGGCGGGGGGCGTGTACGGGGACGGTGCGCACCCGTAAGCCGCTGCGCACGCCCGTGAGCCTGCTTCAGCGGCGCGATGTCCGGCTTCCACTGCGACCTGGAGGCGACGGTGGCGGGCGGCCGGCACTACGTCCCGCTGGACGCGGTGGCCTCGCGGTTCAAGTGGAGCCCGCTGTAGGTCAGTTCGACGCCAGCTTTCGGACGGCGTCCGCGAGCGCGGCCGCGGTGCGGCGGACGTCCTGGTCCGTGGTGCGCCAGTTGCTGAACGCCGCGCGCAGGGCGGGCTGCCCGGCGTAGCGGGTGGGGGTGAGGAAGGCCTCGTCGGAGAGTTCGGCGGCGAGGGCGGCGAGGCGCTCGGGGGTGGGGTCGGCGGCAAGGGTGAAGCAGACGACGTTGAGGCGGACCGGGGCGAGCAGCCGCAGGCCGGCGGTCGCCTCGACGGCCTTGCCGAGTGCGCGGGCGCCGGTGACGCAGCGCTCCACGATCTCCCGGTGGCCGGCCCGGCCGTAGGCGCGCAGGGTGAACCAGGCGGCCAGGGCGCGCAGTCGGTGCGAGTTCTCCGGGGTGAGGTGGACCAGGTCGGGGTGCTCGCCGATCGGACCGAGGTAGGCGGCGGCGTTCTGGAAGACCCTCGCCTGCAGGTCGCCGCGGCGGGTGAACTGCACGGCACTGTCGTAGGGGACGTTGAGCCACTTGTGCAGGTCGACGCAGACCGAGTCGGCCAGGTCCAGCCCGGCCGTCAGCTCGGCGTGCTCCGGCGAGAGGGCGGCGAAGGCGCCGAAGGCGGCGTCCACGTGCAGCCAGAAGTCGAACCGCTCGCGCAGGCCGGCGATCGCGCGCAGGTCGTCGAAGTCGACGGTGTTCACCGTGCCCGCGTTGGCCACCACGATGCACGGGCCGTCGGCCTCGGCGAGCGCGCCCTCCAGTGCGGCCACGTCCACGGCCTCGCGGCCGGGCAGTGTGGGAACGGTGGTCAGCGCCCGGCGGCCCAGGCCGAGAACGCTCAGCGCCTTGGACACACTGGAGTGCGCGCTGCCCGACAGCACCCGCACCCGGCCGAGCGCGGCGACCCCGTCCTCGGCCACGTCCACGCCGAGCCGTTCGCCCAGCCACTCCCGGGCGACCGCCAGGCCGACGGTGTTGGACATGGTCGCGCCGCTGACGAAGGTGCCGCTGTGCGCGGGGGAGAGGCCGAAGAGCTCGCGCAGCCAGCCGACCGCCTCCCGTTCCAGGTGCTGACCGGCCGGGTCCAGCGAGGAGTTGGAGTTCTGGTCGGCGGCGGAGGTCAGCCAGTCGCCCGCCAGCGCGGCCGGGGTCGCACCGCCGGTGACGAAGCCGAAGTAGCGCGGCCCGGCACTGGCCGACAGCCGCGGCTGCCAGCGCTCGCCGAACTCCGCCAGCGCCGCCCGCAGACCCTCGGCGTCCTCGTGCAGCGGCTGCGCCGGCGTCGGTCGGTCCGCCTGCTGCGGGATCACCGGGCCGTCGAGGCCGGCGAGGAAGGCGACGGCCCGCTGCCGGGTCTCCTCCAGGAGGGTGGGCAACTGGTCGAGGTCGGCGGCGAGCGCGGGGTGCATGGGGCTTCTCCGTTGATCGATTGTCAGCCCGAGGGTAGTGGGTGGGGGGCGGGGTGTCGCGGGCCAATTCGACGCGGGTGGCCTGGGAGTTCGGGTGCCCGTGGGGAGGTGCGGCCGGAGCCGCCGGGGGGCGTCAGGTCAATGCGGCCGCCTTGCGCAGCAGCACCGACCGCTCGCGGGCGTTGCGGCACAGCCGGGCGGCGAGCTCCAGCT
>NZ_JBHTTU010000073.1:8590-34084 GCF_042794375.1 Kitasatospora sp. NPDC056531 | reverse complement strand
GGCCCGCCGCGGTCCGGCGGGCCGGGCGGATCGGAGCCGGGTGCGCCCCCCTTCGGCCGCGCCGCCGCGCCGCCGCGCCGCCGCGCCGCCGCGCCGCCGCTCCTCAGAGCCGGGCGCTGCGCAGGATCGCGCCGACCTGGTCGGAGATCGCGGCCTCGTTCCGCTCGAACTCCGGCGAGGTGACCTGCGACTGGTCCGTCGGGAGTCCGGTGAGGACCGGGGTGTGCAGGTGGCCGCCGGGGAGGTCGGGGGCGAGGTCGAGGCGGAGGCGGTTGGACCGGTAGGCGACCTCGTTGGAGAGGTAGCCTCCGCCGCCTCCGGCGACGGCGCGGGAGCCGGGGGTGGGGCCGCCGGGGCGGGTGACGGGGGTGGTGGCGCCCTCGGGGATCTCGGTGACGGGGGTGTTGAGCAGGACCGGGTAGGGCTGCTGGACGGCCGTCATGGCGTCGGTGGGAAGGGTGGTGTGGATGAACTGGGGGCCGTCGGCCAGGCCCGGGGCGTCGACCGGGTGGTCGCGGGTGCCGCCGGAGAGGGCGCCCACGTTGTCGGTGGCCGGGTCGGCGGAGCGGGCGCGGCCGGCCCAGGCCTCCAGGGTGAACTTGCCGGGGTAGCCCTGGCTGATGCTGGTGATCAGGTCGGCTGACTGGGCGCCGGGCACCAGGTGCGGGCCGAATGCGCGTTCCACGATGCCGTCGTCGAAGTCGTCGTAGCGCACCGGCAGGACGACGGCCCGGACCTCGGCGGTGCTGCCGTCGGCGAGGGTGATCCGTTGTCCGTGCAGGTGCAGGACTGCCGCGCCGGAGGGGTTGGCGCGGCGCGGTTCGGTGTCCAGGCCGTACGGGTCGAAGCCGCTGACGAAGATCCGCCGGATGCCGGGGTCGCTGCTGAAGCCGTCGTCCAGGCCGCGCGAGGCGTCCTCGAAGCGGGCCCGCAGGTCGGCGTAGTTGATGTCGAACTTCGGCTGCCAGCTCGCGAGTTGGACGGTCATGGCGAGCCTGGTCCAGTACAGCGGCCGGTCGTCGCGGGCGGGCAGTGGGCCGGCCGGTCGGCGGCCCTGGGCGCGGTCGACGCCGGCCTGCCAGAGCGCCCGGCCCCAGGCGTCCACCACCCGCTCGGCGCGGTGGGCGTTCCGGGCGGCGCAGAGCGCGGCGGGGAAGCCGGCGAGCAGCTCGTCGAAGCCGGAGTGCTCGGTGAAGGTGGCGGTCCGGGCGTCCTGGAGGCGGGCCTGTTCGGCCTCCACGGGCGCGTTGGTGACGGACCGGCAGCCGGCCCGTTCGGCGTGGGCGGTGGCCGGGGCCAGCAGGGCGGCGAGCGTCCCGGCGAGGGCGGCGGTCAGGGTGGCGGCGCGTCCTGCACGGTGGGCGTAGCGGCGGGCGGTACGTCCGGTGGCACGGCGAAGCTGTGTCATGTCCACCGACAATAAGTGCCGGTCTGACGCCCCGCCAGAGCGCCCGTCCGGTACCCGTAGGCTGGGCGGGTGACACCCCTTGACCCGACCGTGAAGTCCCTGATCGCCGACCCGTACGGCGCCTACGTCAAGCTGCGCGCCGAAGCGCCCGTCCGACGGATCGTCGGCCCGGACGGGCTGCCCGTCTGGCTGGTGACCCGCTACCCGGACGTCCGTCAGGCGCTCGCCGACCCCAGGCTCGCCCTCGACAAGGCGCACGCCGCGCCCGGGAACTACAAGGGCTTCTCGCTGCCGCCCGCGCTGGACGCCAACCTGCTCAACATGGACCCGCCGGACCACACCCGGGTCCGCCGCCTCGTCTCCCGGGCCTTCACTCCGCGCAGGGTCGCCGCCCTGCGCGCGCCGATCGAGCGGGTCGCCGAGCAACTCCTCGACACCATCGAGCCGTTGGGTCGCACCGACCTGCTGGCCAACTACGCCGCGCCGCTACCGATCACGGTCATCTGCGACCTGCTCGGCGTCCCCGAGGACGACCGGCTCGACTTCCGTTCCTGGACCGACACCCTGATCACCCCGGACCCGGCCCGCCCCGAGCAGACCCGCGCCGCCGTGAAGTCGATGCTCGGCTTCTTCACCGGCCTGATCGAGCGCAAGCGCACCGAACCGGCCGACGACCTGCTCTCCGACCTGATCACGGTCCGCGACGAACAGGACCGCCTGAGCGAGGACGAGCTGACCTCGCTCGCCTTCCTGATCCTCTTCGCCGGCTACGAGAACACCGTCCACCTGATCGCCAATGCCGTCCTCGCCCTGCTCACCCACCCCGAGCAGCTCGCCGCCCTGCGTGCCGAGCCCGAGCTGATCGCGAGCGCCGTCGAGGAGTTCGCCCGCTTCGACGGCCCCGCCCCGCTGTCCATCCGCCGCTTCCCGCGCGAGGACGTCACCATCGGCGACGTCACCGTCCCGGCCGGGGAGACCGTGCTGCTCTCGGTCGCCTCCGCCAACCGCGACCCCGAGCAGTTCACCGACCCCGACCGGCTCGACCTGCGCCGTAGTGAGAACGGCCACCTCGCCCTCGGCCACGGCATCCACTACTGCCTGGGCGCCCCGCTGGCCCGGATGGAGACCTCCCTCGCGCTGACCGCGCTGCTGCGCCGCTTCCCCGACCTCGCCCTGGACGTCCCGGTCGGGCAGCTGCGCCACCGGCCCACCATGCGGGCCCGTGGCCTGCTGGAACTCCCGGTGCGGTACTGACCGCGGCACCGGCGGGTACCGGCGCGGCGCCGACGCGGCCTTGACGCGACGGCCGGGAACCGGCTCGGTCTCGACAGCGTTGTCGTGGTCGAACAGCGTGTTTCGGACGGTGGTGGAGGAAACCCCATGAGTGTGGCCCTGACGAAGGGCGGCAACGTCTCCCTGGGCAAGCAGGCCCCCGGGCTGCGGGTGGTCCGGGTGGGCCTCGGTTGGACGGCCGGCGACGGGTACGACCTGGACGCCAGCGCGCTGCTTTGCGGGGCGTCCGGGAAGGTCCTCACGGACCAGCACTTCGTCTTCTTCAACAACCTGCAGAGCCCGGACGGATCGGTCCGCCACCAGGGCGGCGCCGGCGGCGGTGACGACCGTGAGCGGATCGAGGTCCGGCTCGCCGAGGTCGCCGCCGACGTGGAGAAGATCGTCTTCTCGGTGGCGATCTACGACGCGGCGCAGCGGCGGCAGACCTTCGGGCAGGTCCGCGGCGCGTACATCCGGCTCGGCGACGTGGACGGCGGCACCGAGGTGGCCCGCTACGACGTGCGGCCGGAGGCGGGCAGCGAGACGGCGATGGTGTTCGGCGAGCTCTACCGGCACGGCGCGGACTGGAAGTTCCGCGCCGTCGGACAGGGCTACGCCTCGGGGCTCGCGGGCATCGCCGCGGACTTCGGCGTCGACGTGCTGCAGCCCGCACCCGCCGCCGCGCCGACGCCCGCCCCGGCTCCCGTCCCCGCCGTGCCGGCCGCCCCCGCCGTGGCGCCCGCCGTTCCGAAGACCCAGCCAGCAACAGGGAGTTCCCCCGTGACGTGTTTCTTCGACCCCTCGCACGGCTACGGCTCGACCGCCGTGCTGTGGCAGCCGCAGTGGGGCGTGCCGCGCCAGGTCGAGACCTGCGCCGCCTGTGCCCAGCGGGTGCAGACCACCGTCCCGCCGTTCTACACCCCGCCGCAGGCCGGCTACCCGCAGCAGGTCCAGCAGGTCCAGCCTGTGCAGCAGGGCCGCCCGCAGGTGCCCGGCCAGCAGGACCAGGGCCGGCGCTTCGGCACCGGCGCGATGATCGGCGCGGGCGCGGCCGGCCTGGTCGGCGGCATGCTGCTCAACGAGGCGCTGAGCGACGACGAGCCCCATGTGGTCGTCAACAACTACTACGAGGACGATGACGACTCGTTCTTCTAGGAGATCGTTCTTCCGGGACGGTCCTCCTCCGACCGGCCGGAACCGCTGTGCCGGTTCCGGTCGGCGCCTCCCGTCGTAGGCTCCCCGGCCGTCCTGTCCGTGAGGAGCTGACCCGGTGACACCTGCGGTCGGTGCGGTGCGCTTGAATGGGGCCCTTGCGCCGCTCTGACCGGGGGAGATGTACTGATGACCGCGACCGACGCGACCGCCGCCACCGATGCCGCGGACGTGGCCGACGGGCCGCACGCCGAACTGCTGGCCGCCGCCAGGAACCCCACGGCGGCCTGGCTGGAGTCCCGCTTCGGCGAGGGCACGCTGTGGCGGCCCGAGACGCTGCCCGCGGGGCTGGAGTCGGGCGCGGCCCGGGCGTTCCTGGCCGAGGTCGGCATCCCGGCCGTCGAGCTGGACTTCGTCGGCTACGACTCGGCGGACCTGCCCGAGCGCGGTATGTGGGAGGCGGACACCGACGAGCTGTACGCCCGTGACCCCGAGGACGACTCCCCGGCGGGCCTGGCCTACTGCGTCGGCAAGTTCGACGACTGGCACCTGATGGTCGACGCCGAGTGCGGCGTCGTCGAGATCTACAACTCGGACGGCTGGACCACCGGGCGGGGTCACGGCGGCTGGGCGGCCGACTCGCTGCCCGAGGTGATCGGCGCGCTGGGGCTGCTGGCCGGCTTCGAGGAGCGGATCGTCAACGGCGACGCGCAGGCAGCGCTGGACGAATTCGAGGCGTTGGTGGCGCAGTTGGGCCAGGGGCCGGACAAGTCGGACCTCTGGGTGGGGCTGCTGGAGAACCTGCGCGAGGAGTACGAGGAGTTCGACGAGGACTGACCGGTCCCAGGCCCGAACGGCCGCACGACGCAAGCGCGTCGTGCGGCCGTCGGCGTTCCCGGGTGATCCCCGGCGTTCCCGGGCGCGCTGGGGTGCCGCTCCACCGGGTGGTCGACGCGCTCGACGAGGTCGCCGCCGTGACCGACCGGCTGGTCCCTCCTATGCGGCAGCGGTGGTGGCGCGCCAGCTGACGGGGAGGGTGAGCGGTGACTTGCTCGGGGATTCGTCGTCCCAGGTGGGGTGGTGGCCATCGGGCACGTGCAGGTCGGGGAAGTGGTCGAAGAGCGCCGCGAGGCCCACGGTCAGCTGGGCCCGTGCCAGGTGTGCGCCGATGCAGTTGTGCGCTCCGCGGCCGAAGGCGAGGTGAGGGTTGTCCGATCGGCACAGGTCGAGCCGGTCGGGATCGGAGAACACACGCTCGTCGCGGTTGGCCGAGGCGAGGACCGGCAGCACGGCGTCGCCCGCGTGGATCCTCCGGTCGTGCAGCTCGATGTCCTCGACGGCCTGGAGGACCACGACACCGTTCATGACCGGTACGTACCGCAGGAGTTCCTCCACCGCGCCCGGCAGGAGGCCGCGGTCGTCGCGCAGCCGGGCGTACTGGCCGGGTACGGCCAGCAGGGCCACCACGGCGTCGGCCAGGAACATGGTGCTCGTCCGGTAGCCGGCGACCAGCATGGAGAGCCCGAAGGTCACCACGCTCTCCCCGTCCAGGGTGTCGCGCCCGCACGCGTGGACCAGCTCGGTGAGGATGTCGTCCGCGGGCTCGCGGCGCTTACGGTCGAGCAGCGCCGAGATGTACCCGCGCAGCTGGGAGGTGACCTGGCGGCCCTCGTCCAGGGTGATGAGCGCCCCCAGCGCGGCGTCCGCCCTGGGCAGGAAGTACCCGTGGTCCTCGTAGGGGATGCCCACCAGGTCACACATGGCTTGGAGCGGAAAGGGCTCCAGGAAGCCGCCGACCAGGTCACCGGGCTGTCCAGCGGCCACGAACTCGTCCAGCAGCCGGTCGGCCGACCGACGCAGGCGCGGCAGCCGACGGCGGATGGCACGGATGCTGAACGGCTCGGCCAGGGCGCGGCGCAGGGCCGCATGCCGGGGGCCGTCCAGTTCCATCATCGTGATCAGGCCCGGTTCGTCGTCGGCGGCCCGGTCGGGCCGGGGCGGCCAGTCGTTGATGGTCGGCCTGATCAGCAGGGGGTCCGCGAGCAGGTCCCGGACGTCCTCGTACCGGGTGGCGTACCAGGCGGTGGCGCCGAACGGCAGCCGGACCCGCGTCAGCGGGCACTCCCGGCGCAGCCACCCGTACTGCGTGGGCGGCCCCATGGTGCCGGGCGGCGGGAGGGGCATGTCGATGACGGGCGTGTCATGGACGGGTTCCGGCGGTGGGCTGCTCACCTTCGTTCTCCCTGGATGCGTGTGAGGTGGCCGAGTGCGGAGGCCTCACCAGCTGACCGGGAGGGTCAGCGGTGACTTGGTCACGGATTCGTCATCCCAGGTGGGTTCCTGTCCTTCGGCCGGGTGCAGTCGTGGGAAGCGGTCGAGCAGCGCCTCCAGCCCCACGGTCAGTTCGGCGCGTGCCAGGTGGGCGCCGAGGCAGTTGTGGGTCCCCCGGCCGAAAGCGAGATGGCCGCTTCCGGTCCGGCTCAGGTCGAGCCGGTCGGCGTCGGCGAAGATCCGCTCGTCGCGGTTGGCGGAGGCGGGCACGGGGATGACGGCTTCGCCCTTGTGGATCCTCTGCCCGTGCAGCTCGACGTCCTCGGTCGCCAGGAGGATCACGGTGCCGTTCATCACCGGCATGTAGCGCAGGAACTCCTCCACCGCGCCGGGCATCATCGTCCGGTCGTCGCGCAGGAGTGCCCACAGGTCCGGCCGGCCCAGCAGGATGTGCACCGTATCGGCCAGGAAGAAGCCGCTGATACCGAAGCCGACGGTGAGCATGGACAGCCCGAAGGCCATCACGTCGTCATGGCCCAGAACTCCGTCGTCGCACTGGCGGACCAGTGAGGTCAGGACGTCGTCGCCCGGCCGGTTTCGCTTCAGGGTGATCAGTCCGGCCACGTACTCGTGCAGCAGGTCGGTGACCCGGCGTCCCTCCTGCGAGGTCACCATCGCGCTGAGGGCCTCCTCCAGGACCGGAAGAAACCGGTCCCGGTCCCCGAAGGGGACACCCACCAGATCGCACAGCACGAGCAGGGGGAAGGGGTCCGTGAAGCCGGCGACCAGATCGCCGGGCCGGCCGTCCTCCTGGAACGCCCGCAGCAGCTGCTCGGCGAGCCGGCGGATGCGCGGCAGCCGGTGCCGTACGGCCCGGGCGCTGAACGGCTCGGCCAGGGCGCGGCGCAGGGCCGCGTGTCGGGGGCCGTCGAGTTCGGCGATCGTGACCAGGCGCGGCCCGTCGTCCGCGGGCTGCCCGGGGCGGGACGGCCAGTCGTTGATGGTCGGTCTGATCAGCCGGGAGTCCGCGAACAGCTTCCGGACGTCCTCGTACCGCGTGGCGTACCAGGCGGTCGCGTCCATCGGCATCCTGACCCTGGCCAGCGGGCACGTCGCGCGCAGCCGCGCGGCCTCCTCGGGGGGCCCCATGGTGCCCGGCGGCGGGAGCGGGAAGTCCAGGACATCCGCCTCGGGGCCGGGTCCCCGCGCACCGGGTGGCCGTGCGGTCACGCTCGCTCTCCTTCGGGTGCTCCGGCTACGGGCGTTCGATGTAGCCGCTGGCGTAGAAGTACTCCAGGTAGCGGTCCAGCAGCTCCGCGTCGACCGGAGGGCAGCCCAGGCCCGCGGTGGCCAGGTCACGCTCGACATTGGCCCGCCCCACGGTCGGGAAGGTGCCCTCGAAGTACATCTCCTTGACGGACATGTCGGCCTGCTTGCAGCGGTCCACGCACAGCGAGACGAAGGGGGCTGTGGGGCTCGTGGGGTGCTGCGCGACATGGCGGACGAGTTCGCCCACCCACTCGTCGTAGGGGAGCCGGCGAATCCGATGGCCGTGGGCGTCCATCCGGTCGAGCATGTCGCGCAGGCTCGCCGCGCGGGGGTTGGTCAGGTGGTAGGTCCGGCGGGTGGCGCGCCCCGCCGTGGCGACGTGCACCACCGCGTCGGCGAGGTAGTCCACCGGGACGAAGTCCAGCGGCAGCGGGATGTCGGGGGCCAGCCCGGTCTCGCTGATCGTTTTGAACAGCGAGCAGATCGCGGTGTCGGTGTTGCAGGCGCCGGTGTGCCGGTCACCGGTGATCTCGTACGGCCGGTAGATCGCCACCGGCAGGCCCTGGTCCGCGGCGTTGCGCAGCACCTCCTCGGCGACCCACTTGCTCTCCGCGTAGCCCATGGTGAGCCCGTCGGCGTGGTCGAGCGGCAGGTCCTCGTCGACGTGTCGTACGCCCGCGGCTCCGAAGCCCGCCAGCACCGCGATGGTGGAGAGGAAGTGCACCGGCACCCCGCGCCCGGCCGCCAGCCGGATGAGCTCCCTGGTGCCCTCCACGTTGGTGCGGCGCAGCGCGTCGTACGGATAGAGGAAGTTGACCTGCGCGGCCGAGTGGATCACCAGGTCCAGGGCGTCGGCGAGCTCGTCGGCGTGGCCCGGTTCGAGACCGAGACCGGGCTCGGCGAGGTCGGCGGGGAAGGAGACGATGCGGTGGGCCGCTTCGGTGGCGGCGAGGCCGAAGCGGGCCAGGTTTCGCGTCACCTTCTGCCGGGCGTGGGCGCGGTTTCGGCTTCGCACCGGGCAGTGCACCCGGGCGTCGGTACGGCGCAGCAGCGCAGTGAGCAGGAAGGCGCCGACGAAGCCGGAAGCGCCGGTGAGCAGCACCTCCCGAGGGTGCCGCCAGTCCGGCTCCGGCCCGCGTTGCGGTGGCAGGGTGAAGCCCAGCCGCGCCTCGGCGCGGAAGTCCACCGGGCCCGGGTCGGCCAGCGCCCCGCCGTGCCGGTCCTTGAGGGTGGCGACGGCGCCGGTGAAGTCCTCCAAGGCGGGGGAGCGCAGCAGACTGTGGACCAGGGTGCGGCCGTGTCGGGCGTCGAGGTCGAAGGCGGTCAGCGTACGGGTGACGACCTCGGCTGCCAGCAGCGAGTCGCCGCCGATGTCGAAGAAGCTGTCATCCGGTGCCGGGTGCACACCCAGCACCACCTGCCAGATCCGCGCCAGGGTGTCCTGCGGACCGGTCCCGAGGCCCTCGACCGTCACCGGGGTGGCGGCCGTCTCGGTCGCCGCCTGCGCGCGTAACCGGCGCCGGTCGACCTTGCCGGCCGCGGTCACCGGGAATCGCGCGACCTCCACCAGCCGCGAGGGCACCGCGGCTGCGGGCAGCCACGTCGCGAGACCGCCGCGGATGCGGTCCAGCGACAGCGTCTGACCTGGGCGGGCCGGTGTCACGTATCCGATCAGGGTGTCGCCGTCCCGTTCGACGACGGCCTCGCCCACCGCATCGTTCGCCCGCAGCCGCGCCTCTATCTCGTCGAGCTCGATGCGGTGCCCGCGCAGTTTGATCTGCCGGTCCGCCCGGGCCCGGTACTCCAGTACGCCGTCCGGGCGGCAGACCACCCGGTCGCCGGTGCGGTACAGACGTGTCCCGGGTTCGACGAAGTTGTCGACGAAGCGCTCGGCGGTCAGCTCGGGATCGCCGAGGTACCCCAGGGCGAGTCCGTCTCCGCCGACGAGGAGCTCACCTTCCTCACCGGCGTCTGCGAGGGTGCCGTCCGCGCGCAGCACGTGACACGTGGAGTTCTCCAGCGGGCGGCCGATCGGCACGGCCGTCACCTCGGGAGGCAGATCGTGCACGAGGTGTGCGGTGGAGACCACGCTGTTCTCCGTCGGACCGTAGAAGTTGACCACGTTGGTGTTCGGGCAGGCCGCCAGGATCGCGCGGGCCAGCTCCGCGTCCATCACCTCGCCCCCGGCCGAGGCGAACCGCAGGGACTGCAGTGCCGACGGCCTGGTGCGTGCGATGTGGTGGAACACCCCGGTGGTCAGATAGGCGATGCTGACCCGCTCGGAGAGCAACAGTGACTCCAGAGCGGCCGGTGACAGCAGCTCCTCCTGGTCGGCGATCACGATGCAGGCGTTGGCGAGCAGTGCGGGCCAGATCTCGATCGCGGAGGCGTCCGAGGAGATGCCGTAGGCGTGCAGCACCCGTTCACCGGGCCGCGGCCGCTGCCGGACCAGGTCGGAGGCGGCCAACCGGACGACTCCGCGGTGCGGGATCGCCACGGGCTTGGGACGGCCGGTCGAGCCGGAGGTGAACATCACGTAGGCGCAGTCCGTGGGAAGCACCCGGACCCGCGGTACCGCGACCGGAGCCGTCGGTGCCAGGCCGCCCAGGTCGACGCGGGCACGCACGCGCCGGATGCGGCGGACACCGCCGGGCAGCATGACGAGGGTGTGCACCCCCGCGTCCTCGGCCATCGCCTGCAGACGCGCGGGCGGTGAGGCGTCGTCGAGCGGAACGTACGCCGCGCCGGTCTTGAGGATGCCCAGGAAGGCGACCAGTGCTTCCGGTGACCGCGCCCCGCACACTCCGACCTTGTCGCCGTGCCGCACACCGGAATCGTGCAGCCGGGCGGCCAGCGCGTCGGAGCGGATCCTGAGCTCGCCGTAGCTGATGCCGCGACCGTGCTGGACGCAGGCGGTGGCCTGCGGGCGGTCGGCCGCCCGGGCGTCGAACAGCTCGTGGAGACAGCGATCACGCGGATACCGGACCGTCTCGACCTCGCCCGCCGCCACCTGATGCGTTCTTGCCTGAGGGTCCATCGGGATGTCTCGTCTCTGCTGCGCATGAAGTACCCGGCGCGGGAGAGCTACTGCTCGAACTCCCTGGCGAAGGCGGCGAAGTCGATGCTCCGCCATCGCCGGGGCCGCATCCGGATGAGGATGTCGTCGGCCAGTTGCCGCTGATTGGCCGCCAGGTACGCGGTCGCCGTGTCCGCGTCCAGGTACCGGCGGGCCAGCTCCTCGCGCTCGGTCGGCGGCAGTGGATCCTCGACGGCCACCACCGGCCCCTCCACGCTGACGTAGCGGTAGGGTGCGGACTCGTCCTGCGCACAGAGGCTGAACCGGCCCGCGCTGCGGATGAGCCGGGCCTTCAGCGTCTCCCGGCCGGTCTCGATCGTCACCAGCCCACCGGGCCGGTAGGAGTACCAGAGCGGGACCAGCAACGGCCCACCACCGTCACGCGGGTCGTCCACCCCGAGGACTCCCACGTGCAGGCCGGCGAGGAACTCCTCCCGGTCTTCGACCGACATCCTGAGATCCACTGGGACCGCCTCGATTCGGCAGAGAACGCATACGGTGTTGAGTCTGGTGCGCAGGGTGAACCCGGCGGCTCAGCCGGGCCGGGCCAGGCCCTCTTCCAGGTTTTCATCACTCCGGGGCAAGTCGCATTCCGGGCGGCTGCGCACCGGGACGCCCCGAGGTGCGTGTGGGCCACCGGGCCGTTCCCCTCGTCGGACAGCACAATTGAGAAGCCCGCTGTCAGCAGTGGCCGTCGTACTCGTCCGGTAGCTCACCGGCAGAAGGAAGAGGCGCATGAGGGCAGGCATCCGAGCCGAGGGCCTGGTGAAGACCTTCGGCGACGTACGGGCCCTGGACGGGGTCGATCTCCACGTGCCGGAGGGGACGGTGCTGGGCCTGCTCGGCCCCAACGGAGCCGGCAAGAGCACCACGGTGCGGGTGCTCACCACCCTGGTGCGGCCCGATGCGGGCAGCGCTCACGTCGCGGGGGTGGACGTGCTCAAGGAACCCGGCCGGGTCCGCAGCCTGATCGGCCTCTGCGGCCAGTACGCGGCGGTTGACGAGTACCTCACCGGCCGGGAGAACCTCCGGATGGTCGGCGAGCTCTACCAGATGCGGACCGGGGCCGCCAAGGCGCGCGCCCGGGAGCTGCTGGAGTGGTTCGACCTCGCCGAGGCGGCCGACCGGCTGGCCAAGACCTACTCCGGCGGTATGCGCCGTCGGCTCGACCTGGCGGCCGCACTGGTGGTGCGGCCTCCGGTGATGTTCCTCGACGAACCCACCACCGGTCTGGACCCGCGCAACCGGCTGGCGCTGTGGGAGGTCATCGAGACACTGGTGACGGAGGGCACCACCCTGCTGCTCACCACCCAGCACCTTGAGGAGGCCGACCGGCTGGCGCACGGCATCGCCGTGGTCGACCACGGCCGGGTGATCGCACGCGGTTCGGTGGACGACCTCAAAGCCAGGATCGGCGGGGAGCGGGTGGAAGTGGTGGTCCACGAGCAGGAGCTGATCGGCGCGGCCGTGGCGGCGCTCACCCCGTACGGCGAGGACCGGCTCAGCGTGGAGCGGCACACCCGGCGGATCACCGTGCCGGTGAGCGGGGGCGCCCTGGTGCTCGCCGACGTCATCCGTGAGCTGGACGGGCAGGACATCGTCATCGACGACATCGGCCTGCGCAGGCCCACCCTCGACGACGTCTTCCTCTCCCTCACCGGCCACGCGGCCGAGGAGACCGACCCGGGAAAGGACGCATGACCATGGCGGTCGTCACCACCGACACGGGGGGAGGCACGATGCGGCGGCCGCGCGGCGTCGTCGTCCGGACGGCGCGCGACTCCTGGGTGGTCGCCCGGCGGAACCTGCGCCGGATGACCCGGATGCCGGAGATCGTGGTCTTCGGGCTGTTGCAGCCGGTGATGTTCGTGCTGCTCTTCTCGTACGTGCTGGGCGGCGCGATCAAGGTGCCGGGTGGCGGCTACCGGGAGTTCCTGATGGCGGGGATCTTCGCCCAGACGGTCACCTTCGCAGTGGCCGGGGCCTCCGCCGGCATCGCGGAGGACATGACCAAGGGGCTGGTGGACCGCTTCCGCGCGCTGCCCATGGCGCGCTCAGCGGTGCTCAGCGGGCGGACCCTGGCCGACGCGGTGCAGAGCGCCTTCGTCCTGCTGGTGCTGGCGATCGTGGCGCTGCTGGTGGGTTGGAGGGTGCACCACGGGGTGCTTGAGGCGCTGGTCGGCTTCCTGCTGCTGCTCCTGTTGGGCTACGCCTTCTCCTGGATCGGGGCGCTGATCGGCCTGTCGGTGCGCAGCCCGGAGGCGGCCACCTCGGCGGGCCTGATCTGGCTCTTCCCGCTCACCTTTCTCTCCAACGCGTTCGTGCCGGTGAACACCTTGCCGGGCCGGCTGCAGGCGATTGCCTACTGGAACCCGTTCAGCGCCACCGTCCAGGCATGCAGGGACCTGTTCGGCAACCCGGGGGTCGACGGCGCGCACGCCTGGCCGATGCGGCATCCGGTCGCGGCGTCCGTGCTCTGGTCGCTACTGATCCTGGGGCTGTTCTCCTGGCTGTCGGTGCGCAAGTACCGAAACGCGGTCGGCTGAGCGGGAGTGCGAGCCCGTGCCGCGGCACGAGGGCCCCGCCGCGGCGCCAAGGGGAGCTCCTCGGCCTGGAGTTGAAGCACATCGGCTTCCGGAACGGGACCATTCGCGTCGAGCAGCAGCTGACTGACCTGCGAAAACCGTGCTCGCCGGCCTCACCGGCCGCTGAGATGTCCATCCCGCGGCGCGGGGATACGCTGAAGAAGGCCCTGCGTAAAGCCAACACACGTCGGGTGGGCATCATGACTGAGACATCACGCAGGAACATCAAGAGCAACGACAATGCGCGCCGTCGGATCGCGAGACCCCTGGTGGCCGCTGTGGTCGCCGCGGGGCTCGGCGCGCTCGGCGCCGGGGGCCCGGCGGCCGCACAATCGCACGGGGTCACCGCGTCCGCGGTGTCGCAGACGGTCCTGACGGCCGTGCCCATGGCCCCGGCCGCCGGAGCGCAGCAGGTCACCATAGCGAACTTCGCGTTCGCGCCCGGCACACTCACGGTCAGCGCGGGCACCACTGTCACCTGGACCAACAACGACTCCGACGTGCACACGGTGACCAGTACCGGTTCCGGCCCGCTCGCCTCCGCGCCGCTGAACCAGGGGGCCTCGTACAGCTACACCTTCACCACGCCCGGGACATACGCGTACATCTGCTCGATCCACCCCTTCATGCACGGCACGGTCGTGGTGCAGTAGGTCACCACCATGCCCGTCGAGCTGAACCACACCATCGTCCTCGCCCGTGACCGGCAGGAGTCCGCCGAGTTCGCGGCCGGCATTCTCGGCCTCGAACTCGGCGCGGCCTGGGGCCCGTTCCTGCCACTCGTCACTGCGAACGGAGTCACCCTCGACTTCGCCACCGCCGATCCCGAGCTCCTCGCCCCGCAGCACTACGCGTTCCTGGTCTCGGAGGCGGAGTTCGACGGCATATTCGCCCGGATCCAGCAGGGTGGCATCGAGTTCTACGCCGACCCGCGCATGCAGCGGGTCGGCGAGATCAACCACAACGACGGCGGCCGCGGCGTCTACTTCCGGGATCCGTCCGGCCACGGCCTGGAAGTCATCACCAGGCCCTACGGCAGCGGATCCTGACGTCACGTCGGGTCGCTGGAGGTCGAGGGGTCGTGGCGCGGGTCTACCGGGCGGCGGCTCTGGAGCGTGAGGCCGCGATCTCGGCGTAGGCTTCGGCCTTGTTCGCCCAGTGGGAGCCCTCGACGGACTTTCCGGGTTCGAGATCCTTGTAGACCTCGAAGAAGTGGGTGATCTCGTTCAGGTCGTGCCGGGGCATGTCGTCGATGTCCTGCAGACGGGTGAAGCGGGGGTCGTGGGCGGGCACGCAGAGGATCTTCTCGTCCGGACCCTTCTCATCGGTCATGACGAACATGCCGATGGCGCGGCAGGTGATGCCGCATCCGGGAAAGGTGGGCTCGTCGACGAGGACGAGGGCATCGAGGGGGTCACCGTCCCCGCCGAGGGTGTCCTCGATGAACCCGTAGTCCGCCGGATAGCGGGTGGCCGTGAACAGCATCCGGTCCAGGCGGATCCGTCCGGCGGCATGGTCCATCTCGTACTTGTTCCGTGATCCCTGCGGGATCTCGACGATCACCTCGAAGTCCATGTCGCTCTCCTTCGCGATCCGTGGCGTCCGACGGCGTCGGCTCCACCATCTTCGAGGGGATCACCCGCCGTCGCATGCCGGGCACGCGATTGCCCTAACCCCCGTGGAGACCTCCAGCCCCCGGGGTTAGCCTCGGTCTGACGGTTCCCGGGCGGCGAATTCGCGCACCTGACGCCCCAGACACGACGTCAAGGAGCACGGAATGGCTGGGATCTTTCATGCGGGCGCGTCCGTTGCGGCCGCGCCCGTGTTGACCGGGTCGGGCCGAACGCTGCTGGTGATCGTCGCGGTGGTCGGGGCGGGCGCCCTGGTGGTGGCCGGGGCGTTCGCCCGCCAGGTCCTGGCCGCGGACGAGGGCACCGAGACGATGCGGCGGATCGCCGGGGCGGTTCAGGAGGGTGCGAACGCCTACCTGAGACGCCAGTTCCGCACCCTGGGCGTCTTCGCAGGGGTGGTGCCCTTCGTGCTTCTGCTGCTGCCGGCGGACAACTGGGGGCAGCGGATCGGGCGTTCGGTGTTCTTCCTGGTCGGGGCGGCCTTCTCGGCGACGACGGGGTACGTCGGGATGCAGCTCGCGGTGCGCAGCAATGTTCGGGTGGCGGCGGCGGCCCGGGCGGGGACGGCGCCGGTCCCGGCCGTGGAGTCCTGGGAGGGGCCCACCGCGGCATCGATCGTGCGAAGGGTGTCGCACCGGGCGATGCGGATCGCCTTCCGCACCGGTGGGGTGGTGGGGATGTTCACCGTGGGGCTGGGCCTCATGGGGGCGGCGACGGTGGTGCTGATCTACCAGGCGAACGCGCCGAAGGTGCTGGAGGGCTTCGGCTTCGGAGCGGCGTTGCTGGCGATGTTCATGCGGGTGGGCGGTGGGATCTTCACCAAGGCCGCGGACGTGGGCGCGGACCTGGTGGGCAAGGTCGAGCAGGGGATCCCCGAGGACGATCCACGCAACGCGGCGACGATCGCCGACAACGTGGGTGACAACGTGGGCGACTGCGCGGGGATGGCGGCCGACCTGTTCGAGTCCTACGCCGTGACCCTGGTCGCCGCGCTGATCCTGGGCAGAGCCGCCTTCGGCGACAACGGGCTGACCTTCCCCCTGGTGGTGCCCGCCATCGGGGTGCTCACGGCGGTCCTGGGCATCCAGATGGTCTCCCCGCGGCCCACGGACCGCAGCGGGATGACCGCCATCAACCGCGGCTTCTTCGCCTCCGCCGTGGTGTCCCTCGCCCTGGTGGCCGGCGCGGTCTTCGCGTTCCTCCCGGCCCGCTTCTCCGGTCTGCACGGGGTGTCCGCCGAGATCACCCGGCACGCGGGCAGCCCGCGGGTGTTCGCCCTGGCCGCGGTGGCCATCGGGATCGTGCTGGCCGCCGTCATCCAGCAACTGACCGGCTACTTCACCGAGACCACCCGCCGCCCGGTGCGGGACGTGGGCAAGACCTCGCTGACCGGGCCGGCCACCGTGGTGCTCTCCGGTGTCGCGCTCGGTCTGGAATCGGCTGTGTACTCCGCCGTGGCCATCGGAGCCGCCGTCTACGGCGCCTTCCTGCTCGGCGGCGGCTCGCTGATCCTGTCCCTGTTCGCGGTCGCGCTGGCCGGGACCGGACTCCTGACCACCGTCGGTGTGATCGTCGCGATGGACACCTTCGGCCCGGTCTCCGACAACGCCCAGGGCATCGCGGAGATGTCCGGAGACATCACCGGCGCCGGCGCCCAGGTGCTCACCGAACTGGACGCCGTCGGCAACACCACCAAGGCGATCACCAAGGGCATCGCCATCGCCACCGCGGTGCTCGCCGCCACCGCGCTGTTCGGCTCCTACACCGACACCATCGCGACCGCCGAGGAACAGATCGGCCCGGCCGCCCACGGTTCGAGCCTGAGCCTGGCCATCGACCAGCCCGACAACCTGGTCGGCCTGCTGGCCGGCGCCGCCGTCGTCTTCCTCTTCTCCGGTCTGGCGATCAACGCCGTCTCGCGCTCCGCCGGCGCGGTCGTCTTCGAGGTCCGGCGCCAGTTCCGGACCCGGCCCGGCATCATGGACGGCACCGAGCGGCCCGAGTACGGCCGGGTGGTGGACATCTGCACCCGCGACGCGCTGCGCGAACTGGTCACCCCGGGCCTGCTCGCCGTGCTGACCCCGATCGCCCTCGGTTTCCTGCTCGGCGTCGGCCCACTGGGCTCCTACCTGGCCGGAGCGATCGGCGCGGGCACCCTGATGGCCGTCTTCCTGGCCACCTCGGGCGGCGCCTGGGACAACGCCAAGAAGCTGGTCGAGGACGGTCACCACGGCGGCAAGGGCAGCCCCGCGCACGAAGCCACCGTCATCGGCGACACCGTGGGCGATCCCTTCAAGGACACCGCCGGACCGGCCATCAACCCGCTCCTGAAGGTGATGAACCTGGTCTCCCTCCTGGTGGCGCCGGCGATCGTCAAACTCAGCTTCGGTCCGCATGCCAACCTCGGCCTCCGGCTGGCCATCGCCCTGCTGGCCCTGGCCGTCGTCGTCCTCGCCGTGTGGATCTCCAAGCGCCGGGGCATCGCCGTCGGCGCCGACGAAACGCCCACCGGCACCCGCGCGCCGGAGGAGCCCGCGCCCGTCCGGTGAGGCGCCGGACCGCGCCGGCCGTGCCTCAGACCTTCGCGCCGTCCTCGGAACGGACGTGCGCCGGAAGGCCGTTGGCGAGGTCCTCGACCAGCAGGCGCCAGGCGATGGCGTCCGCCGCGGTGCGTAGCTCGGGGCTGCGCGGGCGGCCGGCGTCGGCGTCCAGGCGGTCGTTGAGCCAGCCCGACCAGGCGCGGGCGAGGGCCCGCACCTCGCTGACGCCGGCCTCGGTGTGGGTGAACCGGTCGCCGTCGCGGGTGAGGTAGCCCTGGGCGGTCATCCGGTCGAAGACGGGCTCCAGCACTTCGGGCGGCACCCGCCTGCGGGCGGCGATCAGGTCGAGGGAGGCGTGCCCGAGGGCCTTGGTGTGGCCGGCCACCTCCATCAGGGCCCAGGCCCCGGCGAGGTCCACCCGGGTGTCGGCGCCGCCGACGATCGTCCGTACGGTGTCCAGGTCCACGCCGCGCACGATCGTGCAGACCGCGTACTCCAGGTGCGGGTCGGAGTCGCTGGTGGTCGGCTGGCCGAAGCCCTCGCCCATGTCGGTGGAGCCGGCCCGGGCGGTGTCGCGCAGCTGCACCTGCTTGAGGAACAGCGCGACCACGAAGCCGACCACGGCCACCGGGATCGACCACAGGTACACGGTGTGCAGGGCGTCGGAGTACGCCTGGACGATCGGCGCGGCCTGGGCGGCGGGGAGCCGGTGCAGGCCCTGCGGACTCTCGGCGGCGCGGGCGAGCACGGCCGGGTCGGCGCCGGTGAGCCGGGCGGCGGAGGCGATGCCCTCGGCCAGTCGGGTCTTGAGGCTGTTGGCGTAGACGGTGCCGAACACGGCGGTGCCGAAGGAGCTGCCGATGGTGCGGAAGAAGGTCACCCCGGAGGTGGCGGTGCCGAGGTCCGTGTAGTCGACGGTGTTCTGCACGGCGATGGTCAGCACCTGCATGCTCAGCCCGATGCCGACGCCGAGCACGAACATGTAGAAGGAGGCCAGCGCGGTGCCGGTGCCGGGTCGGAGGCGGGAGAGCAGGTAGAGGCCGAGGGCCATCACCAGGGTGCCGACGATCGGGAACACCCGGTACCGGCCGGTCTTGCTGACCGCGTTGCCGCTGGCGATGGAGGCGATCAGCAGGCCGATCACCATCGGCAGCATCCGCACGCCGGAGACCGTCGCCGAGTCGCCGTCCACGTACTGCAGGAAGGTCGGCAGGAAGGTCAGCGCGCCGAGCATCGCGAAGCCGACGATGAAGCTGAGCACCGAGCAGACCGCGAACACCGGGTTGCGGAACAGCCGCATCGGCAGCATCGGTTCGACCGCCCGGGTCTCCACCCAGCAGAACAGCCCGAGCGCCACCGCGCCGCCCGCGAACAGGCCGATGACCACCCCGGAGCCCCAGGCGTACTGGTTGCCGCCCCAACTGGTCGCCAGGATCAGGGCGCTGGCGCCGACCGAGACCAGCGCGATCCCCAGGTAGTCGATCACCGGCCGCACCGCCGAGCGCACCGACGGGATGGTCCGGGCGGCCGCGGCCACCACCAGGACGGCGATCGGCACGTTGACGTAGAACGCCCAGCGCCAGGACAGGTGGTCGGTGAACAGCCCGCCCAGCAACGGCCCGATCACCGTGGCCAGACCGAACACCGCGCCGATCGCGCCCTGGTACTTGCCGCGCTCGCGCAGCGGGATGACGTCCGCGATCAGCGCCATGGCCGTCACCATCAGCCCGCCCGCGCCGATGCCCTGCACCGCCCGCCAGGCGATCAGCAGGATCATGTCGGTGGCCAGGCCGCACAGGAAGGAGCCGGTGATGAAGACGATCGCCGAGACCTGGAACAGCAGTTTGCGCCCGTACAGGTCGCCGAACTTTCCGGCCAGCACGGTGGCCACCGTCTCGGCCAGCAGATAGGCCGTCACCACCCAGGACATGTGCGAGGCCCCGCCGAGGTCCGCGACGATCGTGGGCAGCGCGGTGCCGACGATGGTCTGGTCCAGGGCGGCCAGCAGGATGCCGAGCACGATGGTGCCGAAGACGACGTTCCGCTGCCGTACGTCGAGCACCGGCGGGGCGGAGGGCTGGGTCTCGCTGGCGACAGTCATGCCGCCAGCCTCCGGCGGGTACGGGCCGGTCGCGATCCGGTTCGGCCGTACGGGTGAGTGGAGACCCGCTCCCGGGCCCGGGTGGCGGCGCGGTGCGGGCCGGGCGACGATGGGCCGAGCCGGCTCCCCCCGGACACCGGGAAGGGGTTCCCATGATCGCCCAGTCCTCCCGCAACGCCGTGAACCCCGAGCCGCCCGGCGCCTCCGCCGTCGGCGGGCGGGCCGAGGCACGGCGCTGGCGGGCGCTCACGGTCTGCCTGGTCGCCGGGTTCATGACCCTGCTGGACGTCAGCATCGTGAACGTCGCCCTGCCGACCGTGCGGGCCGGGCTGCACATGTCCGACAGCGGCCTGCAGTGGGTGCTCAGCGGCTACGCGCTCGCCTTCGGCCTGGTGCTCGTCCCGGCCGGGCGGCTCGGCGACGCCCGCAGCCGACGGGCCGTCTTCCTGACCGGGCTCGCCCTGTTCACCGCGGCCAGTGCCCTGGCCGGGGCGGCGCAGAACCAGGAGTGGCTGGTGCTGGCCCGGCTGATCCAGGGCGCGGCCGGCGGTGTGCTGGTGCCGCAGGTGTCCGGCTTCATCCAGATCCTGTTCCAGGGCGCCGAGCGCGGCCGGGCCTTCGGTGCGCTCGGCGCGACCATCGGGCTGTCCACCGCCGTCGGACCGCTGCTCGGCGGCCTGCTGATCCACCTGTTCGGCCCGCAGGACGGCTGGCGCTGGGTGTTCCTGGTCAACCTGCCGATCGGCGCCGCCGCACTGCCGATCGGCTACCGGCTGCTCCCGGCGCCCCGCCCGACCGCAGGGCGGGCCGGGCACCGCGACTTCGACCCGGTCGGCGTGCTGCTGCTCGGCGCCGGGACGGTTGCGCTGCTGCTGCCCTTCGTCCAGGCGCAGCAGTGGCACGGCTCGGTGCGCTGGCTGCTGCTGCCGCTCGCGGCGGCGCTGCTGGCGGCCTTCGTCGGCTGGGAGCGGTACTACGCGCGGCGGTGCGAGCCCTTGGTGAGCATGGCGCTGTTCGCGGTGCGCCCGTACGCGGCGGGGGTGCTGCTGTCGCTGGTGTACTTCGCCGGGTTCACCGCGATCTTCTTCATCTTCACGCTGTACCTCCAGGTGGGCCTGCACTACTCGGCGCTGACGGCGGGCCTGGCGGTCACCCCCTTCGCGCTCGGCTCGGGGGTGGCGGCGGCGGTCGGCGGCCGGCTGGTGAGTCGGCTCGGGCGGCGGCTGGTGGTGGCGGGGCTGCTGCTGGTGCTGCTCGGCCTGCTGGCCTCGGCCCTGGCGGTGCAGCTGTGGTCGGGCTCCTCGGTGGGCTGGGCGACGGTCGGCCCGCTGCTGGTCGCCGGGGTGGGCAGCGGCCTGGTGATCTCTCCGAACCAGACCCTCACCCTCCAGTACGTCCCGCTCGCCCGCGCGGGCAGCGCGGGCGGTGTGCTGCAGACCGCCCAGCGGGTCGGCTCGGCGGTCGGCATCGCGGTGGTCGGCTCGGTCTTCTTCGCCCACGCCGGCGGCCGCCACCCGGACTGGGCGCTGGCCTTCCAACTGGGCGTCGCGGTGGCGGGGGGCCTGATCCTGATGGCGCTGCTGGTGGCGCTGGCGGACGAGGTGGCGGGCCGGCGGGCATAGGGCCCGGCTGTCGTGACGGCGAGGTTCGACCGGGCGGCAACCGCGCCGTCAGTGGTCCCGGCGCTGGATCACCACCGCCGCGATGACCACCGAGGCGAGCGACCACACCGCGTAGGTGGTCCAGGAGCCCGCGACCGTGGCCGGGTACTCGGTGGGCCGCAGGCCTGTCAGCGTGGTGCGGGCCAGGCGCTGCCAGGCGGGGAAGGGCAGGGCGTGCAGCACGTCGGCGGTCCAGCGGTAGCGCTCGGTGACCAAGGAGGGGAGGAAGAACAGCACCACCACGGTGCCCACCGCCGCGCCCGCGCTGGACTTGCCCGCGCCGTTGGGGCCGAGGAAGCCGGTGACCCGGCCGGGGCGGACGGTGAAGGTGAGGCGGTCGACGGCCGTGCGGCGGCCGTAGCGCTTGGTCAGTTCGATGACTTCGATCACGGGCACCACGGTGCCGGGGGAGGCCCGGCCGCCACATCGGACCGGTGTCGACACCGCGGGTCGGCCCCGGTCGTACAACCACGGTTGGATGACGGCGCCCGACCCCGTCGTTACGATCTTGAACCATGCCCGAGACACCGACGCCCCCGCTGCTGCGGCGCGTCCAGCCCGAGGCCTGGGTCGCCCTCGCCTGGTGCGTGGCCGCCGCCTACCCCGCCGTGCTGCTCGGCGCCACCGAACGGCTGCAGCACGGCGCCGCCCTGCACGGTGGCCTGGCCTTCACCCTGGGCGACACCGCGATCGCCTTCGTCGGCGCCGCGCTGGTGCGCCGGCTGCCGGTGCTCTCGGTCGTCGTGCTGCTGATCGCCACCTGGACGGAGACCGACGGCTGGTCGGCGAACGCCCAAGTCCCACCGGGCTCGCTGCTGGCGGTGTACGTCGCGCTGTTCCTGATCACCGCCCGTGGCCCGCGCCGCAGTTCGCGCGCGGCCTTCGCCGTGGCGGCGGTCTTCCTGGTGCTGCACATGGGCATGGTCCACGGCAACACCGTCGGCATCTTCACCGGCACCCACATCGGCTCGGCCGACGGCGCCGCGCTGCTCGCCCTGGTCGCCTGGCTGGCCGGACGCTCGGTGCGGCAGAACCGGGAGCATGCCGAGACCTTGAGCGGCCGGGCGGCCGCCGAGGCGGTCACCGCCGAACGGCTGCGGATCGCCCGCGAGATGCACGACACCGTCGCGCACAGCATCGGCATCGTCGCCCTGCAGGCCGGCGCCGCCCGCCGGGTGATCGACCGCCGGCCCGAACGGGCCAAGCAGGCGCTGGGCGAGATCGAGGCGGCCGGCCGGGAGACCCTGGCCGCGCTGCGCCGGATGCTGGTCGCGCTGCGCCAGGCCGACGGCGAGGTGTCCGACACCGTCCCGGCGGGCCTGGCCGACCTCGACCGGCTGGCCGTGGCCACCACCGCGGCCGGGGTGCGGGTGGAGGTGCGGCGCGCGGGTGAACCGGGGCCGCTACCACCGGAGATCGACCTCTCGGCGTTCCGGATCATCCAGGAGTCGGTGACCAACGTGGTCCGGCACGCGCGGGTGCGCGCCTGCCTGGTGAGTGTCGACCGCAGCCGAGCGGGGGAGGTACGGGTGGAGGTCACCGATCGGGGCCGGGGCCACGGCGACGCACCCGGCAGCGGCTTCGGCCTGGCCGGGCTGCGCGAGCGGGTCGCCCTGCTGCACGGCGAGTTCGACGCCGGGCCGCGCCCGGACGGCGGCTTCCGGGTCGCCGCCCGGCTGCCGATCCCGCTCCCCGAGGGGGAGACCGCGTGATCCGGGTGGTGCTGGCCGACGACCAGCCGCTGGTGCGGGCCGCGTTGGAGATGGTGATCACCGAGACGACGGACGTCGAGGTGGTCGGCGAGGCCGGCGACGGCGCCGAGGCCGTCCGGCTGGCCGCCGAACTGCGGCCGGACGTCGTGGTGATGGACATCCGGATGCCCGGCACCGACGGCATCGAGGCCACCCGGCGGGTGACCGCGGCCGGCGGGCCGACGAAGGTGGTCGTGCTCACCACCTTCGACGAGGACGAGCACGTGTACGCGGCGCTGAGCGCCGGGGCGTCCGGCTTCCTGGTCAAGGACATGGCGCTGGACGACATCCTCGCCGCCGTCCGGGTGGTTGCCGCCGGGGACGCGCTCATCGCACCGAGCGTCACCCGGCGGCTGATCGGGGCCTTCGCGGCCCAGCAGCCCAAGCCGGTGCGGGAGTCCCACCGGCTGGACGTGATCACCGACCGGGAGCGGGAGATCCTCACCCTGGTCGGCCGGGGCCTGTCCAACACCGAGATCGCCGCCGAGCTGGTGCTCAGCATCGCCACCGTGAAGACCTACATGACCCGGTTGCTGGCCAAGTTGGACGCCCGCGACCGGGTGCAGCTGGTCATCCTGGCGTACGAGGCGGGCCTGGTCTCCGTGCCCGGCTGACCAGGCCCACCTGCGTCAGTGCTTGACCGCCACGCCCGCGTACATCGCGATGTCCTGGTCGCGGACCACCGGGGCGTCGGCGTCCGGCCGCCAGTGGTGGACCAGGGTGACGCCCGGGTCGAGCAGCTCGTATCCTTCGAAGAAGGCCTCCGCCTCGGCCTTGTCGCGGATCTGCAGCGGGATGCCGCGCGCGTTGTACTCCCGGCCGACGCCACCCACCCCGACCGGGTCGGTGTCGCCGGTGAACACCGTCAGGGCGAGGAAGCTGCCGGGCGCCAGCGCGTCCATGAAGCGGCGCACGATGCCCTGCGGGTCGTCCTCGTCCAGCACGAAGTGCACGATGGCGATCAGCGACAGCGCCACCGGCCGCGAGAGGTCGAGCACCTGGCGCAGCCGGGGGTTGGCGATGATCGACTCCGGGTCGCGGAAGTCGGCGTCCACGTAACAGGTGCGGCCCTCGGGCGTGCTGGACATCAGGGCCCGCGCGTGGCTCAGTACGATCGGGTCGTTGTCCACGTACGCGACCCGGGTCCCGGGGGCGATCGCCTGGGCGATCTCGTGCACATTGGGCGAGGTGGGGATGCCGGTGCCGATGTCCAGGAACTGCCGCACCCCGTACTGCTCGGTGAGGTGGCGCACCGAACGCTGCATGAAGTCGCGGGTGGTGCGCATCGAGACCGGCAGCGACGGCCAGGCCCGCACCGAGGCGTGCGCGGCGACCCGGTCCGCCTCGAAGTTGGTCTTGCCGCCGATGAGGTAGTCGTAGACCCGCGCGGAGTGCGGTACGTCCATCCGCAGGTCCACCGAGGGGTGGTCCTGCCGCGGTTCCTGCTGCGGTCCCTGCTGTGATTCCTGCTGGGCCCGGACCTCGTTCGCCATGCTCGCCCTCCCGTTGCCGTTGGGCATCCGTCACCGGCCGCCACGGCGGCGGTCCTCGGTCCGCATGGTAACGGTCGTCCGGTACGACGAGATGACGAACCCTCAGGTCTGGGCCTCCGGACTCCGCGCCTCGATCCCGACCGCCTGATGGGGGAGCGCCCCGGACCCGGCCCGCCCGCCGCGCCCCGCCGCCAGCTCCACCGCCGCGCCGATCCAGGCCGCACCGAAGGCCCAGGTCGACACCCACTCGCACAGGTACATCGGCCGCACCGACCAGTGCGCCCCGAACCCGGACAGCCCGCAGACGGCCGCGGCCAGCAGCGCGACCAGGATCAGCACCCCTGCCGCCAGGTAGGCCGCGCCGACCCGGGCCGGCTGCGCCGAGCGCGGATTGCGGAAGGAGTAGAGGCAGAACAGCGCCAGCATCACGAACAGCAGGGCGGCGAAGACCAGATGGAACACCCCGACCACCCGCTGCACCTCCGTCGGGTCCCCCGGCGCCGTCGGGCACAGCGCGACCACGAGGGCGGACACCCCGGCCGCCGTGCTCCACCGGTCGTCCCGCCGGTCGAAGCGGTAGCAGATCAGGAACACCCCGAGCGCGCACAGCGCCCCGACGAGGACGTTGCGCGTCCCGGTGTAGTACGCGGCGCTCATCGAGGCCGGCCAGAAGCCGTCCGTGCCGCGCCCCATGACCTCGTCCGCCAACCAGTTGCCGACCGGCAGCGCCGGCGGCAGCAGGACGCCGATCGCCCCGACGCCGAAGCGCAGGAAGCTGACCGTCCGTTCGTCCTGGAGGCTCTGTCGCTGTGGGGGGTCGGGAGTTCTCTCGCTGCGCAGGTCGTCACTCACGGACGCCTCCTCGCCTACCGTACGGGCAGCCGTGGCCCGCGGATCGTCCGGCCGCTGGGGGATCACGTGGGGCGGTGTCGAAGGGCGCCGCCGCACGGAAGCGGCCGTCAACTGGTGTACCCGCAAAGGTTCGTGGCCCACCACTGGATCAGGTGGTTTGTGGTGGGCTGCAGCAGCCCGCACAGCGGCGCCACCAGCGCGGCGCCGACCAGGATGGTCCACCCAGCGCTGCTCGGGGCGGCGCCACACGCCGCGCGAGGGGAAACCGCCGTCGCCGCCGGCCACCCGCACCGCCGCCCGTCCGCCGCTCGCCGCGCTGGGGCCGACCGCACCGGCCTGACCGCGCACCAGCCTGACCGCAGACGGACGGGCCCGGGGTAAGGAGGAAGTGAGCAGGGGCAGTACAGGGTGGGAGTGGCGGGGGGGGCAGTG
>NZ_JBHTTU010000073.1:0-8580 GCF_042794375.1 Kitasatospora sp. NPDC056531 | reverse complement strand
CGCGTTGGGGTAGACCGACCTGGTCGGGCCGTCCACCAACTGGACAGAAGGAGGATGGCCCCCCCACCGGAGGCGGCCCGATGGGCGCTTCCGTTGCCGGGCTCCAGGCGGGTTCAGGCGGGGCGGTCCGGCTGCGCCGCAGGTCGGTGGGCCGGGCCGTACGGGCCGTACGGGCCGTCAGCGGGTCGGGCTGCCGGTGCGGGCGATCAGCGCGTTCAACAGGGCGGCCCCGCGCTCGGCGTCGTCGACGCTGATCGCGAAGTCCTTCCCGCGCTTGGTGCGGACCACCAGGCACTCGCCCCGGCGCAGGAACACGGTGGTGCCCCGGCGGTTGGCGCGGTAGCCCCAGCCGCCGGCCCCGCGGGCGGTGAGCCGCTCGACCCGGGCCGAGACGAGTTCGGCGGGGGAGAGCTTCCGGGCGGGCCAGCCGAACGGGCCGAAGCCGACGCGCAGTCCCTCGTCGGTCACCCGGACCCGCACCGAGGAGCAGAGCAGGAGGACGACTGAGGAGAGGGCGAGGATGACGACGGTCGCCCAGTCGGGCTCCGCCAGCCCGCCCACGGCGACCAGCACGGCCGTCACCGGGACCAGCGCCGTGACGGCGGCGAGCAACTGCAGCCACGGGTTGGCGGCCTGGGAGAGCCAGACCGTTCGCTCGCCGGCCCTCAGTTCCAGCACCGGCGTGCCGGGCCGGGCCGGGGCGGTGGCGCCCGGGCGGGTGGCCAGCCAGGACAGCACACCGGCCAGGCCCGCCGCCACGACGATCAGGACCACCTCGATGCCCATCGGCGCGGCGTCCTGCCAGCGGGCACGGTCCAGGTTGGCGCGCACGATGGAGGTCTGCGCGCCCGTCAGCAGCACCCCGGTGGCCGCCAGCACCGGCCCGGCCCACCGGCGGGCCGAGTCGGTCCGGTACCGGAGGGCGACGGCGACACCGAGCGCCACCACGAGCCAGACGCCGGCCGGGAAGAGCGCCGCCGCCGTCACCGACATCGAGCCGTCCGGGTCGCGCCCGCTCCAGTGGGTCGCCACCTGCGCCGGCAGCCGGTCGCGTGCGGCCAGCGGCAGCGCGATCAGCAGCGCCAGCACGCCGAGCGTCCAGGCCACCGACCCCAAGAGCGCCCCCCGGCGCACCGGCCGGCTTGAGACGGTTTCTCCTGCGGGCTCTTCGTCCCTCACGACATCCCCCTGATCAGATCCACGAGATCGTTCCTGCTGTAGCCGGCCCGGGCCGCTTCGGCGATCAACTGCCGTACCCGGTCCACCAGTTCGGCGCGCGTTCCGGCGTCCGCGGCGACCGTGATGCCACGGCCCCGGCGGAACTCCAGCACCCCCTCGTCGCGCAGGGCGCGCAGCCCGCGCAGCACGGTGTTGGTGTTGACGCCGAGGGCCCGCGAGAGCTCCCGGGCGGGCGGCAGTTTGTCGCCGGGGGCGCACTCGCCCTCCGCGACGGCCCGTCGGATCGCGCCCGCCACCTGCTCGTGCAGCGGGCGGGCGTCGCCAAGGTCCAGCTTCAGCAACATGGTGCTACTGACGTTAGCACCATCCAGATCTGGTGCGTACCGGCGGTCCACGGCCGACCATGGACCTGGAGGCGGTGCGGTGAGCGGACGGCTGCGGGTGTTCCTGGGGGCGGCGCCGGGGGTCGGGAAGACGTACGCCATGCTCGCCGAGGGGCGGCGGCTGCGCGACGAAGAGGGCCTGGACGTCGTGGTCGGCCTGGTCGAGACGTACGGCCGCCGGGGCACCGAACAGCAGCTCGGCGACCTGCCGGTGCTGCCCCGCCGGACCGTCCACTACCGGGGCGCCCGGTTCACCGAACTCGACACGGCCGCCCTGCTCGCCCGCCGCCCCGCACTCGCCCTGGTCGACGAACTCGCCCACAGCAATGCGCCCGGCAGCGGCCACCCCAAGCGCTGGCAGGACGTCCGCCAGCTCCTCGACGCCGGCATCGACGTCGCCACCACCGTCAACATCCAGCACCTGGAGAGCCTCAACGACGTCGTCGAGCAGATCACCGGCGTCGCCCAGCGCGAACGGATCCCCGACCAGGTGGTCCGCGCCGCCGACCGGATCGAACTGGTCGACCTCAGCCCCGAGGCCCTGCGCACCCGGATGGCCCAGGGCGGGATCTACCCGCCCGACCGGGTCGACATCGCCCTCGACCACTACTTCCGGGCCGGCAACCTCGGCGCCCTGCGTGAACTCGCCCTGCTCTGGCTGGCCGACCGGGTCGAGGAGGAACTCGCCGACTACCGTGCCCGGCACGGCATCCGCGCCCCCTGGGAGACCAAGGAACGCATCGTCGTCGCCCTCGACGGCGCCCCGCAGGGCGAGCACCTGATCCGCCGCGGCGCCCGCACCGCCACCCGGGTGCACGGCGACCTGATCGGCGTCCACATCCGCCCCGACGACGGCACCACCACCCGCGAGCCGCCCGGTTTGGCCGCACAGCGCGCCCTGCTGCACGAACTCCACGGCAGCTACGTCGAGGTCAACGCCGGGGACGTCGCCCGCGCCCTGGTGGACTTCGCCCACGCCGAGAGCGCCACCCAGATCCTGCTCGGCCCCACCAGTCGCAGCCGGCCGCGCGAACTGCTCTCCGGCTCGGTCATCAACCGGGTGATCCGCCTGGCCGGCCCGATCGACGTCCGGGTGCTGCCCCCGCCCGAACCCGGCCTGCTGGCCGTCCCACCCGCCCCCAGGCGCCGGCGCCCGGCCGCCGTACCGCTGCCCCGGCGCCGGCTCGCCTGGCTGCTCGGCCCGGCCACCGCCGTCGCCCTCGCCTGGGCGCTCTCCCCGCTGCGCGGCTCGCTCGCGCTCGGCGGCGTGCTGCTCTGCCTGCTGCTCGCCGTCGCCGCCACCGCCCGGCTCGGCGGCCTGCTGCCCGCCGCCGGCACCACCGTCGCCGGGGCGCTCGCCGCCGACTGGTTCTTCACCACGCCCTGGCAGAGCCTCAGCGTCCAACGCGGCGCCGACCTCGCCGTGCTCCTGCTCTTCCTCGCCGTCGCCGGGATCATCGCCCACCTGATCGACGGCCTCGCCCGCCGCTCCCAGCAGGCCGACCGGGCCCGCGCCGAGGCCGCCGTCCTCGCCCACCTCGCGGGCGAGACCGTCGAATCCGGCGCCCGGGCGCTGCCCGACCTGGTCGCCGAACTGCGTCAGGTCTTCGGCCTGGACGGCGCCGTCGTGCTGGTCCGCACCGGGCAGCTCTGGCAGCCCGCCGCCGCCTCCGGCGCCGGCTACCCGCTGCGCCCCGACGAGGCCTCACTCGCCGTCGAGCTCGGCCCCGACACCGTCCTCGCGCTGCGCGGACCGGCACTCAGCGAGGAGGACACCCGGCTGCTGGGCCCGTACGTCACCCAGCTGCGGCTGGCCCGCGACCGCGAGCGGCTCGCCGCCCAGGCCGCCGCGGCCGAGACCCTCGCCCAGACCGACGCCCTGCACACCGCCCTGCTGGAGGCGGTCGGCCAGGACCTGCGCGCCCCGCTGGCCGCGTTGCGCCGGGACGCCGCCGAACTGCCGGCCCCGCAGCGGCGGCGGATCGACGCCCAGGTGCGGCGGATGGAGCGGCTGGTCGCCAATCTGCTGGACCTCAGCCGGCTGCGGGCCGGGGAGATCCCGGTGGTACTGCGGCCCACCGCGCTGCGCCCGGTGGTGGCGGCCGCGCTCTCCGGCGCGGGCTTGCACGGGAACGGCGAGGTCCGGCTCGCCCTGGGCGACGGGCTGCCGCCGGTGCTCGCCGACCCGGGCCTGCTGGAGCGCGCCGTCGCCGACGTGCTGGCGGCGGCCGGGCGCCCGGCCGCGGTGGACGCGGGCGCCGTGGCGGGCCGCGTCCACCTGCGGGTGAGCGCCCCGGGCGGGGCCGAGCCGGTCGGGCTGACCGTCGCCCGGGGCTTCGTGGAGGCGATGAACGGCGAGCTCACCGTCGAACCGGCTCCGGGCGGCGGGACGGCCTACCTGCTCGACCTTCCGTGCGCGGCCTAGCTGTACCGGTCACGAGCGTGTATCGGCCACGAGCGCCGCCGGTCGCCGATCAGGCCGAACTCCGGCGGCGGCTCGCCGATCTCGGTCGCCGCCACCCGGCGCGGCGGCTGCTTGCGCGGGAGGCCCGGCCCGGGCGGGTCAGCGTAGGTCGAGCCGAACACCACGGGCACGTCGCGCTCCACGCCCCCCCGCACGGCCTCGAAAGTTCGATATCGAACAGCCTGTGGGGCATGCCGGTCCGCATGGGCGCTGCGAGGCACCCGTCCGAGGGTGATCCCCGCCCGCCGGGTAGGCCGAACGGGTGAGGGCGAGCCGGGTGTGCGTCCGCGTATGGAGTGCGTTGGGAATGGCGTCCAGGCCGTCAGGAAGCCGTCAAGAACGGCTGGTCGGCGCCCGGACGGCGGTTGGGTGGAGAGCGACGGACAACGCGACCAGACGAGGACGGATCATGCACGGCAACGGTCGGCACCAGGACAGCGCGGGCCCCAGGGTGGTGGTCGGCGTCAGCGGGTCGCTCGGAAGCCTCGCGGCACTGCACCGCGGCGTCGCCGAGGCCCGCGGGCGCGGCGCCGTCCTGGTGCCGGCACTCGCCTGGGAGCCGCCCGGCGGCGAGCTCGGCTACCGCCGCTCGCCCTGCCCGCCGCTGCTGGCCGCCGTACGGGAGGCCGCCGAGCAGCGGTTGAACGAGGCGCTGGACGCGGCCTTCGGCGGGGCCGACCCGGGGGTGTCGATCCGGCCGATCGTGATTCGCGGCGAGTCCGGGCCCGCCCTGGTGCACGTCGCCGACCGGGCCGACGACCTGCTGGTGCTCGGGCAGAGCGGCGGCCTGTTGCGCCGCCGGCTGCGGCGCTCGGTGTCCGCGTACTGCGCCAAGGAGGCCGGCTGCCCGGTGCTGACCGTCCCGGTGCCCGATCTGCTGCACCACCTGGAAGCTCTCCACCGCCGCGCCCGCTGGCACCTGCCGGTCGGCCCCGCGCCCGAACTGATCGCGGCGAAGGGGTAGTCCAGGGTGCGGATGTACTCGGCGCGACCCGGCGGCACCCGCTACCACCCGGTGCTGGACCGCCTCTCGACGGGCACCTCGGGCACCGTCGCCCTGCTCGGCGGCGGCCTGCTCGCCCTCGGCTTGCGGGGGCTCGGCGAACTGCACTCCGGCTGGCTCGCCCTCGTCGCGTACCTGGCGCTGTGCGGCCTGGTCGGCGGCTTCGCCCGCCCGCAGGCCGCGCCGCTGATCGGTCTGGCCGCCTGGGTGTGCTGCAACGCCTTCGCCGAACACCGGCACGCCGAACTCGGCTGGTCCGGGCCCTGGCCGGAGGCCTGGCACTTCGCGGTGTTCACCGCCACGGCCCTGCTGGTCTCCCTGCCCGCGGCCCTGCCCCGCCGGACGGTGCGGGCGGCGCTGCTGCGCCTGGACCGTCCGGCCTGAGGCGCCCCCCGAGGACGGTCCGCCCGCGCGGGCGGACCGCGCCGGACCCGGGGGCTCCGGCCGGTACTCCGGAGCCCTCGGCGACCGGTGCAGAACAGGTGAGGCGCCCCCGGCGCCTCCCGGTGGAGTGGCCGCCGTTCGGACAGCGGGTCCGCCGCCCGCAGCGGCCACTCCATCCAACCGTCAGGCCTTCCGGCGGCGGGGGAGGGGAGCGCGGCCCCGGGCGGCCCCGCAGGCGAGCCCGCACGGCAGGAAGGCGGCCGCGTGCCAACCGCCGTACGCGAGAGAGCCTTGCGGCTCAGCAGCATCGCACCCCAGGGCGTCAGGGTGATCACACCCGCACCGGCCAGCCCGACGAGCGCGCCCGGGGCCGACCGCTCGTGAGCATCCGTCAGGGATTGTGTCCGGCAGGCGGGTTGGAGGCCCCGCCGGGGCGGCCGGGATAAGGACGCGCAGAATGTCCGTATGCGGATGACGAACAGGCCGAAGACACCGGACGCGCGGAACACGTCGATCACACCGATCACACCGATCACACCGAGGACGGCGACGGTCGAGGACGCCGAGCCGATGGTCGAAGTGCTGGTGCGGGCCTTCGGGGACGACCCGATGATGTGCTGGTTCTTCCCCGAGGGCGTCACCCGCCCGGCCGCACTGGGCGGTTACTTCACCACACTGCTCACCCGGCAGTACCTGCCGCACGGGGTGTGCGAGCGCACCGAGAACGCCGCCGCGTTATGGGTGCCACCGGAGGCGCAGGACAAGGCCGTCCCGGACGCGGAGACGATCCGGGAGCTGACCGGGCTGCTCGGCGAGCAGGCCGAGCCGTTCCGGCGCTCCGTCGAAGCGGCCGCCGCGAACGCGCCGCAGGAGCCGCACTGGTACCTGGCGGTGCTCGGCGCCGACCCGGTCGCCCAAGGGCGGGGGCAGGGATCCGCCCTGCTGCGCTCCGGGCTGGCCCGCGCCGACGAGGCGGGGCTGCCGGTCTACCTGGAGTCCTCCAAGGAGGCGAACCTCGCCGTGTACGGGCACTTCGGCTTCGAGGTGCTGGAGGAGGTCCGGCTGCCGGGGAACGGGCCGACGCTGTGGGTGATGCGACGCGCTCCGCGCGACCCGGCGGACGCGTAGCCCCGGTGTCAGTCGTCGGCGGGGAGTTCGGTCGGGACGGCGATGACGTCGACCAGGGCCTCGCCGCGCAGGACGGTGAGCGGGATCGGGCGGCCGATGGCGTCGGCGAGCATCAGGCGCTGGAGGTACTGGGCGCTGCCCATGGGCTCGGCGGCGGTGAGCAGCAGGTCGCCCTCGTGCAGGCCGGCCCGGGAAGCGGCGCCTCGGCCTCGGGGACACGGCCCGGTCCGGGGAACGTGCCGGCCATGCTGCTCACCCCTCTCCGGGGTGCGGGGTCGGGTTGCCGCAGGTCCGCAGGTCCGCAGGTCCGCAGGTCCGTAGGTCTGCAGGCCCGCACGTTTCTGCAGGTAGCAACAACGGCACCGGGGGCCGGCTTCCACCTCCGTCCTGGCGAGTTCTTGGCGTCGGGAAAGCAGCAAAGAACACGCAAAGTGAGCGTAGAGTTCGAGCAAAGCCGCATCTGTGGGAGGGGCTCATGGACACCATGCTGGAGCCGGACTGGCGCACGCTCGGAGAGCCGGGCGGCGGGCGGCTCGGGACGGAACACCTCCTGATCAACGTCGCCGGGTCGCCGGGCCCCGCCGGAGCGGCGCTCACCGCCGTCGGGGTGACGGCGGACCTCCTGCACTCCCTGCGCCGCGACCGCGACGGCCGGTGGGGCGCGGACGACGGGAGCGGCGACGGGGTGCCCGCCCGGGAGGTGCTCGGCCCGGCCGGGGACGACGCCCTGGTGCTGACCGGCGCCGCGGCCCGGGTTCTCGCCGAGGCGACGGAGCGCGCCCGCCGGGACGGCGAGCGGAGCTTCACCGCCGAGCACCTGTTGCGCGCCCTGCTCGCCGACGACCGCACCCGCGCCGCCGAACTGCTGCACGCGGTGGGCGTCCCGCCGCAGGCCGTGCTCGACCGCCTGGACGGCACCGAGGTTCTGGACGGCACCGAGGTTCTGGACGGCGCCGAGGTCCTGGGCGGCGCCGCGCCACTGGCCGTACCGGACCGTTCCGACCCGGCCGTGCCGCAGCCCGGGGGCGAGCGCCCGGACCCCCTCGACCCGTTGCTGCACCCCACCCGGGAGGCGCTGCTCACCCGCCGTAGCCACCGACTCCCGCGCTGGAAGCGGCTGTTGCAGCCGGGGGCGGCGGGCCGCGGAGCCTGGATCCGGCTGGAGGCGGACGCCCAGGCCCTGCGCTTCGGCCGCCGTACGCCCGGCACCGAGCACGTCCTGCTCGCGCTGCTGGCCGTCCATGAAGTGGCCCGCCGTGAGCCCCAGCCGGACGTGGACTGCGCCGGCGGCGAGCTGCTCGCCCGTCTCGGCCTCGACTACGCCGGCCTTCACGCCGTCCTCGACGTCGGCGAGGTGCCGCTGCCCGCCGACCCGCGCTCCGTCGAGACCTACCTGGCCGGCGTCGCGGCCCAGGGCACCGAGCACTTGGTCCGGGCCCTGTTGGCGGAGGACACCCGCGCCCGACGCCTGGTCGAGGCATCAGGACCGACGCCCTGGGACGGCGTCCCCGGTGGGACGGGCCGCTAGACCTCGCCGAGCGGGACGCCCGGGTCGGCCAGCCGGTCGGCGTCCACCACCCGCCCCGAGCGGACCAGTTCGCGGATCGGGTCGGTGACGTCCCAGACGTTGACGTTCATCCCCGCGAGCACCCGGGCGCCGGACAGCCAGAACGCGAGGAACTCGCGGGTGGCCGGGTCGCCGCGGAACACCACCCGGTCGTAGCCGCCCGGCTCGACGTAGCCGACGTACTCCATGCCGAGGTCGTACTGGTCGGGCCAGGACCCGGGAACACCCTCGCGAGGGGAAGACGGGCCTGTCGCTGGTCAGTGTCGACTCCACGACCGTGCGCGCCCGCCACGACGCCGCCGGGATGCTCGTAGGCGAGGACGTCATGACGGCCCTGGAGGAGGCCGCGCGCGAGCAGGAGGCGGCCCGGCAAAAGGGGCTCTTCTGCTCCATCTGTGGGTCGCTGAGGAGCGCCTGACGCAGTACACGCCGTCCCCTGTGCAGATCTTGAGGTGTCGAGACTCAGGATCTG
>NZ_JBHTTU010000072.1:0-34434 GCF_042794375.1 Kitasatospora sp. NPDC056531 | reverse complement strand
GTGGCCGGCCTCCGGCCGGCCGACGGCCCCGACGGCGAGCACTCGGCCCGCCGCCGCTCGGCGCTCTGGCGCCTGCTCGGCGTCTGAGCCCCGCGCGGCCCGTTCACCTCTCCACGCACCGTCTTATCGACACCTGAAGGACCCTCCATGTCCAAGATCCTGACCACGGAGTCCGGCGCCCCGGTCGCCGACAACCAGAACTCGGCCTCGGCCGGCGAGTACGGCCCGCTGCTGATCCAGGACCAGCACCTGCTGGAGAAGCTGGCCCGGTTCAACCGCGAGCGCATCCCGGAGCGCGTCGTGCACGCCCGCGGCTCCGGCGCGTACGGCTACTTCGAGGTCACCGACGAGGTGTCGCAGTACACCCGGGCGGCGTTCCTGTCCGAGGTCGGCAAGCGCACCGAGGTCTTCCTGCGCTTCTCGACCGTGGCCGGAAACCTGGGCGCCAGCGACGCGGTGCGCGACCCGCGCGGCTTCGCGCTGAAGTTCTACACCGAGGACGGCAACTACGACCTCGTCGGCAACAACACCCCGGTGTTCTTCATCAAGGACCCGATCAAGTTCCCCGACTTCATCCACTCGCAGAAGCGCGACCCGTACACCGGCGTGCAGGAGGCGGACAACGTCTGGGACTTCTGGGCCCACTCGCCAGCCTCGACCCACCAGATCACCTGGCTGTTCGGCGACCGCGGCATCCCCGCGTCCTACCGCCACATGAACGGGTACGGCTCGCACACCTACCAGTGGGTCAACGCCGAGGGCGAGGCCTACTGGGTGAAGTACCACTTCAAGACCAACCAGGGCATCCGCAGCCTGGACGGCGACCAGGCCGCCGAGGTGGTCGGCGCCGACGCCGACTCGCACCAGCGCGACCTGCACCAGGCCATCGAGCGCGGGGTGTTCCCGTCCTGGACCCTCTACGTCCAGCTGATGCCGGTAGCCGAGGCCGCGGACTACCGCTTCAACCCCTTCGACCTCACCAAGGTGTGGCCGCACGCGGACTACCCGCTGGTCAAGGTCGGCCGCCTGATGCTCAACAAGAACCCGGAGAACGTCTTCGCCGAGGTCGAGCAGTCCGCGTTCTCGCCGAACAACTTCGTGCCCGGCATCGGCCCCTCCCCGGACAAGATGCTCCAGGGCCGCCTGTTCGCCTACGCCGACGCCCAGCGCTACCGCCTCGGCGTCAACCACACCCTTCTGTCGGTGAACGCCCCGCGCGCCACCGAGGCCAACAACTACGGGCGGGACGGCTCCATGGCCGTCAACAGCGCCGGCCGGGGCAAGAACTACGAGCCCAACTCGTACGACGGCCCGGCCCAGAGCGACAGCGCGCTCGCCGCGCCGGTCAAGGTGGACGGCTACACCGGCACCTACACCACGCCGGCCCACACCAAGGACGACGACTTCTTCCAGGCCGGCGAGCTGTACCGGCTGATGTCGGAGGGCGAGAAGACCCGCCTGATCAACAACATCGCGGGCTTCCTGGCGCAGGTGACGCGGGACGACGTGGTGGAGAAGAACCTGGCCCATTTCCACGCCGCCGACGAGGAGTACGGCGCCCGGCTCGAGGCCGCCGTCGCCAAGCTGCGGGCCGGCGACGAGGGCTGAGCCCTACTCGGGGCCCGGGACTGACTGACCGACCGCCCCTTCCGCGCCCTCACCGGCCGCCGGGCCCGCACCCCGACGGTCGTACGACGGGCCTCTCCCCCTGGGCAGTGGGGGAGGGGCCCGTCGGGCGTTGTGCGGCCGGAGTCGTCGCGCGGGGTCGCGTGTGCGGGTGGGGGCCCGCCGGTACGGGTGGGGCCGCTCGTACCAGCGGGCCCCCTTGTACCGGCGGGACTCCCTTGTACCAGCCGACCGGCAGCTGCTCCACGGAATGTTCACGGATATTCACGGACAGCAGTTGCCGGGGCCACCTGATGGCTAGGCTGGAGGCTGCCCGCGGTCGCTCCGTGGGGGGACATCGGAAGGGGACGACATGTCGACACCAGCCCCGGGTCGTCACGCCGCGCTGGACCAGGGCCTGACGGGCCCGTTCACCTCCCTGCAGCACGCCCTCAGACTGCTGGAGGCCGTCGACCGGCACCCCGACGGCGCGACCCTGGTCGCCCTCGCCCGGGAGACCTCGCTCGGCCTGCCGACCGTCCGGCGGCTCGCGGAGCTCCTGGAGATCGAGGGCTACCTCCAGTGTCAGGACGGCGGTTGGGTGCTCGGCGGCACCTTCGCCCTGCTCGGCCAGCACAACCGGGAGCAGCTCGTCAGGGCCCGGCTGAACCGCAAACTCGCTGAACTCCGGGACGAGTTGGGCGCTGCGGTGTACTTCAGCCGGTACCACGACGGGGAGTTGTCGGTCGAGGCGGTCTCGGCGGCCGACTACGCGCCGGCCGTGCAGGAGTGGGTGGACTTCCGTGCCACCGCGCACGCCAGCGCGATCGGCAAGTGCCTGCTCAGCCAGCTGGACGTGGACGGGCGGCGCGACCACCTCTCCCGGCACCCGGTCGCCCGGCTCACCTCCCGTACGGTCACCGACGCCGACCAGCTGATGCACCGGCTGGAGCGGCAGCCCGCGACGGTGCCGGTGCTGGACATCCAGGAGTACGCGCTCGGCACGGTCTGCGCGGCGGTGCCGATCACGGCGGGCAGCACGGTCGGCTGCCTGGCCACCTCGATGCCGGTGGACAACATCCACAAGCTGAAGGCCGCCGCCGAACTGCTGGCGGCCCAGGCGGCGCCGCTGATGTTGGCGATGGCGGTCTGAGCCCGGGTCGTCGGAGGCTGCACGGCTTCGCCCGGCCCCGCTCGACGGGCCCCGTCGGACGTATCGCGTCCGGCGGGGCCCGTCTGCTTCCCGCTGCTTTCCGACGGAGTGTTTCCGAAAGCGCCCTCCGGTGCACATCACTTATTAGACTCGATGTCGATAAGAGTCGCCGAAGCCCTTGTCGGCGTCGCTACCGGCGAGTACGTTTCCCGGAGTCGAGCCGCCGCCCCCAGGCCAGGAGGGCCCACCATGCCCCGAACCACCCCCGTTCCCGCCCTCGCCGCCCCCGCCGTGCGCGTGCACGACAGCCTCGTTCTGGAGCCCCGGGACGTCCGCTTCGACTGGGCCCGGCTGCCGCTGCACTGGGTCCCGGACGAGCCGATGGCCACCCACATCCTCAACGTGCTGCACCTGCTGCTGCCCGAGGGGGAGCGCTGGTTCGTCAAGGTGTTCAAGGAGGCGCTGCCGCTCATCCGGGACGAGCAGCTGCGCGAGGAGGTGCTCGGGTTCATCGGGCAGGAGGCCATCCACGCCGAGGCGCACCAGGAGGTGCTCGACCACCTGCTCGGCCAGGGGCTCGACCCGCGCCCGTACGTGCGTCAGGTCGCCTGGGTCTTCCAGCGGGTGCTCGGGGACCGGCCGGGGCTGTCCCCTGCGCGGCAGCGTGAGGCCCTCATCGAGCGGGTGGCCGCCATTGCGGCGGTCGAGCACTTCACCGCCTTCCTCGGCAACTGGATCCTCAACTCCCCGGGGCTGGACCGAGCCAAGGCCGACCCGACCATGCTCGACCTGCTGCGCTGGCACGGCGCCGAGGAGGTCGAGCACCGCAGCGTCGCCTTCGACCTGCTGGTTCACCTGGACCCCGGTTATGCGCGCCGGGTCCGCACCATGGCGATGGCCGGCCCGCTGCTGGCCCACCTCTGGGTTCGTGGCGTGCGCTTCCTGCTGGCCGCCGACCCGACGCTGGACGGCCGGCTGCGCCCGAGCTGGCGCGAGGCGTACCGGATCACCAAGCGGGGTCTGCTGCCCGACCCGGTCAAGTCGATCCGATCCGGCCTGCGCTACCTCAAGCCCGGCTACCACCCCACTCAGGAGGGTTCCTCCAGCCAGGCCCTCGGCTACCTCGCCACTTCCCCGGCGGCCCGCGCCGCCGCGGGGCGCTGACGGCGGACAGTCGACAGCTGACAGATTTCAATCGACAGATTTCAGCGAACAGAGAACAGACAACGTCATCTGTCAGCTGTTCGCCGTCCCCTGACGCCAAGGACCGCCGGATGGACCTGCTCACCCCGCCCCCAGACCTTTACGGCCGCCCTCGCGCCGACCGCTTCCTGCGCCGTCTCACCGAGATCCAGGACCGTTACGTACAGGCCCTCGGTGGCCCCCTGCTGCGGCGCAGCCCCCGCCGCCCGCTCAGCCGACCCACCCCGCCGCTCCGGCTGGTGGTCGCCGCGCGCCGCGAACTCGCCGCCGACGTCATCGAGTTGCGCCTCGCCGACCCCTCCGATGGCCAGCTGCCGCCCTGGCAGCCCGGCGCCCACCTGCGCCTCGTCCTGCCCTCCGGGCGCGAGCGCCACTACTCGCTCAGCGGCGACCCGGCCGACCGCCGCAGCTACCGGATCGCCGTCCGGAAGCTGTCCGAGGGCGGCGGCGGGTCCGTCGAGATCCACGACACCCTGCACCCCGGCGCCCGCCTCACCGCCCGCAGCCCGCGCAACGGCTTCGCCTTCTGCGCCGAGCCCACCGTCCTGCTGCTCGCCGGCGGCATCGGTATCACCCCGCTGCTGCCGATGGCCCGCGAGGCCCAGCGCCACGGCCTGGACTGGCGGCTCGTCCACGTCGGCCGCAGCGCCGACACCCTCCCGTACGCGGACGAGCTGCGCGCCCTCGACCCGCACCGCGTGGTGCTGCGCACCGACGACGAGCACGGTGGCGTCCCCACCGGCGCCGAACTGCTCGCCCACGCCCCGCGCGGCGCCGCCGTCTACTGCTGCGGCCCGGCGCCGATGCTCGCCGCCGTCCAGCGGGCCCTGGACGAGTCCCCAGCCTCCGCCCTGCACTTCGAGCGCTTCGGCGCCGCCCCGATCACCGACGGCAAGCCCTTCGCCGTCCGGCTCGGCACCGACGGCCCGACCCTGGAGGTCCCCGCCGACCGCTCCGCCCTGGACGTGCTGCGCGAGGCCCGCCCGAACCTCCCGTACTCCTGCCACCAGGGCTTCTGCGGCACCTGCGAGGTCCGCCTGCGGTCCGGCGCGCCCGACCACCGGGACCGCCGCCTCACCCCCGAGCAGCGCGCCGCCGGCGCCCTGCTGCCCTGCGTCTCCCGGGCCGCCGAGGGCGAGACCCTCGTGCTCGACGTCTAGAAGGAGCCCCCGATGCCCCCGATGGCGAATGCGATCCCGACGTTCCGCTACACCGAACGCGACCTCGACCGCTTCCGCGAGACCCAGCAACTCGCCTACCACTGCGCCGAACAGGTCGCCGCCTGGATCGAACCGGGTGTCACCGAGCGGCAGGCCACCGCCGAGCTGCGCCGCCGCCTGGTCGCCGCCGGGGTGCAGGACTTTTTCCACGTCCCCTTCGCCTGGTTCGGCGACCGTACGGCCTTCCGGCACTTCCACACCCCGCTGCAGTTCTTCGCCGGCAACCGCCGCCTTGAGGAGGGCATGCCGTACGTGCTGGACTGCGCGCCCGTCGTGGACGGCTACACCGCCGACATCGGCTACGGCGGCAAGGTCGGTGAGAACAAGGTGTGGGACCGTCTGGCCGCCGACCTCAAGGTCTACCGCGAGCTGATCCTCGCGGAGGTGCGCGCCCGCAAGCCGCTCAACGAGGTGTACGCGGCCGTGGACGCGCAGATCGCCGCGCACGGCTACGACAACCGCCACCAGGTCTACCCGGGGCGGGTGATCGGCCACCAGGTCACCCGCACCACCGTGCGCGGCCCGGCCGGGGTGAACGTCTTCGGTTTTGGCGTGCGCACCCTGCAGACCCTCGGCCGCGAGCTCATCTTCGAGCGCCTGCACGGCCGTTCACCGCTGTGGGCGGACGGCCGCTCGTCCCGGCACGCGCCCACTCCGGGCCTGTGGGCGGTCGAGCCGCACATCGGCTTCCGCGGCGTGGGCATCAAGTTCGAGGAACTGCTGGTGGTCACCGAGGGCGACGCCTACTGGCTCGACGACGACCTCCCGCACGTCCGCCGCTGGACCGCCGCCGACGAGTCGGCCGCCACAGACGAGCCGGCCGACACCGCCCGGGCCGCCGTTGCCCCGGCCGCCGCCAAGCCGACCGCCACCGACGAGCCGACCGCCCTGGAGGCCACCCGATGACGACCCCGACGACCCCGACGACCCCGACGACCCCGACGACCCCGACGACCCCGGTCCGCCGCCGGACCGTCCACTCCGGCGGCCTCCCGCTCGCCGTCTTCGAGCAGGGCGACCCGGACGCCCCCACCGTCATCCTGGTGCACGGCTACCCGGACACCCACGCCGTCTGGGACGACATCGCCGCCGACCTCGCCCGCGACCACCACGTGGTCCGCTACGACGTGCGCGGCGCCGGCGAGTCGGGCGTCCCCGCCGACCGGGACGGCTACCGCCTGGAGCAGCTCGCCGACGACCTGTTCGCCGTCGCCGACGCGGTCAGCCCGGACCGCCCGGTGCACCTGCTCGCCCACGACTGGGGCTCGATCCAGTCCTGGGAGGCCGTGACGGCCCCCGGCGCCGAGCGCCGGATCGCCTCGTACACCACGATGTCCGGCCCGTCCCTGGACCACATGGGCTACTGGCTGCGCCACCGGTTGCGCCGCCCCACCCCGCGCCACCTCAAGCAACTGCTCCACCAGGGCCTGCACTCCTGGTACATCACCGCCTTCCACCTGCCCTTCCTCGCCCCCGCCGTCTGGCGCCTCGGCCTGGCCCGGGCCTGGCCGCGGGTGCTGCGAGACCTGGAGCACGTCACCCCGCGCGCCGACCACCCCCAGTCCACGCTGCGCCGCGACGCGGTCCGCGGCATCGAGCTGTACCGCGCCAACTTCCGCCCCACGATGGGCAGTCCGCGTGAGCGGCCGACCGAGGTGCCGGTTCAGTTGATCACCCTCACCCGGGACCGCTACGTCGGCACCTACCTCTCCGAGGGCCTGGAGCGCTGGGTGCCCGAGCTGACCCGACGCACGCTGCACGCCGGCCACTGGTCGGCGCTGCTGGAGAAGGGAGCCGCCGTGGCCGGCATGGTCCGCGAGTTCACCGCCCGGATCGAGACCGGGAGCGCGGGCGATGCCCGAACCGCCGAGGGCGACGGCCGGTTGGTGGTCGTCACCGGTGGCGGCAGCGGCATCGGCCGGGCCACCGCGCTGGCCTTCGCCGAGGACGGCGCCCGGGTGGTGGTCTGCGACCTCGACCTCGCGGCCGCCGAGCGCACCGCCGAACTCGCCTCGCTGATCGGCCCGACGGCGCACGCCTACCGGGTGGACGTCTCCGACGGCGCCGCGATGGAGGCCTTCGCGCAGACCGTCGCCGCCGAGCACGGGGTGCCCGACGTGATGGTCAACAACGCGGGCATCGGCCACTCCGGGACCTTCCTGCAGACCACCGAGAAGGAGTGGCAGCGCGTCCTGGACGTCAACCTCTGGGGCGTGATCCACGGCTGCCGCGCCTTCGGCACCCTGATGGCCGACCGCGGACAGGGCGGCCACATCGTCAACGTCTCCTCGGCCGCGGCCTACCTGCCCGCCAAGGCGCTCACCGCGTACGCCACCAGCAAGGCCGCGGTGTTCATGCTCTCGGACTGCCTGCGCGCCGAGTTCGTCGGCCACGGCATCGGCGTCTCCACCATCTGCCCCGGCATCGTCAACACCAACATCACCCGCACCTCCACCTTCTCCGCGACCACCGCCGCCGAGCAGTCCGCCAAGCAGGCCCGCGCCGCCAGGCTCTACGCCCGCCGCGGCTTCCCGCCGGAGAAGGTGGCCGCCGCCATCGTCGGCGCCGTGCGGAGCGGCAAGTCCGTCGTCCCGGTCACGCCCGAGGCCAAGGTCGCCCGCCTGCTCTCCCGCCTCAGTCCCGGCCTGCTGCGCCTGGCCGCCCGTCTGAACGTGACCTGAGACCGCTCCGGGGCCCCTGTCGCCGCAGGGGCCCCAACAGTCCCGGCAGCCCCGGCGACATCAGGAGTTGCAGGTTCCTGCCAACCCTCTCGGACCCGGTGACCGGCCACCCTAGGCTTACCGGCAGGTAACTCACGAGGGGAAACAGGGACTGTGAAGAAGCGTCTGGTTTCGGTAGTGCTCGGTGCGGCCGGTCTGCTCATGGCGATGGCCCCGGGGGCCGTCGCGGCACCCGCCGCCGATGCGCCGAGCACCCAAACCTGCGACGGTGTGACGCTCACCGGCTCGCTGCCGGTCCCGCCCGCGGGCATGTCGGTCCAGCAGACGGTGACGATCGGCTCGGACTGCAAGCCGCAGGAGGGCCCGGTGGCCTACGTCCCGGCCGCGGCCCCGGCCGCCCGCACCGCCGCCAAGGCCCTGGCGGCGGACACCACCGCCACCGGCCACCGCCGGATCACCAGCGCGAACGAGATGTACGACTGCTGCAACATCCGGATGACCGGTCTGTACACCACCTCCGACTGGAACACCGCCGACGGCCAGATCACCACCGCGGCCACCACCGTGACCCAGGGCTTCAACCGCGAGCCGTGGAACGCCGGCTGGTCGGTGGCCTCCGCCACCAACAGCGACGACTGCACCACCAGCTGCGCCGTGGTCAACTCCCAGGCCCACGCGGACTTCTCCTACAAGGGGATCTTCGACGTCACCGGCAACTGGTACGACAACACCCACCACACGTACCTGACCCTCAACCCCGACCTCACCTACTCCTGCACCTTCGACGTGCAGCTGCGCCACACCTTCGTCGGCTGGAACTGGCAGCGCGGCTGCCAGGTGCAGTAGTCCCCGACACCCCCCGGTCCCAGCGGTCCGCGGCGGCAGGCCCAGCCATCGCGACGGCGTCGGGTCGGCGGACCCCGGAACGGTCCGCCGACCCCGCCGTCCCGCCGGCCCGGAAGGCCTCCCGGCCCCGCTCCCCGAGCGGCAACGGGAGGCCTTCCGTCGTCCGCTCCCGTCGGCGGCCGTCGGCCGTCTGCCGCCGTCATCCGCCGTCGGCGAGTCCGCGCCTCCCGCGTCCCGCCGCCCCGGCGGGCACGCAACGTGACGCTCAGGCGGCGTGCGTCCGGGGCGTCACGGCGTCCTCGGGCGCGGCTGCCACGTCGTGGTGGATCGGGCCGTTCCCGGCGCTCAGCGGCAGGCAGCTGCCGCCACGCCGGTGGGCGATGATCTCGGCGGCGACCGAGACCGCCGTCTCCTCGGGGGTGCGGGAGCCCAGGTCGAGGCCGATGGGGGAGCGCAGCCGGGCGAGTTCGGCATCTGTCAGCCCGGCCTCGCGCAGCTTGGCCTCCCGGTCGCGGTGGGTACGGCGCGAGCCCATCGCGCCGACGTAGCCGACCGGCAGCCGCAGGGCGTGCTCCAGCAGCGGGATGTCGAACTTGGCGTCGTGGGTGAGCACGCACAGCACGGTGCGCCCGTCGATCCGGCCGAGCTGGGAGTCGAGGTAGCGGTGCGGCCAGTCGACCACCACCTCGTCCGCCTCGGGGAATCGGCGCGTGGTGGCGAAGACGGGCCGGGCGTCGCAGACCGTGACGTGGTAGCCGAGGAACTTGCCGATCCGCACCACGGCGGCGGCGAAGTCGATCGCGCCGAAGACCAGCATGCGGGGCGCGGGCACGTAGGACTCGACGAAGCAGGTGACGGTCCCCTGCTCGTGCTCGTCGCAGGGCCGCCCGTCCAGGCCGAGCACGATGCGGCCGGTCCGTCCGGCGTCCAACATCGCCCGGGCCTCGGCGATGAGCGCCCGCTCCAGGACGCCGACGGTGGACGGCCCCACCGAGAGCGCCCCGGAGACGTCGTCGGCGGTGACCGCGAGGGTGGCGCCGAGCAGTCCGGCCGGTCCGGCGATCACCCGGGCGAGCGCGACCGGGGTCCCGGCGGCGATGAACGCGAGGCCCGCGTCCATTCCCGGGTCCGCCCCCGGCACGACCGGCTGGACGAACACGTCGAGGATCCCGCCGCAGGTCAGCCCGACCGCGAAGGCGTCCTCGTCGCTGTAGCCGAAGCGCTCCAGCACCGGCTCGCCGCTCTCGATGGCGGCCTGGCACAGCTCGTACACCGCGCCCTCGACGCACCCGCCGGAGACGCTGCCGACCGCCTCCCCGGCCGCGTCCACGGCCAGTGCCGCCCCGGGGTCGCGAGGGGCGCTGCCGGAGACGCCGACCACGGTGGCCACGGCGAAGGAGCGCCCGGACGCGTGCCAGGCCTGCAGCTGCTCGGCGATGTCCTGCATGTCTGAGGCTCCTTACACGGTTTCGACAGTAGCGGGAGAGCCGCCGTACGGGAAACGATCCCGTACGGCGGCGGTGGTGCGCACAGGGTGGTTAGTGCACGCCCAGCAGGGACTTGATCGGTGTGAGCGCGAAGTAGAGCACGAAGACCGCGGTGAGGATCCACATCAGCAGCCCGGGCTCGCGCCACTTGCCCTGGCCGGCCTTGATGACCGAGTACGAGATGACGCCGGCCGCGACGCCCGCCGTGATGCTGTACGTGAACGGCATCAGCACGCAGGTCAGGAAGGCCGGGATGGCGACCTCGCGGTCGGACCAGTCGATGTGCCGGGCCTGGCTCATCATCATCGAGCCGATCACCACCAGGGCGGCGGAGGCGACCTCGACCGGGACGATGCCGGCCAGCGGCGAGAAGAACAGCATCAGGGCGAACAGTCCGCCGGTGACGGTGGAGGCGAGGCCGGTCCGGGCGCCGTCGCCGACCCCGGTCGCGGATTCGACGAAGACGGTCTGGCCGGACGCGCCCGCCAGGCCGCCGACCGCGCCGCCGGCGCCGTCGATGAACAGCGCCTTGGACAGGCCGGGCATCCGGCCCTGCTTGTCGGCCAGTCCGGCCTCGGTGCCGACGCCGATGATGGTGGCCATCGCGTCGAAGAAGCCGGCCAGGACGAGGGTGAACACCGCGACCGAGGCGCTGATCGCGCCCATGCCGTGGCTACCGAAGGCGCCGAACAGGTCGACGTGGCCGAACAGGCTGAAGTCGGGCGCGGAGACCGGGCTGCCGGGCCATACCGGGACGGAGTTCTTCCAGGCCGAGGCCGGCACGTGGGCGACCTTGTTGACGATCATCGCGAGCACGGTGCCGCCGGCGATGCCGATCAGGATCGCGCCCCGGATGCCGCGCGCCATCAGTACGAAGATGGCCAGCAGGGTGACGCAGAAGATCAGCACCGGCCAGCCGGTCAGCTCGCCGGCCGGGCCGAGCGAGAGCGGGGTGGGGCCGCCGGTGTGCATGAAGCCGGCCTTGTAGAGGCCGATGATCGTGACGAACAGGCCGATGCCGATGGTGATCGCGTGCTTGAGCGGCAGCGGGATGCCGTTCATGATCTTCTCGCGCAGTCCGGAGACCACCAGCAGCACGATCAGCAGGCCGTAGATCACGCACAGGCCCATGGCCTGCGACCAGGTGGTGTGGGGGACGACGAGCGCGGAGACCGCGCCCGAGACGGAGAGCCCTGCCGCCAGGGCCAGCGGCACGTTGCCGACCAGGCCCATCAGGAGGGTGGTGACGGCGGCCGCGAGCGCGGTGGCGGTGGTCAGCGCGGCGTGGTCGAGCTTGACGCCGTTGACGTCCGCGCCGCTGAGGATCAGCGGGTTGAGCAGGATGATGTACGCCATCGCCATGAACGTGGTCAGACCGCCGCGCAGTTCGTTGGCGAGGGTCGAGCCGCGGGCCGAGATCTTGAAGTACGCGTCGAGCGCGCCGTTCGGGCGTGGTGCCGGGGACGAGGGGTGGGTCTCGTCCCCGGCGGGTCTGTCTGCTTCGGTGGTGCCGGGCTCCGTGGGGATCCTGGTCATGTCCACTCCCAAGTGTCAAAGGGGGTTGGGGTGGGCGAGCCGACCTGACTGCCAGTCAACGAAGTTGGCACAGGGGGACGGTATCGACTCACTGTGGGGGCGGCACTCGTCGGGGAGTGCCAGCGGTGCAGATGAGGGTGGTGCGCACCACTGCGGAACCCCGGCGTGGGCAGGGCAGCGGGTGGGGGAGGCCCCCGGGGCGGTGGGGAAGACGCGTCACCGCCCCGGGGAGGTCCGTACGTCCGGAGGCATCCGGAGCCCTCCGGAGGTCGTGCTCCCGGAGGTCGTGCTCCCGGAGGTCGAACTTCCGGAGGTCGAACTTCCGGAGGTCGAACTGCCGGGATCAGCCGGGCTGTTCGGTGGTCAGGTGCTCGGGTCGAACCGGGATCCGGTTGAGCGCCAGGCCCGTGGCGTTGCGGATGGCCGCCACGATCGAGGGCGTCGCCGACACGGTCGGCGCCTCGCCGACGCCGCGCAGCCCGTACGGGGCGTGCGGGTCGGGAAGTTCGAGGACGTCCACCGGGATCGGCGGCGTGTCCAGGATGGTGGGGATCAGGTAGTCGGTGAAGGAGGCGTTGCGTACCTTGCCGTCCCGGACGATGATCTCCTCCATCACCGCGAGCCCGAGCGCCTGGGTGCAGCCGCCCTGGATCTGGCCGACCACGGAGAGCGGGTTGAGCGCCTTGCCGACGTCCTGCACGGCGGTCAGCTCGACCACCTTGACCAGGCCCAGCTCCACGTCCACGTCCACCACCGCGCGGTTGGCGCAGAACGTGTACTGGACGTGGCCGAAGCCCTGGCCGGTCTCCTTGTCGAAGGCCTGGGTGGGCCGGTGGTGGTGCTCGCGGGTGAGGTCGATGGCCTCGTCGCCGAGCAGGTCCACCATGGAGACCAGCACACCGGCGCTATCCGAGACGACCTTGCCGCCGGCCAGCGTGATGTCCTTGTGGGTCCAGCCGTAGCGCCGGCGGCCCTTCTCGACCAGCTCCCGCCGGACGGCCTCGGCGGCCAGCTTCACCGCGCCGCCGGTCATGTAGGTCTGGCGCGACGCGGAGGTCGAACCGGCCGACCCCACCTCGGTGTTGGCCGGGTGGATGGTGACCTGCTCGACGCCCAGCTCGGTGCGGGCGATCTGGGCGTGCACGGTGACGCCGCCCTGGCCGACCTCGGCCATTGCGGTGTGCACCATGGCGACCGGCTCGCCGCCGATCACCTCCAGGCGCACCCGGGCGGTGGAGTAGTCGTCGAAGCCCTCGGAGAAGCCGACGTTCTTGATGCCGACCGAGTAGCCGACGCCGCGCACGATGCCCTCGCCGTGCGAGGTGTTGGACAGCGCGCCGGGCAGCGCGCGGACGTCCAGGTGCGCGGTGTCCAGCGGCGGCGGCAGCGGCATCTCCTTGGCGCGGCGCAGCAGTTCGGCCACCGGTGCGGGCGAGTCGATCTGCTGGCCGGTGGGCATGAAGTCGCCCTCCGACATCGCGTTCAGCTGCCGCAACTCCACCGGGTCCATGCCGAGTTCGGCCGCCAGCTTGTCCATCTGCGACTCGTAGCCGAACGCCGCCTGCACCGCGCCGAAACCGCGCATCGCCCCGCAGGACGGGTTGTTGCTGTAGAGCGCGATGGCGTGCATCTTGACGTTCGGGATCACGTACGGGCCGTGCCCGAGCGAGGCCGCGTTGCCGACCACGGCGGGGGAGGCGGAGGCGTACGCGCCGCCGTCCAGCACGATCCGGCAGTCGGCGAAGACCAGCTTGCCGTCCCGGGTCGCGCCGTGCTCGTAGTGCATCCGAGCCGGGTGGCGGTGGACGTGGCCGTAGAAGGACTCGTCCCGGGAGTAGACGATCTTGACGGGCTTGTTGGTGTGCTGGGCCAGCAGGCAGGCGTGGATCTGCATCGAGATGTCCTCGCGGCCGCCGAAGGCGCCGCCGACGCCGGCCAGGGTGAGCCGGACCTTCTCCTCCGGGAGGTCCAGCACCGGGGCCATCTGCTCGCGGTCCACGTGCAGCCACTGGGTGGCGATGTAGAGGTCGATGCCGCCGTCCTCGGCGGGCACCGCGAGGCCGGACTCGGGGCCGAGGAAGGCCTGGTCCTGCATGCCGACCTCGTAGTCGCCGCTGACGATGACGTCCGCCATCGCCCGCACCTCGTCGGTCACGCCGAGGCCGGAGACCAGCTTCTGCTCGTGGCAGACGTTCCCGTACGCGTGCGACTTGTACTCGTGCGGCTCGTGCACGTACCCGTGGGTCTCCGGGTCCAGGCACTGCTCCTCGGTGACGATCGGGGTGAGCACCTCGTACTCGACCTTGATCTTCTTCACCGCGCGGCGGGCCGTCTCCGGGTGGTCGGCGGCGACCAGCGCGATCGCCTCGCCGTGGTACCGGATCTTGTCGATGGCCAGGGCCGGCTGGTCCTGGATCTCCAGGCCGTAGTACTTGGAGCCGGGGATGTCCTCGTGGGTCAGCACCGCGTAGACGCCGGGCACCTTGAGCGCCTCGGAGATGTCCACCGAGAGGATGTTCGCCCGGGGGTGCGGCGAGCGCAGCGCCATACCCCACAGCATGTCCTCGTGCCACATGTCCGACGAGTACGCGAACTCGCCCTTGACCTTCAGGTTGCCGTCCGGGCGCAGCGGCGAGCCGCCGATGCCGTCCTTGGACGCCTGGTTGATGTTCTGCAGGTTCTTCTGCCCCTGGATGGTCCGACTGCTCATTCCGAACCAGCCCCCTCACCGGCGCACTTGCGGGCGGAGGCGAGCCGCACCGCGTCCATGATCTTCTCGTAGCCGGTGCAGCGGCACAGGTTGCCCGACAGCGCCTCGCGGATGTCGTTGTCGCTCGGCTGGGCGTCGCGCTCCAGCAGCGCGTCGGTCTGCACCAGCAGCCCCGGGGTGCAGAAGCCGCACTGGACTGCGCCGGCGTCGATGAACGCCTGCTGGACCAGGCCCAGTTCGCCGTCCTCCTCGGCCAGGCCCTCGACCGTGCGCACCTCGCGGTCCTGTACCTGGCCTGCCGCGACCAGGCAGGAGCAGACCGGCACGCCGTCCAGGTAGACGGTGCACGAGCCGCACTCGCCCTGCTCACAGGCATTCTTCGAGCCCGGCAGGCCGACGCGCTCGCGCAGCACGTAGAGCAGGCTCTCGCCCTCCCACACGTCGTCGGCCTCGACCGGCTTGCCGTTGGCGGTGAACGTGACCCTCATGCCGCGCTCCTGATCTGCTTGCTGTAGTCGTTCCAACACCACGTGAGGGTGCGGCGGGCCATCACGGCCAGCGCGTGCCGCCGGTAGTCGGCGGTGCCCCGGACGTCGTCGATGGGGGAGGCGGCGGCCTTCACCAGCTCGCCGAAGCGCTGGATCACCTCGGTGCCCAGCAGCTCGCCGGACTGCCAGAGCCCGCGCTCGGCGAGCACGCCCTGCAGGTACTCCTCGGCCTCGACGGCGCGGCGCGGCGTGGGGGCAGCCGAACCGATACCGGTGCCGACGGTTCCGTCCTTGGGGTGCAGGGCGAAGCCGAACGCGCAGACCGCGATCACCATGGCGTTGCGGGTGCCGATCTTCGAGAACTGCTGCGGGCCGTCCGCGACCGGGATGTGCACGGCGCGGATCAGCTCGTCCGCCTCCAGGCAGTTGCGCTTGACCCCGACGTAGAACTCGTCGATCGGGATCATCCGGGTGCCGCGCACCGAGGCCGCCTCGACGAACACGTCCCGCCCGGCCGCCAGCAACGCCGGGTGGGAGTCGCCGGCCGGGGAGGCCGCGCCCAGGTTGCCGCCGACGCCGCCGCGGTTGCGGATCTGCGGGGAGCCGACGGTGTGGGCCGCCAGCGCGAGCCCGGGCAGCGGCCCGGACAGCTCCGCGATGATCCGGGCGTACGGTACGGAGGCGCCGAGCCGGACGACGCTGCCGTCGTTCGTCCATTCGGTGAGCTCGGTGACGCGGTTCAGGTCGAGAATCGCGGATGGCCGGTGCACGTCGAAGTTCAGCTCGACCATGACGTCCGTGCCACCCGCGATGGGCAGCGCGGTCGGGTACTCAGCCTTCGCCGCGAGAGCCTCGTCCCAGGTGGCGGGCCGAAGGAACTCCATGCGGGTGTCTCCTCAAGTCTTCGCCGACCGGGTGTCCGGTGGCGTGTCGCCCAGTGAACCCCTGTGACGGGGGCCACTGGCAGTCACCGATGGCATGAAGCCCCGGCTGTGGTCCCGCCCGGCATCCTGTACGTTCCTCTAAGGAAGACAATCCCGCAGCCCAGGTGTTCGCCGAGTGCTACCTACGACCGTAATCCGGCCGTGACGGACGGTCTACGGGCTCGTGACCCGGCGACCCGCTGGTACGTAACGCCGAGCACTGATGTTCGGGCACACTGTCACCCCCGGACCGGACGTCCGACCACCGCCTCCCCTCGATCAGGCCCCCTGATCCCCGTTCCAGCCGTCGTTCAAGCCCCTGTTCGTGCCCCTGTTCCAGCCTTCTGGTCCAGCCCCCGTAAGGAGTCCGCGGATGCGTGTCCGTGACCTGCTCGCCCCCGGCGCCCCGCGACTGCGCCTGCTCGCGGCCGAGGAGGAGCTGGACCGGCAGGTCAGCGGTGTGATGACCACGGACCTGCACGACCCCGGCCGCTACCTGCACGGCGGCGAGCTGGTGCTCACCGGGATGCTCTGGCGCGGCAGCCCGGCCGACTCCGAGCGCTTCGTCCGGACCATCGCGGCCGGCGGCGCGGTCGCCCTGGCGGCCGGCGAGGCCGAGGTCGGCCCGGTGCCCGAGGACCTGGTCGAGGCCTGCCGCCGGCACCGGATGCCGCTGCTGGCCGTCCCCGACGACATCGCCTTCGGCACCGTCACCGAGTTCATCGGCCGTCAGGTCTCCGCCGACCGCGCCGCCGACCTCGCCGCCCTGGTCGACCGGCACCGGCTGCTGGTCTCGGCGGCCGGCGGCGGCGGGCTGGACGCCGTGCTGGACCTGCTCGGCGGCGACCTCGACCTGGACTGCTGGGTGCTCACCCCGACCGGCGCGGTGATCGCCGGCCCCGCCGACCGGCTCACCGCCGAGGACCGCGACCAGCTGGTCCGCGCCCACCTCGCCGCGCAGCGCCAGCGCCGCCGGCCCCCGCACCGGGCCCGACTGGCCGGCGGCGCCTACTCGCTGCTGCCCGCCGCGGCCTCCGCCGAGCACGAGGCGCCGCAGGCTTGCAGTCCGCTGGCCGACTGGATGCTCGCGGTCGCCGGCGACGTCACCGAGTGGACCACCAAGCGCCAGCAGCTCGCCGACAACCTGGCCCGGCTGGTCGCCGCCGAACGCCACCGCCGGGACGAGGGCCGCCGGCTGCGCCGCCGCCTGGCCGACGAACTGCTCGCCCTGCTGCGCCGCGACGCCGACCCGGCGGAGATCAGCCGCACCCTGTACGCCTCCTCGGCGATGGCCGCCCGCTACGAGAGCCCCGAGCCCAAGTCCCACCCCCAGGAGGACTCCTGGCTGGTGCTCAGCGCCGAGGGCACCGGCCTGCCCGAGGGCATGGTGCGGGCCGTCCTGGAGGAGGCGCTCGGCGGCACCGCCGACCGCGCGCTGGTCGCCGGCTCGGGCAACGGCGCCGTGGTGGTGCTGCCCGCCCTGGACAGCCCGGTGCCCGCCGACACCCTGCGCGACCTGCTCGCCCCGCTGGAGGCCGGACTCGGCTCGGAAGGGCGGATCACCCTCGGCGTCTCCGCCCCCGCCTCCGAGGCCGGCGGCCTGCGCGGCGCCCTGGAGGAGGCCCGGCACGCCCGCCGGATCGCCGCCGCCCGGGTCGGCCGGGTCTGCGTGGCCGGCCCCGAGGAGCTGGCCTCGCACGTGCTGCTGCTGGCCGCCGTCCCGGACGAGGTCCGCCGCGCCTTCCGCAGCCGGCTGCTGGACAAGGTGATCGCGTACGACATCGAGCACCAGGCGGACCTGGTGCGCACCTTGGAGGCCTTCCTGCGCTCGGACGGCTCCTGGACCCGCTGCGCCGGGCAGCTGCACGTCCACGTCAACACCCTGCGCTACCGGATCGGCCGGATCGAGGAGTTGACCGGGCGGGACCTCTCCCGGCTGGAGGACCGGGTGGACTTCTACCTGGCGCTGGAGCTGGCCTGACGGCACCCGGCCCGGGAGGACGCCGAGGGCCCGCCGCGAACGTTCGCGGCGGGCCCTCGGTCGTGCTGACGGTCGGTTACTGCACCGGGATGATCGTGGTCAGCCACTCGAAGGCGCTGGGGACCATCTTCTTCCACATGTCGGTGGTGTGCGGGCCGGTGCTCTCCTCGACCTGGACCTTGGTCGGGTCCTTGGCCGCGGCGGCGATCGCCTGGCCGTCCTCGTAGCCGTCGCCCTTGGCGCCGCTGACCAGCAGGGCGACCTTCGGCGGCTGCTGGGCGGTCTTGAGGATGTTGACCGGGTTGTTGGCCTCGCGCAGCTTCGCGTCCTTGCCGACCAGCGAGTCCGGCTCGCTCGCGGGGTCATTGTAGCCGGACATCGCGATGGCGGCGCGGTAGCGGTTCGGGTGGGCCAGCGAGAGCTTGGCGGCGCAGTGGGCGCCGGCCGAGTAGCCGGCGATCGCCCAGCGGTCCGCGGACGGGTCGGCGCGGAAGTTGTCCATCACCATCTGCGGGACGTCGCGGGTGATCCAGGCGTCGGCGTTGATCTTGCCGGGGATGTCGGTGCAGCCCGCGTCCTGGTGGCTGCCCAGCAGCAGCGTGCGCGGCGAGACCAGGATGAACGGCGCGACCTTGCCCTGCTGCATCAGCGGCTTGAGCTGCTCGGACACCTTGAGGGTGCCGTACCAGGTGGAGGAGGAGCCGGGGTAGCCCGGGATCAGCTCGACCACCGGGAACTTCTTGTCCTTGAACGCCGGGTCGTTGTACTGCGGCGGCAGCCAGACCAGCACCTCGCCGTCGACGCCGGAGACCTGGCCCTTGAGGTCGGTCTTCTGGACGTCGCCGGGCACCGCCGGGTCGTTCACGCCGCCGAACTTCTGCAGCACCTTCGGGGGCTGCTTGCCGGCGTCGCCGGACTGGCCGTTCTGGGCGTTGCCCCCGGCCGGGTCCGCCGGCGGCACCGAGGGCACCGCGCGGACGTGGTCACCGGTGCCGAGCAGGTCGTCCCAGTTGCCGTAGATCAGGTTGGCGTTGTTGACCATCACGAAGACCATCAGCACGGCCGTGACCTGACAGAACATGATCATGACGATCCGGGAGAGGACCCGCACCGGATGGGGGCCGCGCACCTTCCCCCAGAACAGCAACGCCACTGTGATGGAGACCGGCACAAGAATGACGGTGAGGATGAAGAATGGCGTACCTGTCAGTTCCATCAAGTTCTCGTATCCGGGTCGCTGGCCGCCCGGGCCCCACTCGCCCGGACGCACGTCAATGGCATCAGACGGCTGAGAACCGATGATCGGTTGCCGTCCGAATCTGTGCGGAACCTGAGAGGAACGTCACGTTGCGGTGATGTCCCAGCTTCGGATCGGCGCCTAGTCTGCCACCCGGACGGCCGTGGTCCGGACCAGATGTTCAGCGAACTACCAGGAAGGTCCCCCGAGGCACCTTACCTTCCGCGCCGTACGCGCCGCCGGGCGAGGCGGTGCGATCGCGCGCGGCAGGGCCAGAGAGACTATGGGGATGAGCAGAACCCGCTTTCGCCCGTCCCGCCGCTTCTGGCCCGTGTGCGCCGTCCTGGCCCTCGCGGTCACCGCGGCCGGTTGCAGCAGTACCGGAGGCAGACGCGCCGAGGAGGCCCGCGCCAAGGCCGCGGCCGCCGGCGGCAGCGCCGTCACCACCCCGCGCTGGAAGGTCGCCATGGTGACCCACGCCGGCGCCGGCGACGCCTTCTGGGACAGCGTGCGCAAGGGCGCCGAGCAGGCCGCCGCCAAGGACAACATCACCTTCCTGTACTCCAACGACGCGCAGACCCAGAACCAGGTCCAGCTCGTCCAGGCCGCCATCGACCAGAAGGTCGACGGTCTGCTGGTCACCCTCGCCAAGGGCGACGCCATGGCCGACGTCCTCGGCAAGGCCAAGGCGGCCGGCATCCCCGTGATCACCATCAACTCCGGTCAGGAGTTCTCCGCCAAGTTCGGCGCGCTCACCCACATCGGCCAGGACGAGACCACGGCCGGCCAGGCGGCCGGCGCGGAGCTGGCCTCCCGCGGCCGCAAGAACGTGCTGTGCGTGATCCACGAGCAGGGCAACGTCGGCCAGGAGCAGCGCTGCTCCGGCGCCCAGTCCAAGGCAGGTGCCACCTTCCAGGTGCTCTACGTCAACGGCGTCGACATGCCCGACGCCCGTGCCGCGATCTCCGCCAAGTTGCAGTCCGACCCGGGCATCGACACCGTGCTCACCCTCTCCGGCCCGATGGCCGCCACCGGGCTGCAGGCCGTCCAGGACACCCACCGGAACGTCGAGCTGGACACCTTCGACCTCGGCCAGCAGGTGGTGGCCGGCCTCAAGTCCGGCAGCGTCGGCTTCGCCGTCGACCAGCAGCCCTACCTCCAGGGCTACGAGGGCGTCGACCTGCTCTGGCTGTACAAGTCCAACCTGGACATGCTCGGCGGCGGCAAGCCCGTCGCGACCGGCCCGCAGATCCTGACCAAGGACAACGCCGACGCGCTCGCCGAGTACGTCGCGAGGGGGACCAGGTGAGCACCCCCGACCTCCTCGCCCAGGACGGCCTGCTCCAGGACCGCCCGGCGGCCCTGCGACGGATCCTCGCTCGCCCGGAGCTCGGCTCGCTGATCGCCGCCGCCGCGGTGTTCGCGGTCTTCGCCACCACCGCCGAGCCCTTCCTGCGGGTCTCCTCGCTCGGCACCGTGCTCTACGCGGCGTCCACCATCGGGATCATGGCCGTACCGGTCTCGCTGCTGATGATCGGCGGCGAGTTCGACCTGTCGGCCGGCGTCCTGGTCACCACCGCCGCACTGACCTCCTCGATGGTCTCGTACCAGTTCACCGCGGTCACTTGGGTCGGCGTCCTGGTCTCGCTGGTGACCACGCTGGCGATCGGCTGGTTCAACGGCTGGATGCTCGGCCGCACCAAGCTGCCCAGCTTCATCGTCACCCTGGGCACCTTCCTGATGCTGACCGGCGCCAACCTGGGCGTCACCAAGGCGATCTCCGGGACGGTCTCCACCAAGTTGATCGCGGACATGCAGGGCTTCGAGTCCTGCCGCTGGCTGTTCGCCTCCGAGGTCACCGTCGGCGGACTGACCGTCAAGGCCACCGTCTGGTGGTGGCTCGGCTTGCTCGCGGTCGGCAGCTGGGTGCTGCTGCGCACCCGCTTCGGCAACTGGATCTTCGCCGTCGGCGGCGACGCGGCCGCCGCCCGCGCGGTCGGCGTGCCGGTGGCCCGGACCAAGACGGTGCTCTACCTGGGCGTCGGCTTCGGCGCGTGGGTGCTCGGGCAGCACCTGCTGTTCTCCTTCGACACCGTGCAGTCCGGCGAGGGCGTCGGCAACGAGCTGATCTACATCGTCGCGGCGGTCATCGGCGGCTGCCTGATCACCGGCGGCTACGGCTCGGTGGTCGGCTCCGCGCTCGGCGCGCTGATCTTCGGGATGGCCAGCAAGGGGATCATCTACGCCCAGTGGAACCCGGACTGGTTCAAGTTCTTCCTCGGCGCGATGCTGCTGCTGGCCGCGCTGCTCAACGCCTACGTCAAGCGTCGGGCGGAACGGGGGCCGCGATGAGTACCGAGCTTCTGTCCCTGGAAGGCGTCGGCAAGACCTACGGGACGGTCCGGGCGCTGCAGGACGTCTCGCTGACCCTGCGGGCCGGCGAGATCAGCTGCGTGCTGGGCGACAACGGGGCCGGCAAGTCCACCCTGATCAAGATCATCGCCGGGCTGCACCAGCACGACGAGGGACGCTACAGCGTCGGCGGTGAGGAGGTCCGCCTCGACTCCCCGCGCCAGGCCCTGGACCGCGGCATCGCCACCGTCTACCAGGACCTCGCGGTCGTCCCGCTGATGCCTGTCTGGCGCAACTTCTTCCTCGGCTCCGAGCGGGGCGTGCGCCGCTGGGGCGGCCTGCGGCTGGACGCCGACGGCATGCGGGCCACCACCCGCGAGGCGCTCGCCAGGATGGGCATCGACCTGCACGACGTCGACCGGCCGATCGGCACCCTCTCCGGGGGCCAGCGCCAGTGCGTGGCGATCGCCCGTGCCGTGCACTTCGGTGCCAAGGTGCTCATCCTGGACGAGCCGACCGCGGCGCTCGGCGTCAAGCAGTCCGGGGTGGTGCTCAAGTACGTCACCGCGGCCCGCGACGCCGGGCTCGGGGTCGTCCTGATCACCCACAACCCGCACCACGCCTACCTCGTCGGGGACCATTTCACCCTGCTCAAGCGGGGGCGGATGGCCGGCAGCCACCCGCGTGCCGAGATCGGCCTGGAGCAGCTCGCCACCGAGATGGCGGGCGGCTCCGACCTCGCCGAGCTCTCGCACGAGCTGGCCCGGCCGGGTTCCGCCGAGCCCCGCACCGGCCCCGATTCCCGTGATTCCAGTGATCCCCGAGATTCCCGTGAGGAGCGTCCGCAGCCGTGACCAGCCCCCAAGGCAGCACCCGGCCGGCCGTCCTGCCCACCCTGCTCGGCCTCGGCCCGCGCGCCGAGCGCCGGCGCCGTGCCCTGCCCGCGGGGATACTGCGGCTGCCCACCATCGGCGTCGACATCGGCGGCACCAAGGTCGTCGCGGGAGTCGTCGACGGCGAGGGCAAGGTGCTGGAGAAGCTGCGCACCGACACCCCCCACAAGAGCAAGAGCCCCAAGGTCGTCGAGGACGTCATCGTCGAGCTGGTGCTGCAGCTCGCCGACCGGCACGACGTGCACGCGGTCGGCATCGGCGCGGCCGGCTGGGTCGACGCCGACCGCTCCCGAGTGCTCTTCGCCCCGCACCTCAACTGGCGCAACGAGCCGCTCCAGCAGGTGCTCAGCGAGCGGCTGCGCTTCCCGGTGATCGTGGAGAACGACGCCAACGCGGCCGCCTGGGCCGAGTGGCGCTTCGGCGCGGGGCGCGGCGAGGACCACATGGTGATGCTCACCCTGGGCACCGGTATCGGCGGCGCGGTCGTCCGGGACGGCTACGTCGACCGGGGCAAGTACGGCCTGGCGGGCGAGTTCGGGCACATGCAGGTGGTGCCCGGCGGCCACCGCTGCCCGTGCGGCAACCGGGGCTGCTGGGAGCAGTACTCCTCCGGCAACGCGCTGGTACGGGACGCCCGTGAGCTGGTCGCCGAGGAGTCCCCGGTGGTGCAGCCGCTGCTCGCCCGGGCGGGCGGCACGGTCGAGGGCATCACCGGGCCGTTGGTCACGGAGGCCGCCCAGGACGGCGACCCGACCGCGACCGAGCTGCTCTACGAGGTCGGCACCTGGCTGGGCGTGGGCATCGCCAACCTGGCCGCCGCCCTGGACCCGGGCCGCTTCGTCATCGGCGGCGGCGTCTCCGAGGCCGGCGACCTCCTCATCGGGCCGGCCCGCGACACCTTCCGCCGCACCCTCACCGGCCGCGGCTTCCGGCCCGAGGCCACCATCGTCCACGCCGCGCTCGGCAACGAGGCCGGGCTCGTCGGCGCCGCCGACCTGGCGCGTCAGGTCGCCCGCCGCTTCCGCACCATCAAGCGGCGGCGGGTGGAGCGCAGCACGCTGTAGGGGCGGGGGCCTCGGGGCGGGGGCGTCTGCGCCCCACGCCCCTCTCCGTCTGCGCCGCCCCTGGTGGGCGGCGCGGAGAACAGCCGATGGCTGACAACTTTCAGATGACAGATTTCATCAAACAGATTCCGTCATCTGCCTTCTGAATCCTGTCGACTGTCGGCCGCCTTCTGCGCCCCACTCCCGCCCAGCCTCAGCCGGCCGACTTCCAGCGGTCCCGGCCGTCGCTGCCGGGGCCGCATACCATCGGGGTGCCCTTCGTGGTGACGCCGGTCGCGCCGGCCGGGGAGCAGAAGGCTCCCGGGTGGACGGTCCCGGCGGAGCCGCCTCCCGAGCCGGTTTCGCCCGAGCTGGCTCCCCCGGTGCCGGATGCGCCAGCACTGCCACCTCCGGACGTCGAACCGCCCGATCCGGAGCCTCCGCTGCTACCTCCGGAGCTCGAGCCGCCACCGACACCGGCCCCCGGCTCGGCCGGTTGGGCGGTGGGGTGCGGGGTGGGCCTGGGTGCCGCCGGAGCCGGTGGCTCGGTGTGGTTCTGCGGGGCCTGGGTCGGCGCGGGCGGTTCCGGGGTGGGCGTCGCCGCCGGGGTCTCGGCCGGGGCAGGCGTGGCCGTCGGGGTCGGGTCCGGTGTGGGCGCCGGTGCAGGCGTCGGCGTCGCGGACGGCGTCGCGGTGGCCGACGGACTGGCCGTGGCCGCGATCGGTACCGGGGCGGGCACGTGGTCGGCCGGCTTGGGGTTGGTGACCGCGCCGAGCCACACCAGGCTGCAGAAGGCCGCCACGGCCGTGCTGGTGAGCTTGCGCCAGAGCGGCCGGGGCCACGTCCAGGCGATCGCGAAGGCCGCGAGCGGGAAGACCAGGAAGCTGGCGGCATGCACCGCGCGGTGCTGCCACCAGGGGCGGTGTGGCGGAACCGCCGGGAGCTGGGAGGGCAGGGGCGGAGGTGGTGGCGGATACACGGAGGAGCTGAGTCCTTCTGGTGGTGGGGTCATGGCGAACGCTCACACCGTATATAGATCGCATAAAGAGATGATTCCGTACGTTCGGAATCGATTCCGGAACGTGACCTCCGCATCCCCCTCTCCGCCGCCGCGTCAACTACCCGTCGGTAGTGATGTGGTGTGGTTGTCGGATCACTCCTCCTGTGGAACAACTGATGAGTTGACGTCGACTCAGGAGGACTCGGATGAGGGCTCTGACCCGTCTCGCGCCGTCGCTGTTGCTCGCCACCGCCCTGGTGTGGGCCACCACCGGGCCGGCCGGGGCCGCGGCGCCGCCGACGAAGGCGCCCGAGGCGGTGGGGTGGGGCGGAGCGGTGGCGAGTGTGGACGCCGACGCCACCGCGGCCGGGATCGAGGTGCTGCGCAAGGGCGGGAACGCGGTGGACGCGGCGGTCGCGGCCGCGGCGGCGCTCGGGGTGACCGAGCCGTACTCGTCCGGGGTCGGCGGTGGCGGGTACTTCGTCTACTACGACCACGCCACCGGCCGGGTGCACACCATCGACGGCCGCGAGGTGGCCGGCCGCACGGCCGACAGCGGGCTGTTCCTGGAGGGCGGCAAGCCGCTCGCCTTCGCCGACGCCGTCACCAGCGGCCTGTCCGTCGGCGTCCCCGGCACCCCCGCCACCTGGGATTCCGCCCTGCGCCAGTGGGGCACCCGCTCTCTCGCCCAGAACCTCGAACCCGCCGAGCGGATCGCCGAGAACGGCTTCGTCGTCGACGACACCTTCCGTGGCCAGACGGCCGACAACTACGACCGCTTCAAGGACTTCCCGGCCACCGCCAAGCTCTACCTGCCCGGCGGCAAGCCCCCGGAGGTCGGCACCGTCCTGCGCAACCCCGACCTCGCCGCCACCTACCGGCTGCTCGCCAAGGACGGCGTGAAGGCCTTCTACCAGGGCGAGTTGGCCAAGGACATCGTCAACACCGTTCAGCACCCGCCGGTCGACCCGGCCTCGGGCCGCAACGCCCGTCCCGGGAAGGTCGACACCGCCGACCTGTCCGCCTACCAGGTCCGCCGCCAGGCGCCCACCCACGTCGCCTACCGCGACTACGACGTCTACTCGATGGCCCCGTCCAGCTCCGGCGGCACCACCGTCGGCGAGGCGCTCCACATCCTGGAGGACGGAGACCTCTCGACCTACAGCAGCACGCAGTACTACCACCACTTCCTGGACGCCTCCCGGATAGCCTTCGCCGACCGCAACCGCTGGGTCGGCGACCCGGCCTTCAGCGACGTCCCGACCAAGCAACTGCTCTCCGAGCGCTACGCCGCCTCCCGGGCCTGCCTGATCAGCCCCGACCGCGCCCTCACCAGCCCGCTCGCCCCCGGCGACCCGCGCCACCCGGCCGACTGCGCCGACACCGGCCAGGCCGTCGCCGAGCCGTACGAGGGCCCCAACACGACCCACCTGACGGTCGCCGACCGCTGGGGCAACATCGTCTCGTACACCCTCACCATCGAGCAGACCGGCGGCAGCGGCATGACCGTCCCCGGCCGGGGCTTCCTGCTGAACAACGAGCTGACCGACTTCGACTTCGCCCCGCTCACCGCGGGCGTCCCCGACCCCAACCTGCCCGGCCCGGGCAAGCGGCCGCGCTCCTCGATGTCCCCGACCATCGTGTTGCGCGACGGCGAGCCGCTGCTGGCCACCGGCAGCCCGGGCGGCGCGACCATCATCACCACCACCCTGCAGGTGCTGCTCGGGCGGCTCGACCGCGGCCTGAGCCTGGAGCAGGCCATCGCCGCACCGCGCGCCAGCCAGCGCAACACCGTCGCCACCCAGGCCGAGCCCGGCTTCCTGGCACTGCCCGAGCGGTCCGGGCTGGAGGGCCTCGGGCACCAGTTCACGTCCGTGGCCGAGATCGGCGCCGCCACCGGCGTGGAGCGGCTGCCGGACGGCCGCTGGGTGGCCGCCGCCGAACCGGTGCGGCGCGGCGGCGGCTCGGCCGCGGTGGTCCGACCCGCGGGCTGATCGGATCGGCCTGTCAGTAGCGGGCGGTATGTTCGGGGTGGGCCTCCGCCGGGGGCCCACCCCCGTCCGTACCGACCGAACCACCGGGAAGGCCGCCCGCCGTGACCGTCCGCATCGCCACCTGGAACATCAACTCCGTCACCGCGCGGCTGCCCAAGCTCCTGGAATGGCTGGAGAGCGCCAAGCCCGACGTGCTCTGCCTCCAGGAGCTCAAGTGCGCGGCCGACGCCTTCCCCTACGACGAGGTCCGTGAGCTCGGCTACGAGACGGCCGCGCACGGCACCGGCCGGTGGAACGGCGTCGCCATCGTCTCCCGGCTCGGCCTGGAGGACGTCGTGCGCGGCCTGCCCGACCAGCCCGGCTTCCTCGCCGACGGCGCCATGCTGCCCGACGTCGAGCCGCGCGCCATCGCGGCCACCTGCGGCCCGGTCCGGGTCTGGTCGGTCTACGTGCCCAACGGCCGGGAGGTCGGCCACGCGCACTACCACTACAAGATGGAGTGGTTGGAGGCGCTGCGCAAGGCCGCCGTCGAGGACGCGGCCGGCCCGCGCCCCTTCGCCGTCCTCGGGGACTTCAACATCGCCCCCACCGACGAGGACGTCTACGACGTCGCCGCCTTCGATGGCCTCACCCACGTCACCCCCACCGAGCGCGCCGCGCTGGAGGCGCTCGACGGGATCGGCCTGCACGACGTGCTGCCGCGCCCGCTCAAGTACGACCGCCCCTACACCTACTGGGACTACCGCCAGCTGGCCTTCCCGAAGAACCGGGGCATGCGGATCGACCTCACCTACGCCAACAAGCCCTTCGTCGACGCCGTCACCGACAGCTACGTCGACCGCGAGGCCCGCAAGGGCAAGGGCACCTCGGACCACGCCCCGGTCGTGGTGGACCTGGACCTCTGAGCCACGAGAATCACGCTGGGTGACGGGCCGTCGCTCGAACGGTCCTGAGCGGTGGCCGGGTGCGAGGTGCCTGCCTACCGTCGGTGAATGACCGGGTGCAGTTGAAAGACCACGTGGACATGGGAGTCCCTGGCTGCGCCCGAGAATCCCGGAGGTTCCGGCATGCGCCCCATGCGTACGGCCGCCGCCGCCCTGATCGGTGCGACGGTGCTGACCGGTCTGACGGCCCCCCTCGCCTCAGCCAGGGACGGTGCGGCCTCGGTCAGCCCGTCCCGGGCCGCACCGGGCCAGTCCGTGACGGTCACGGTCTCCTGCGAGAAGTCGGACAAGCCCGACGCCAAGACCGTCACCGCGCACTCCGCCGCCTTCGAGGGCGGCCCCGCGACGCTCACCCTGGGCGCGGACGGCAAGCACACCGGTTCCGCCCGGCTGGCCTCCCAGCACCAGGGGGACAGCAAGGTCGACGGCACCTGTCCGAACGGCGGCGCCTTCTCGACCAGTGTCACGGTCACCACCGCGGCGGACACCAGCCCTGACAAGGGCCTCGGCGACTGGGGCAAGGCCGCGGGGGAGTGGGCCGGCTCGCTCGGCCAGTCCGGTGTCGGCAGCCAGCAGGTCGCCCCGAACGGCGCGGTGAATTCCGGCCTCGGCGGTTCGGTCGCGGGCAACCCGGCGGAGCTGGCCGGCGGTCTGGCGCTGGTCGTGGGCGGTGTCGGCGGCTTCTGGCTGCTCCGGAGGCGCAGTGCCTGACGGCCCTCGCCTCCTTCGCGTTTCCGCGTCGCGCCGCCGGCCCCTGCCGGGACCGGTGGCGCGGTGGTGCGTCAGGCGGCCGCCCGCTCCTGCCGATCCTCGTGCTGGAGGATGCCGCTGGCCAGCAGGTACTGGGCCAGGACGTACGTCGCCATGATCCAGAACTGATGCCCCGGCAGCTCGCGCCACTTCGCCAGCTGGGTGGCGATCAGCGTGTCGGACAGCAGGAACAGCGCCCCGCCCAAGCCGGTCCGCCAGCCCAGCCCGGCCGAGGTGACGGCCGTCGAGGTGAGCAGCAGGCTGTAGCCGGCCACCGGGACCTTCAGCTCCCCGAGGTCCGGCCAGAGCTGACTGACCAGGCCCACCCAGGCCGTCGCGTACGCGGCCGCGACCACCAGCGTGCGACGCCGGTCGGTGAGCGCCCCGCGCTGGACGAACATCGTCACGTAACAGACGTGCGCGGCGGCGAAGGAGCCCATGCCGGCCAGGAACGCGGGGTCGTTCTTCAGCTGCAACAGCACGTCCCCTCCCGCGCTCGCCAGCAGCGCCGGCGCCAGCAGCTTCGGAGCCTGCCGCCCTGCCGTCGTGGCCGCCGTCACGCTGTGCGCGGCCAGCAGCGGCATCAGGGCGGGCTTGGTGGCGTTCTGCACCACCGAGGCCCCGGAAAGGATCGAGCCCAGGTGCGCCGCCGAGGTGGCCGCGAAGCCGCCGAGCAGGCCGGTGGCCGAACGCAGGCGTGCGCCGAGGCCGGTGGCACGGGTGGTCGTACGGATACTCATGCGGCTGCTGCCTCCGGAGTCGCTCGGACGGGGGATCCACCGACCCTAAGGGAGCCGACCGGGCCGGGGAAGAGCAGGTTACCGGTGCGTAACCCGGGCCGGGTACGGCGGATGACGGGACGGCCGGGTAGCGGAGGGCGCGCGGCCGCTTCGAGGGCTCTTGCGGAGAGTTCCTCAGGAGGGCGGTTGCTGCCACCGGGTGGGCCGGTCACCGTCTAGTCTGGATCCCGACATGGAGCAGCAGGAGTACGCGGTCGGCGCCACCCGGGTGGCCGTCGGCAGGCCGGACGCACGCACGGGCGGGGCAGGACGGGGAACCGCCGACGCCGTCCTCGCCGTACGCGAAGCCGGGTCCCCGCGGGGCTCCTTGCCGGACTCCTCGCAGGGCTCGTCGCCGGGCTCTTCGCCGGACGCCTCGCCGGCCTCCGGGCCGGACGTCGATCCCGCCGAAGCCGACGCGCTTCCTGGGCCCGCCCCCGAGGGCGGTGCTGACGGCCCGCAGGCGGCCGGGGAGGTCCTCTCGCCCGACCCGGGACTGCTGCGGCTCGCCCACTGGTTCGCCGCCGCCAACCCCGGCGCCGCGGACGACCTGTGCACCGCCTCCTTCGGCCTCTACCCCGCCCGCCACCTCGGCGCCCCCGCCGAGCCCGCCGACCCCGGCATCAGCTGGTGGCACGGCCCGACCGCCCACGGCGCCACCGTCCCGCGCGCCCGAGAGGCCCGGACCGACGGCGGCCCGCGCCGCGCCCGGCGCGACGAGGCCGCACTGCCCGTCGTCCGGTCAGGCGCCAAGCCGGGCAGGCCCGGCAGGCACCGCAGGCCGGAGCGGCTCCGGGAGCTCCCGGGCGCGACCTCCGGTTCGCAGGATCGTTGCGGCGCGGAGCTCCCGGACGCCGAACGCCGCATCGCCGCCCGGCTGCTGCTCGCCCATCCGCTGGTCACCGCCTCCGGCCCGCACGCCGACGGCTTCCCGCTGATCCGCCGTCACCGCGACTGGCTCACCGAACGCTTCGACACCCTGCTCGGCTACCGTCTGGTCGTCGGCCCCTGGCACGCCCGGCTCTGCAAGGCGGGCCTCGGCCCCGGCGCCGCCCGCCGCCTCGAACACCCCACCACCGGAGCCCCGTTCACGCCGGCCGGCTACGCCCAACTCGCGCTCGCCCTCGCGCTGCTGGTCGACGCCCCCCGGCAACTCCCGTACGGGCGGCTGCTCGACGCGATGCGCGCCGCCGCGCCCGAACTCGCCGCCGCGCCCGCCGACCTCGCGATGGCGCTCGCCGCGCTCGCCACCTGGCAGGTGCTCGGCGAACTGCCGTCCGACCCGGCCGACTCCGCCTTCGTGCTGACCGTCGACCGCGAACTGGCCCGCGCCGTCCCGGCCGGTCCGCCCGCCCTCGCCGACGACGCCGCCGACCTCATCCGCCGTGCCGCCGAGGCCGAGCCCGCCACCGCCGTCCGCCGTCTCCTCGCCGAGACCCCCGCCGTCCTCGCCGCCGACCTCCCCGAGGACCGGCGCAGCTGGCTGCACCAGCACCGACTCAGCGGCCCGGCCGCGCTCGCCGAATTCCTCGGCCTGGAGACCGAACTGCGGGCCGAGGGCGTCGCCCTGCTCGATCCGGCCGCCGAACTCACCGACCTCGCCCTCCCCGGTACCGGCACCCTCGCCCAGGCCACCCTGCTGCTGGTCGAGCGCCTGGTCGAGGAGGTCCGCCCGCTGCCCGGCGAGACCGCCGAGGGCGACGTCCCGATCGCGGACGCCCTGATAGACGGCGTCCTCGGCGACATCACCGACGAGTACGGCCTCCCCACCCACTACCTCGCCGACCGCACCGCCCTCCGCCGCGACGCCCTCGACCTCCTCCACCGTCTCGGTCTCATCACCCCCACCCCCCGCACCACCTGGCTCCTCCGCCCCCCGGCCGCCCGCTACGCCCCGGCCCCCGACCTCCACCCCACCCCCGGCACCGGCCGCCACTCCCGCCCGGCCACCCCACCCCCGGCGGCGGCACGCGCGGAGCAGCGGGCCTAGCGGAATTCGGTCCGCCCGCCCGCCTGTGCAGGCAGGAGCGGGACTCAGGGCAGCGTGCGGCGGCCACCGTCGGTGCTCCTCCCTCGTGCGGCATGCGCCGCCCGCGAGGACGGCGGCATTCGCACGGAAAGTCGACCGGGCCGACTTCTCGCACTACGTGCTCGCCGCCCGGGCCACTGGTCCGGTGCCCCGGTGGTCGGTGTCGACCGCCCGTAGGGCGTTGAGGCCGCCGGGAGCGGGAACGCGAAGGCACCGCGTCCGGGGTGGACGGCGGTGCTGGGCGGGGCCGGCTACTTGCCGGCGGCGGTGGTGGTGGCGAGGGAGCCGTGTTGGAGGGTTTCGACCGTGGCGCCGACGCCGAGGGTGCCGAGTGCGATGGAGGCGAGGACGGCGGTGCAGGCGAGGAGGCGGCGGTGGCGCTGGGGGAGAGGGAAGCGCGGTTCCTGGTAGGGCGCCTGAGGGCTGGCGTTCATGACAGGAAGGCTCTCAGGGCGGTGTGAACGGTCGGTACGCGCGGGTGAAGTCCGGACGGGGGTTGGGCGTCGGTTGGCCGCATACGCCCCACTCGGCCGGCGGGTGGGGCGTATGTGCTGGTCAGCGGGGTCGTCCAGGTGCGTTGAGGGGCTCACCGACGGCGACACGTACGGCGTCGCGGAGGCCGTGGGCGCGGTGGAGGCGGGAGGGTCCGGCGGCCGGGTCCTCGCGGAGTCGGTCAGTGGGTCGGCGATCGCCGTCGCGCGGTCGCGGCGACTCCACGCCTGGGGTGGATCCCGGTGAGGGCCCCCGTCCCGTCAGGTCGTCGAAGGGGGGCGTCAGGCCGCCTGCTTCTCGCTCGGCTGGTTCGTGGCGGCGAGGTAGCGGGAGAGGGCCCGGCGGCTGCGGGTGAGGTCGTCGATCCGGGCGTCCAGGTCGGCGAGTTCGCCGCGCAGGGTGGCGACCAGGTTCGGGCAGGCCTCCAGCACGGGCATCGGGCCGGTGGCGCAGGGCAGCAGTTCGGCGATGACCCGGGTGGACAGCCCGGCCGCGAGCAGGCTGCGGATCTGCCACACCCGTACGGTGTCCTCCTCGCCGTACTCCCGGTAGCCGGCCGAGGTGCGGGCGGGCTGGAGCAGGCCCTGCTCCTCGTAGTAGCGGAGCAGACGGGTGGACACCCCGGTCAGGTGGGCGAGTTCTCCGATGCGCATGATCGGGCAACGCGGCCGACGGCCGGGGTGTTCCCGCCCGTCTCAGGCCTTCACGAACTCCAGCATCACGTCGCGCAGTTGGGGCAGCGCGTCGATCGTCGGCAGGTGCCCGCCGGGGAGTTCGACGAAGCGGGCGCCGGGGATGCCCGAGGCCAGCAGGCGGTGCTGGGAGGGCTGGACGAGCATGTCCTCGGCGGTGCCGACCACGGTCGTCGGGACGGCGATCGCTGGCAGCTCCTCGCGCACGTCGACCCGGGCGGCGAGCCGGAACTGCTGCCGGAAGCCCGCAGGCAGCGGGGACTTGAGCGCCTCCTCCAGCTCCGTGCGCTGCTCGGCGGGCAGCGCGTCCACCCAGGTGTGGCCGAAGACGACGGTGAGCATCAGCCGGGCGAGGTCGGCCGGCCGGTCCTCGAGGTCGACCATCAGCTCCGAGAGCATGCTCAGCCGCGCCGAGCCGCCGGCCACGCCCGCGAGCAGCAGCAGCGAGCGGACCCGTTCGGGATGACGGGTGGCGATCCGGACCGCGACGGCCGCGCCCAGCGAGAAGCCGGCCAGGTCGAAGGTGGACAGGCCCTCCTCGTCGGCGGTGGCGACCAGCCGCTCGGCGAGCTCGTCGAGGGTGGGCTCGCCGGGCTCGTACGGGCTGTCGCCGGAGCCGGGGTAGTCGGGGGCGACGACGGTGCGGTGCGCGGCGAGGTCGGGCAGCAGCGGGCCCCAGTTGTCCCAGGCGCTGCCGGCGGCGCCGTGGGCGAGCAGCAGGCCGGGGCCGGAGCCCTGGACGATCCGGGCGAGCGGGGCGAACGGCGTGGCGGTGGACGGCATGAGGGCCTCCTCGGTGGGGCGGGCGGGATCGCATGGGATTGCTCCGACGACGGGAACGCTAGGAGTTCACACTGGTGGGAAGGTCAAGTGGAGGATCGAGGCGGCCGTTCAACCGGAGGATCAAGGCTGTCGTGGTTACGTAACGCGCCGGAGCGCCTACGCTGAGGGAAGGAGCGCCATCCGGACAGTGTCGTCCGGATGCCGCCGCGCTCCGCCGCCGGGGCGCTCACCGTGCCCGTGTTGGCCGCGCCGGTGTTCGCCCCGGGCCGGGCGGCCGCCGAGGAGGTGCCCAGGCCCGTGCCCGGAATCGTCAAACCGCTTCCTGCCGAGTGGTTCGTCCCGCACGACACCAACGCCGAGATGCGCTGGGACGCGCTGCGCGACGCCGACGGCAAAGCCGCGATCGGCCGCCATGTGCCGACGGAGCGGTTCTTCGTCCGCAACCACACCGGCACCCCGCTGATCGACCCGGACGGCTGGCGGCTGAGGCTGTTCGGCAGCGGCCTGCGCGGCGCCCCGACGGCCGGTCGGGCGGTCGAGTTCGGCCTGGCGGACCTGCGGGCGCTGCCGTCGACCAGGATCGACGCGCTGATCGAGTGCGCCGGCAACGGACGCAGCTACTACCGCGGCCAGCAGCACCAGAGCGTGCCCGGCACACCGTGGACGCTCGGCGGCGTCGGCTCGGCGAGCTGGCGCGGGGTCCGGCTGGCCGAGGTGCTGCGGGCGGCCGGGCTGACGGACGACGCGGTGGACCTGCTGCCGGTCGGCCTGGACCCGGACTACGTGGTCGGCGGCGAGAACTACGGGCCGGTGCGCCGCCCGCTGCCGGTCGCCAAGGCACTGGACGACGTGCTGCTCGCCTACGAGATGAACGACGAGCCGCTGACCCCCGACCACGGCGCGCCGGCCCGGCTGGTGGTGCCCGGCTGGGTGGGCATCGCCTCGATCAAGTGGGTCGGCAGCATCGAGGTGGCCGACCACCCGCTCCGGTCGCCGTGGAACACCGACTTCTACCGGATGTTCGGCCCGGACTACCCGCCCGGCGGCGGAGCCCCGCTCAGCACCCAGGTGGTCAAGTCGGCCTTCGAACTGGCCGTCGGCGCGGTGCTGGCGGCCGGGCACGAGCACCGGCTGCACGGGCGGTCCTGGTCCGGCGCCGCCCCGGTGGACCGGGTCGAGGTGAGTACCGACGGCGGCCGGACCTGGCGGCCCGCCGAGCTGCGCGAGGAGCCGCTCGCCGACAACTGGACGCGCTGGAGCGTCGACTGGCGCCCCGACCGGCCCGGCCCGTACGAGCTGCGCGCCCGCGCGACGGACCGCCTCGGCGGCGGCCAGCCGGAGCGGGCGCCGTTCAACCGGGAGGGCTACCTGTTCGGCGCGGTGGTGGCGCACCCGGTGACGGTGGTCTGAGCGTCTCTGATCAGCTAAGCGGTCCTGTGTGATCCACGGGTTGCGGGATCGGTTCGGATCGTTTCCCATCTGGGTGGGGTGGCGTGGGCGTGCAGGTGGAAGCCCGCGCCCAACGCCGCCCCTCTCGGTCTGTGCCGGACGGTGGGTGTGCTGATCGTTGTCACGTCCTGGTGCCGGTGGGCTGCGCGGGGCAGCCGCCGGTC
>NZ_JBHTTU010000071.1:27543-34498 GCF_042794375.1 Kitasatospora sp. NPDC056531 | reverse complement strand
CGGACGCGGGGCGGCGGGGGCGGCCGAAGCCGCGGGGGCGGCCGGAGCGGCGGGAGCCGCGGCGGCCGGGGTCGGACGGGGACCAGGGGTCGCGCCAGGGCGCGGACCCGGGGTCGGGGCACCCGGCTTGGGTGCACCCGCGGCACCTGCCGCGGGCTGGGGCGCCGCGGTCTTCCGCGGGCCCGGCTTGGCAGCGCCACCACCGGTGGGGGCCACACCAAGCGCGTCAGTCAGCTTGCGCACGACCGGCGCCTCGATCGTCGAGGACGCCGAACGGACGAACTCACCGAGCTCGGTGAGCTTGGCCATGACGGCCTTGCTCTCCAAGCCAAGCTCCTTGGCGAGTTCATAAACCCGGACCTTAGCCACTTCACTCCTGTCTATGAGTCCGGGGGTCTCGTCCGCCGGACTGTCGCTACTTCATGGGCGTACCCATCGCGTACTCATCGCGTACTCATCGAGTGCTCATCGCAATCTCGACCTACTTCCACATCGCGAGGTACCTGACTGGTGGCACGGCGCGCGGCTGCCCGAACGCTGTGCTTGTTGCGGTGGTTCTCCGCCGCGGTGAGCGGCGGCCGTCGCGGGAGGTGGCCCGCCTAAGAGGCTCCGCCTGCCCGCTCCTCGATGAACCCGCGGAGCCGCTCCGTGTCGAGCGTCCCCTGGAGCCGGAAGGCCCGGGGAAACGCCCGACGGCGGACCGCGAGGTCGAGGCAGGCCGGATCGGGGTGCAGGTGTGCGCCCCGGCCCGGCAGTGCGCCACGGGGATCAGGGACGCAGACGCCCTCGACCGCCGTGACACGCAACAGCTGGTGCTTGGCCGCGCGCTTGCGGCAGCCCACGCAGGTGCGTTCCGGGCGTGCTCGGACGTGCGTCCGGCCAGACGAAGGCAAGTCTACCCCTCCGAAGCGACATGGCGCCGCCCCGCAGATCCCGGAGGGCCGGCGGGGACGCCAGGAACAACACTGACTACTGGGCCGGGGCCCCTACATCTTCCTACTGGGGCTCGGCCTGGCCCTCGGTGTCCGGCCGGATGTCGATCCGCCAGCCGGTGAGACGCGCGGCCAGGCGGGCGTTCTGCCCCTCCTTGCCGATCGCCAGCGACAGCTGGTAGTCCGGCACGATCACCCGGGCGGAGCGCTGGGCGGCGTCCACGATCTCCACGCTAGTCACCCGTGCGGGGGACAGCGCGGCGGCGACCATCTCGCGCGGGTCCTCGGACCAGTCGACGATGTCGATCTTCTCGCCGTGCAGCTCGCCCATCACGGCGCGCACCCGGGAACCCATCGGGCCGATGCAGGCGCCCTTGGCGTTCAGCCCGGCGCGGCGCGACCAGACCGCGATCTTGGTCCGGTGGCCGGCCTCGCGGGCGATCGCGGCGATCTCCACGCTGCCGTCCGCGATCTCCGGGACCTCCAGCGCGAACAGCTTCTTCACCAGGCTCGGGTGGGTGCGCGAGAGCGTCACCGACGGCCCGCGGACACCACGGCGCACCGCCACCACGTAGCACTTCAGCCGGGTGCCGTGCCGGTAGTCCTCGCCCGGGACCTGCTCCTGCGGCGGCAGGATGGCCTCCAGCTTGCCGATGTCGACCAGCACGTTCTTCGGGTCGTTGCCCTGCTGGACGACACCGGTGACGATGTCGCCCTCCTTGCCCGCGTACTCGCCGAAGGTCTGGTCGTCGGCGGCGTCACGCAGGCGCTGCATCATCACCTGGATGCCGATGCTGGACGCGATCCGGCCGAAGCCGTTCGGGGTGTCGTCGAACTCCTTCGGCTCGACGCCCTCGTCCAGCTCCGCCGGGTCCTCCATGGCCCACACGGTGACGTGGCCGCTCTTGCGGTCCAGGTGCACCCGCGCCCGGCGGCGCGAGCCCTCGGTGCGGTGGTACGCGGTGAGGAGGGCGGACTCGATGGACTCGACCAGCAGGTCGAAGGGGATGTTCTTCTCGTTGACCAGCGTGCGCAGGGCACTCATGTCGATGTCCACGGCTACGCCTCCTCGTCTTTCGTCACGTTCATCATGGTCGTACGGCGGCCGGCTCACTCGGCGCCGTCGTCCCCCTCGTCGAAGTCGGCGGCCTCGTCCAGGAGCTTCTCGTCGTCCTTGCGGTTGAACTCGACCTGGACCCGCGCCCGGGCCACCTCGCCGTACTCGAGACGGCGCTCCTTCGGACGGCCGCGCCCCTTCACCGGCTGCACCTCGACCAGCGCGCCGTCCTCGTCCGCCTCCAGCACCCGGGCGACGATCTCCCCGCCGTCGACCAGGTGGATCTTGGCCAGCCGGCCCTCGGCCCGCTGCCAGTGCCGGGGCAGGACCAGCGGACGCTCCGCACCCGGCGAGCCGACCTCCAGCAGGTAGGGCTCCTCGCCCATCAGGTCGGACCCGTCCAGGGCCTCGCCGACCACCCGGCTGAACTCCGCGATGGCGTCCATGTCGACGCCGCCGTCGGTGTCGACGTCGATCTGCACCTGTCGGCGGCTGCCCGCCTTGGTGACCTTGACGTCCTCCAGGTCCAGTCCGGCCTGCTCGGCCAGCGGCTCCAGCAACGCGCGCAGCCGGTCGGTGTGGGTGGTGCTCATCCGGGTGGACTCCTCGGCCGCGTCTGCTGTTGTCAGAAGGTCGCCCCGCGCCCTCCGCGCCCCACGGGCGCACACCGGGTCACGGCAGCTCGGCCCAAAGCCTAGCCGGTGAAGCCGCCAACCACCGATTCCGGACCACCCCGGACCAGTCGGACGCCACCCACTGCGAGCAAGCTCACACCAGCCAACCCACCACACCGCACCCCCAATCCCCACCCGCAATCGTGGGGGTTCTGCAAAGATTCAGGCCAACGAGGGCAGGCGGGGAGGCCGTCCTCCCGTACACGCCCCGGAGTGACCCCGATGCAGCCGCACAGCCGACGGACCTTCCTGGCCCTCGGACTGATAACCCTCACCGCCGCCTGCACCAGCTCCAACGGGGTCGACCCCAACGGCGACGTGATGCCCGGCAACAAGGGCCCCGGCCCCGACCCCGACAACCCGGTCCGCCTGCGCGCCATCGCCGCCACCGACACCCTGCTGGCCGCGTACGACACCGCCCTCGCCACGCCCGGCGCCCAGACCGCCCTGCTCCAACCCCTCCGCGCCGAAACCGCCCAGCACCGCGCGGCCCTCGCCTACGGCATGCCCGCCGCCTCCGTCCCCCCGGCCCCCGCCCCCAGCACGCCCACGGCGACCCCCACCCCCGCCACCCTGGCCGCCCTGGAACGCCAGACCGCCCAGGCCCACCTCACCGACCTCGGCGTCGCACAGCCGCCCCTGGCCCGCCTGCTCGCCTCCGTCGCCACCTCCAACGCCCTGCACGCCGCCGCCCTAGGCGCCCCCCTCGACCAGACCCCCGACCAGCCCTCCCCCAGCGCTCCCCCGACCCCCGTCCCCACCCCGGGCACCGCCCTTCCCGCCCTCCAGAACGCCCTCAGCGCCGAACACGCCGCCATCTACGGCTACGGCGTCGTCGGCGCCCACCTCCCCGAAGACCAACAACGCGCCGACGCCCGCACCGCTTACGCCGCCCACCAATCCCAACGCGACGCCTGGCAACGCCTCCTCACCACCCTGGGCGCCACCCCCACCCCCGCCGCCGGCGGCTACCAGCTCCCCTTCCCCGTCACCGACGCCCCCACCGCCACCAAACTCGCGGCCCACCTCGAAACCCGCCTCACCACCGTCTACGCCGACCTGGTCGCCACCGTCCCTACCCCCCAACGCCCCACCGCCGCCACCGCCCTTCGCGACTGCGCCCTCCGCGCCCACCACTGGGGCGCCCCCGACACCCCCTTCCCCGGCATCCCCGAACCCGTCCCCACCCCGACGGCGACGCGCCGGAGCTGAGCGCGGGCGCGCCCGCACCAACCCACCCACAGCACCCCCACCCACCCCCCGTCCCCTCCAGCGAGAGGGACGCGCTGCGGGAGGGGACGGCGCAGGGGGTGGCCCGGAGAGGGGCATGACGGGTGATTTTCAGACTGCCACCGCACCCAACGCCCCACCCAACAGAATGGGCAGTCGGAAAATCACCCAGCCCCCGGAGCGGCCACCCCCGGAGCCGCCCCCGGCCACCCACCCTCCCGAAAGCCCCCCACCAACACAGAAACCCCCACGCCACTGACCTGCGATTTCACCCCCATCCCCGACAATGGACAGGCCACCCCAGGCAGAGCACCAACCGGAAGGCCAGGCATGTCGGGAAACACACCGCACATCACCATCCCCACCTGGCTGACCAACAGCGTCACCGCAGCCCAAGGCGAGAAAGGCCGCCAATGGCTGGCCACCCTCCCCACGAGGACAGCCACCCACCTGGCCCGCTGGAACCTCACCCCCGAACGCACCCTGGACCCCGGCGGCAGTCTCAGCCTGATCACCTACGTCCACCGTGACGACCTCTCCCCCGCCGTCCTCAAGACCGGCCTGGTCACCCCCGAGACCGCCCACGAGCACACCGCCCTCGCCCACTGGGCTGGCCGGGGCGCCGTCCTCCTCCTCGACGCCGACCCCGCCGAGGGCGTCCTCCTCCTGGAGCGCCTCCACGGCGAGATCCCACTGCGCTCACTAGCCGAGCCCAAGGCCATGCTGGAGGCCACCAGCCTGCTCCACCGCCTCTGGGCCGAGCTCCCCGACGGGCCGTCCCCCTACCCCACCCTCACCAACCGGGTCGCCGACACCGCCGCCCGCCTCACCCGGCACCGCGACCACCCCGCGGCCAGCGCGGCGCAGCCCCTGATCACCGAGGCCCTGGCGACGGCCGAGTCCCTGGCCGCCTCCGCCACCGAGACCTTCCTCCTCCACGGCGACTTCCACCACGGCAACGTCCTGGCCGCCGACCGCGCCCCCTGGCTGGCCATCGACCCCCGCCCGCTGGCCGGCGAGCGCGCCTACGACCTGGCCCGTCTCGTCCTGGACCGCGCCGACACCCTGCTCGGCGCCCCCGGCGCCCCCGCCGCCGTCCGCCGCCGGCTCCACCAACTCGCCGACGCCCTCGACGTCGACCAGGACCGCCTCCGCGGCTGGACCCTCTTCCGCTCCGTCGACCTGGCCCTGCGCGCGCTCACCGCAGGCCGCCACGAAGACGCCGAGCTCTACCTGGAGTTCGCCGGGCACCTCTCGTAAAAAAGGCCCCGAGCCAACCCACCGCCCCGAGCCAACCCACCGCCCCGGGCTAACCCCGCCCGCCCCCGAGCCCGCGCAGCGGCAACCGCGCCCCCATCACCGCGTACAACCGGTCCGTCGCCGGAAACCGCACCGCCCGGGCCAAGTCCTGGTACCCCAACGCCCGGTACAGCCGCCGCGCCGGCGTCTCCGCGTCGATCGCCGACAGGATGCTCCGGTCCAGCCCCGACCCCTCGCACAGCATCCGGATCAGCCGGGTCCCGACCCCCTGCCCCTGGAACTCCGGCAGCACGTGCAGTTCGGTGACCGCGAACACCCCGTCCAGCCAGTCCCCGTAGCCGCGAGCGGTCAGGTACGGCTCGATGACCGTGCTCCACCAGTGCTCCCGCTGGTTCGGCATCCCGTACCCGAACCCGACCAGCCGCCCCCCGCTCATCGCCCCGAACGCGATCACCCCGGGCTGCTGGGCGTGCCGCCCCACGATGTGCAGCCGTACCGCGACCTCCTCGGGCGTGAGCCCGAACGCCACCGCCTGGACCTCCAGCGCCTGCGGCGCCCAGGCCGCAAGGTCGATGGCCTCGATCGTCACCCCGGTCAGCTGATCCATGCTCCGGACGTTACTACCAGCGGCCCTGTGGCGCGGCCGAAGATCAGAACCCAACACCCCGGGAACCGCACGACAACGAACGCCCGCCGCCCCCGACAACGACACCCGCCGAACCGCGACAACGGCACCCCCGGAACGGAGGGCTCAGAAGAGAACGCTCATGAACGCCCCGACCTCCCGGAACCCCACCCGTCGATACGCCGCCCGCGCCCGCAGGTTGAAGTCGTTGACGTACAGCGAGACCACCGGCGCCACCTCCCGCAGCGCGACGTCCAGCACCGCCGCCATCCCGGTCTCGGACAGCCCCTGCCCCCGGTGCTCCGGCGCCACCCAGACCCCCTGGATCTGGCAGGCCCCCTCCGTCACGGCCCCGACTTCCGCCTTGAACACCACCCGCCCGTCGTCCGCGAACCGCGCGAACGACCGCCCGGTGGAGACGAGTTCGGCCACCCGGGCCTGGTAGAGGAGCCCCCCGTCCCCCGCCAGCGGCGACACCCCCACCTCCTCGGTGAACATCGCCACGCAGGCGGGCATCAACGCCTCGACCTCGTTGCGCCGCACCCTCCGCACCAGCGGATCCGGCACGATCTCCACCGACGGCGAGGAGGTCGCCAACAGCGGTTGGTGGCCCCGGACTTCACGGGCCGGCCCCCAACTGCGCTCCAGCAGCGCCCAGAAGGCGGCGGTCGACTCGGCCGGCCCCACGATCGAGGAGCAGCGCCGCCCCTGCCGCCGGGCCCGCTCAGCGAAGGCCGCGACGGCCACCGGTCCGGCGTTGACCAGGACGAGGTTCGCCCCCGCGTAGCAGAGGGCGTCCAGGACGCCGTCCCCGTCGTACCACCCCCACAACTCCCCGCCGAGCCGCCACGGGTCCAGCCCGACGGCCTCGACCCGGGTGGCGACGAAGGCGTTGGCGACCGGGTCGCGGTGCAGGATCTCCAGGGCGTCCGCGAGATCCGGGGGTTCCAGCACGCGGGTGGTGGCCAGGGCCCGGGCGGCCTGGAAGGAGCTGGGGAGAATCACACCTCGATCGAGCATCGAGACAGCACCTCACTGAGACGACTCTGGCCGCACCCTACTCCGTGGCCCCACCCGGCTACGGCCGCGGGGGGGGGGGGGGGAGGGGGAGAGCACGTTCTTAGGAGGGATCGGTTGCGGTGCGTTTGGCTCAGACGTCTGCAACGCCCCGCACCCA
>NZ_JBHTTU010000071.1:22614-27533 GCF_042794375.1 Kitasatospora sp. NPDC056531 | reverse complement strand
AAGAAATCATCAGAACACCCCCCCCCGGACCCCCCCCCTCCCCCCCCTCCCCCGTCCCCCCCCCCCTCCCCCGGCCCCGGCCCCTCCCACAAGCGAACCCCCCCGCTTCCGGAAAACTGCGCTGCGGTCGCGTTCGGACCGAAGGTATCCGATCCGAACGGTCACTCCGCGGCGACGACGGTCGGCGAACCGGCCTCGACGCCCTCCTCCTGCATCTGCTCGGCGAGCTTGAGCGCCTCCTCGATCAGGGTCTCGACGATCTTCGACTCGGGCACGGTCTTGATCACCTGCCCCTTGACGAAGATCTGCCCCTTGCCGTTGCCGGAGGCGACCCCGAGGTCGGCCTCGCGGGCCTCGCCCGGGCCGTTCACGACGCAGCCCATGACGGCGACGCGCAGCGGCACCTCCATGCCCTCCAGCCCGGCGGTGACCTCCTCGGCGAGCTTGTAGACGTCGACCTGGGCGCGGCCGCAGGACGGGCAGGAGACGATCTCCAGCCCACGCTGGCGCAGCCCGAGGGACTCCAGGATCTGGTTGCCGACCTTGATCTCCTCGGCCGGCGGGGCCGAGAGCGAGACCCGGATGGTGTCGCCGATGCCCTCGGCGAGCAGCGCGCCGAAGGCGACCGCGGACTTGACGGTGCCCTGGAAGGCCGGCCCGGCCTCGGTCACGCCGAGGTGCAGGGGGTAGTCGCAGGCGGCCGCGAGCTGCCGGTAGGCCTGGATCATCACGACCGGGTCGTTGTGCTTGACCGAGATCTTGATGTCGCGGAAGTCGTGCTCCTCGAACAGCGAGCACTCCCACAGCGCGGACTCGACCAGCGCCTCCGGGGTGGCCTTGCCGTACTTCTCCAGCAGCCGCTTGTCGAGCGAGCCGGCGTTGACGCCGATCCGGATCGGCACCCCGGCGTCCTTGGCGGCCTTGGCGATCTCGCCGACCTTGTCGTCGAAGGCCTTGATGTTGCCCGGGTTGACGCGAACGGCCGCGCAGCCGGCGTCGATCGCAGCGAAGACGTACTTCGGCTGGAAGTGGATGTCGGCGATGACCGGGATCTGCGACTTCTTGGCGATGATCGGCAGCGCGTCGGCGTCGTCCTGGGAGGGGACGGCGACCCGGACGATCTGGCAGCCAGACGCGGTCAGCTGGGCGATCTGCTGCAGCGTGGCGTTGATGTCCGAGGTGACGGTGGTGGTCATCGACTGCACCGAGACGGGGGCGTCACCGCCGACCGGCACGTTGCCGACCATGATCTGCCGGGAGTAGCGGCGCTTGGCCAGCGGCTTGAGCGGCAGGGACGGAATACCGAGCGAGATCGCGGTCATGTGCGCAGGGTTCCCCGGGGTTGAGGTGTGGTCGACCGCCCGGCCGCTGGGACGGCCGAGGCCGGGCGCGCGGACGATCGCGCACCCGGCCTCCACGGTACGGCACGGTCCGGGCGCCCAGCACACCCGCCGTACCCGGACGCCCTAGCTGATCTTCACCGGGTTCACCAGGTCGGCGACCATCACCAGCAGGGTGAAACCGATGAAGACGCTGGCCACGACGTATGCCACCGGCATCAGCTTGGCGACGTCGAAGGGGCCCGGATCGGGTCGCCGGAACAGCTGTGCGATCCGGCGGCGGACGGCCTCCCAGGCCGCGCCGGCGATGTGGCCGCCGTCCAGCGGGAGCAGCGGCAGCATGTTGAACAGGAAGAGCGACAGGTTGATGCCGGCCAGCAGGTTCACGAAGAAGGCGACCCGCTGGGTGCCCGGGATGTCCAGCGAGAACACCTCGCCGCTGACCCGGGCGGCGCCGACCATGCCGATCGGCGAGTCCGGGTCGCGCGGGGCGTCGCCGACGACCGCGTTCCACAGCCCGGGGATCTTGCCTGGCAGGGCGACCAGCGACTTGACGCCGTTCTCGGCCATGGTGGACATCCGGTCGAGGGACTGACCGAAGCCCAGCTGGACCACACCACTCGCCGGGGTGAATCCGAGGAACCCGGCCTGGATGGTCTGGCCCTTGAGCGGGACGCCGTTGCCGTCGTACTTCTGGACGTCGTTGACCGCGATGGTCGGGTTCAGGGTCAGCTGGGCGTCGCCGCGCTGGACCACGACCGACACCGTCTTGCCGGCCGACCGGCGGATGTCCGCCTGGAGCTGGTCGTAGGTGTGGATCCGGTCCCCGTCGAAGGAGAGGATCCTGTCCCCGGCCTTCAGACCGGCCTGGGCGGCCGGGGTCTGCGGGGCGCCCGCCGGGCAGCTGTCGGTGGGCTGGCCCGCCTTGACCACGCACTGGGCGACGGTGCTCACCGTCGGCACGTTCATCGAGACGCCGAAGCCCATCATGACGGTCAGGAACAGTCCGAACGCCAGGATCAGGTTCATGAACGGCCCGGCGAACATGACGATGATCCGTTTCCAGGGCTTGCGGGTGTAGAACAGCCGGTGCTCGTCGCCCTCCTGGAGCTCCTCGTAGGAGGCCTCACGGGCGTCCTCGATCATGGTTCGCCAGGGCGAGCTGCTGCGCTTGGTGATCCGGCCGTCTTCGCCCGGCGGGAACATCCCGATCATCCGGATGTACCCGCCGAACGGGATCGCCTTGATGCCGTACTCGGTCTCGCCCTTCCGGCGGGACCAGAGGGTCGGGCCGAAGCCGACCATGTACTGCGGCACCCGGATGCCGAACAGCTTGGCCGTGGAGAGGTGGCCGAGCTCGTGCCAGGCGATCGAGATGAGCAGCCCGATCACGAAGACCAGGATGCCGACCACCGTCAAAACCGTTGCCACCGCTGGCCCTCCGTCATGCCGCTCCGCTCATCGTCTCGTCGTACCGCGTTCCGCGACGCGACGGGGGTACCGCCGGCGCCGCGGGCCGGTCCGTCAGCCCGCCGCCAGCTCGCGGGCCCGGGCGCGCGCCCAGTCCTCCGCGTGCAGGACGTCCTCGACCGTCAGGGAAGTTCCCGCCGGCCCACCGTCGTGCTGACCGTGCTCGGCCACGACCTTGGCAACAGTGTCCACGATTCCCGTGAAAGCGAGGCGGCCCTTCAGGAAAGCCTCCACGCACTCCTCGTTCGCCGCGTTGAACACCGCCGGCGCCGTACCGCCCAGCGTGCCCACCTCGCGCGCCAGCTCGACCGCCGGGAAGGCCTCGTTGTCCAAGGGGAAGAACTCCCAGGTCGCGGCCTTGGTCCAGTCACAGGCCGGGGCGGCGTCCGGCACCCGGTCCGGCCAGCCGATCCCCAGCGCGATCGGCATCCGCATGTCCGGCGGGCTCGCCTGCGCCAGGGTCGAGCCATCGGTGAACTCCACCATCGAGTGCACCACTGACTGCGGATGGACCACAACGTCGATCCGGTCGAACGGCACGTCGTACAGCAGGTGCGCCTCGATCACCTCCAGGCCCTTGTTGACCAGGGTGGCCGAGTTGATCGTGACGACCGGGCCCATCGCCCAGGTCGGGTGCGCCAGCGCGTCCTGCGGGGTCACCCCGGCCAGCTGCTCGCGGGTCCGGGTCCGGAACGGGCCGCCGCTCGCCGTCACCACCAGCTTGCGGACCTCCGCCCGGGTGCCGCCGGCCAGCGCCTGGAACAGCGCCGCGTGCTCGGAGTCCACCGGCACGATCTGGCCCGGCTTCGCCACCGCCTTCACCAGCGGGCCGCCAACGATCAGCGACTCCTTGTTCGCCAGCACCAGCACCCGGCCGGCCTTCAGCGCGGCCAGCGTCGGCCGCAGACCGATCGAACCGGTGATGCCGTTCAGCACCGAGTGGCACTCCGTCCCGGCCAGTTCGGTCGCCGCGTCCGGGCCCGCCAGCACGGTCGGCAGCGGCCGACCCGCCGCCTTCGCGGCCAGCGCCTCGCGCAGCGCCGGCGCGGCCGCCGGGTCCGCCACCGCCACCGTGTGCACGCCCAGCTGCAGCGCCTGCTCGGCGAGCAGCTCCACCCGGCCGCCGGCCGCCGACAGGGCGACCACCCGGAAGCGGTCAGGATTGCGGAGCACCACGTCGATGGCCTGGGTGCCGATCGAACCGGTGGAACCGAGGATCACCAGCTCCCTGGGGCCGGAGGGGTCCGCCACGGTGGGCGTGAAACGCAGCTGCGGGTGGGCGAGCGAAGTCATGCGCCCATTGTGTCCTGTTCGCGGCCCTCCCAGACGACAGGACGACCGACGACCCTTCGGACTACCGTCGGAGCCATGCGTACCGTCATCGCCGGGGGCCACGGACAGATCGCGCTGAAGTTGGAACGGCTGCTCGCCGACCGCGGCGACCGCCCGGCCGGGATCATCCGCCGCCCCGAACAGGCCCAGGACCTCGTCGACGCCGGCGCCGAGCCGCTGCTGCTCGACCTGGAGTCCGCCACCGCCCCGCAGCTGGCCGCCCTGCTCGCCGACACCGACGCGGTGGTCTTCGCCGCCGGCGCCGGTCCGGGCAGCGGCGCCGCCCGCAAGAACACCGTCGACCGCGACGCGGCCGTCCTGCTCGCCGACGCCGCCGAGCTCGCCGGCGTCCGGCGGTACCTGATGGTCTCCTCGATGGGCGCCGACGCGGCCGCCCACCACCCCGCCGACGCGGTCTTCGAGACGTACCTGCGGGCCAAGGGCGCCGCCGACGACGCCGTCCGCGCCCGCACCGCGCTCGACTGGACGGTACTGCGCCCCGGACGGCTCACCGACGGCCCCGGCACCGGCCTGGTCCGGCTCGCCCCCTCGGTCGGCCGCGGCGCGGTCGACCGGGCCGACGTGGCCGCCGTCCTGGCCGCGCTGCTGCGCGAGCCCGGCACCGCCGGGCAGACCCTGGAGCTGGTCGCCGGGAACGCCTCCGTCGCCGAGGCCGTCGCCGCCGCGGCCGGACACAACGGCTGAACACGACGCGGGGCCCGGTCCGCGACCAGGACGGGTCCCGCGTCGGGCGGCCCCCCTTCGGTGGCCCCCACC
>NZ_JBHTTU010000071.1:0-22604 GCF_042794375.1 Kitasatospora sp. NPDC056531 | reverse complement strand
TGGAGGGAAGCTTTGGGGGTTGGTGGGGGGAAACTCTCTTGTCGCGGGGGCTCTCCCCGCGGAGGAAGAACAAACTGGGGAAAAAAGATGGGGTCCCCGTCCCACAACCGGACCGGCCCCCGCGTCAGGCGACCTCCGTCAGTCGGCCACCGTCCGTCGGTCTCAGAGGTCGAGGCCGGTCAGGACCATGACCTTCTCGACGGTGTAGTCGTCCATCGCGTACTTGACGCCCTCGCGGCCGACACCGGAGTCCTTGACGCCGCCGTACGGCATCTGGTCGGCGCGGTAGGACGGCGCGTCGCCGATGATCACGCCGCCGACCTCCAGCTCCCGGTGGGCGCGGAAGGCGGTCTGCACGTCGTGCGTGAACACGCCCGCCTGCAGGCCGAACGGCGAGTCGTTGACGGCCGCGAAGGCCTCGGCCACGCCGTCCACCTTGTGCAGCGACAGCACCGGGCCGAACACCTCGGCCTTGGCCAGGATCGCGTCGGCGGGCAGCTCGGCCAGCACGGTCGGGGCGTAGGTCGCGCCCTCGCGGGTGCCGCCGGTGAGCACCTTGGCGCCCTTGGCGACCGCGTCGTCCACCCAGGACTCCACCCGCTTGGCGGCGTTCTCGTCGACCAGCGGGCCGACGTCCGTCGCGTCCTCGTTCGGGTCACCGGTGACCTGGGCCTTGACCTTGGCCACGACCTTCTCCAGCAGCGCGTCGTACACCGACGCGTCGGCGATCACCCGCTGCACCGAGATGCAGGACTGGCCGCCCTGGTAGTTGGCGAACATCGCGATCCGGGTGGCGGCCCAGTCCAGGTCGGCCTCCGAGGACCAGTCGGCGAGCACCACGGCCGCGGCGTTGCCGCCCAGCTCCAGGGTGGTGTGCTTGCGCGGCACCGAGTCCATGATCTGGTAGCCGACCTTGTCCGAACCGGTGAAGGAGATCACCGGCAGGCGCCGGTCCTGCACCAGGGCCGGCATCCGGTCGTTCGGCACGGTCAGGATCGACCAGGAACCGGTCGGCAGGTCGGTCTCGGCCAGGATCTCGCCCAGCACCATCGCCGACAGCGGGGTCGCCGGGGCCGGCTTGAGGATGATCGGGGCGCCGACCGCGATCGCCGGGGCGACCTTGTGGGCGACCAGGTTCAGCGGGAAGTTGAACGGGGCGATCCCCAGCACCACGCCGCGCGGAAAACGGCGCACCATCGCGAAGCGGCCCACGCCGCCCGGGTCGGTGTCCAGCCGCATCGTCTCGCCGTTGGTGCGGCGCGCCTCCTCGGCGGCCCAGCGGAAGACCGACACCGCGCGACCGACCTCGCCGCGGGCCCACTTGATCGGCTTGCCGTTCTCGGCGGTGATCAGCTGGGCGAGCTCCTCGGTGCGCTCGGTCAGACGCTTGGCCACGTGGTCCAGGGCCGCGGCCCGCTGGTGCGCCGGGGTGGCGGCGAACACCGGCAGTGCGGCGACGGCGGCGTCCAGCGCCTCCTCGACCTGCGCCTCGGTCGGGATGCTGACCTTGCCGACCAGACGGCCGTCCCAGCTGTTGTGCACCTCGAAGTCGGCGTCACCGCTCGCCCGGCGGCCAGCGAGCCAGAAATCGTACGTGGTGGTCACCGTGGTACCGGCCCTCTCCTCGTCGTCGTACGGCCCACAGGCGTGGGACCCGAACCCGAGGGTAGGTGCGAGGGCAGGCCGATCGGATTGGCCGACTAGGAGCGTTCGACTCCCGGGCTACTCCACCGCGTCCAGGCGTGTGTTCTATTCCGGTCTATTCCTCGCCGGAACGCAGCGCCAGCCACAGCTCCATCCGCACGTCGGTGTCGTCCAGCGAGCGGCCCAGCAACTCCTCGACCCGGCGCATCCGGTAGCGCAGCGTGTGCCGGTGCACCCCGAGGTCGGCCGCCGCCGCGTCCCACTGGCCGTGCCGCGACAGCCACGCCCGCAGCGAGGCCACCAGGTCACCACGGGCCGTCCGGTCGTGCTCGCGCAGCGGCCGCAGCAGCCCCTCCGCGAACGCCGTCACCGCGTCCTCCCCGAGCAGCGGCAGCAACGAACCCGCGCCGACCTCCTCGTGGTCCACCGACCGGCGCCCACCGCGCAACGCCACCGCCAGCGCCCGCTCCGCCTGCGCGTGCGCCGTACCGGCCTCCTCCAGCGCGGCCGGCGCCGAGACGCCCAGCGACAGGCCCTCGTGCTCCTCCACCACGCCCAGGCAGGCCCGGTGCACCGCGCCGTTGTCCAGCGCCAGCACCATCAGCCGCGGCCCGTGCGCACCGTCCTCCCGCGCCACCAGCAGCTTCTCGCCCACCCGGGAACCCGCCTGTTCGGCCCGGTCGCCCAGCTCCGCGAGCGCCTCCGAGGCGTCCGCGTTCGGCCCGGCCCCGGCCACCAGGACCCGTATCGTCCCCTCCGGCATGCCGCCGAACAGCCCCGCCGCCACCTGACGGGCCGTCGCCACCTCACCCGCCAGCACCATCCGCAGCAGCGCCGCGCCCATCCGCTCCTCGGCCTGCCGCAGCTCGCGCGAACGCTCCAGGGTGAGGGTCAGCAGCGCCACCGCCGCGTTCAGCACGTACCGCTCGGTCGGCGTGATCCGGTCCTCGGTCCCGACCGCCAGGAAGCCCCGGGCCCGCCGGTCCGCCCCCAGCGACTGGACCACCACGTAGTCCTCGTCCGCCGTGTCTATCCCCGGCGCACGCCCCTGCAGCGCCGCACTCGACGGCGCCGGCCGCCGGCGCAGCCGGTCCACCTCGGCCGCCAAGCGCCCCGCCCGGCGGGCCGCCCAGTCCGGCGCCACCACCGACAGCGCGCCCGACCCGTCGTACAGCGCCGCCCAGCCCCCCAGCCGCGCCGCCAGCCGGCGCACCACGGCCGTCGTCCCGTCCTTGCCCAGCGCCGCCCGGGTCAGCTCCTCCTGCGCCTCGAAGCTGGTCGTCACCGCCTCGTACTGCTCCGCGGCCAGCGCCGCCGACACCACCTTGCTGATCGCGATGAACGGCGTCGGCTCCGGCACCCGCAGCAGCGGCAGCCCCCGCTGCGCCGCCGCGTCCACCAGCGGCTGCGGCACCTCGGTGTGCGACAGCCCCACCCCCAGGCCCAGCCCGACCACCCCGGCATCGGCCAGCCGGTGCACGTACGCCTGCAGCTGCGCCGCCGTACGGCCCAGCTTGATACCGGTGGTGAGCAGCAGCTCGCCACCCTCCAGGAACGGGGTCGGGTCGTCCAGCTCGCTGGTGTGCACCCAGCGGACCGGCCGCTCCAGGTGGTCCGCGCCGGCGAGCACCGTCAGATGGAGCGAACTGTTGCGGACGACGGAGGCGAGTGTGGGGGGCATGGCACCTTCGAGGGATCGACCTGACCGCGCCATTGCGGCCGGGCGAGGAGAGGGACGTGGGACTGGTGAGGGTCTCTCCCCTTCATTATGGACGCCCCGGACAACCGGCACTGCCGAATCCTCCTCGAAGGCGACTTCCGCCCCGGCCTCTCAACAACCCCCGTCCCGCCCCGTCCCGCCGCCGTCCCGCCGCTGTCCCGCCCCTGCCTCAGCCCCGCCTCAGCCCCGAAGATCCACCAGCAGCGGCGGCACCTGCTCCCCCGACACCGCCGTCAACGACACCACCGCGTGCCCCGCCGGCAACGCGTGCGCCAGATCCGACGGCGACCACCGCAACCGCTCCACATCCCGGGTCGTCACCGACTCGGTCTGCGCCGTCGTACCCGACAGCGCCTTCCGCCCGAGCCGGCCGGCCCGCCTTATCACCCCGCCGGAGGTGTCGGGGGTGTGGGTCACCGCGGTCTCCTGCACCAGGTGCGTCCCCCAGGCCTCCGAGAACAGCCGTCCGTCCCAGGGCGCGATCCCCGGGAAGGCCATCCGGCAGCCGACCGCGCCGAACAGCGGCGCCCGCAGCGCCTCCGGCAGGTCCACCAGCGTCCGCAGCAGCAGCACCGCGCCCGCGTTCGCGCCGCGCATCCGCTGCAGGCCGCGCACGGAACCGGCGTCCAGGGCGGCGGAGGCGTCGTCCACCACCAGCCCGGCGAACAGCGAGCGGTCCTCGCGGGCACCCGCCGCCTGCACGAACTGACCGACCACCAGTCGGGACAGCATCCGTGCGGCCTCCGGGTGACTGCGCTCGGGCAGCTTCACCCGCACCCGCAGCGGGTGGTCCAGCGCCCGCATCGCGAACGGGGGGCGGCCGGTCCCGTCGGTCGCGAAGGCGCCCTCGAAGGCGGGCCGGTCCAGCAGCGCCAGCCGGTCCGCCAGCAGGGCCCCGGGGTCGTCCGCCCGGTCGCGCTGGCGCTCCCGGTGCTCCAGGTCCCGCTCGTACGCGGCCAGTCGGCCCGCCGCGCCGAGCCCCTTCACCAACGCCGCCAGCGCGTCCGGCTCACCCCCCAGCAGCGCCCGCAGCTCGCGCACCCCCGGGTAGCGGCCGTACGCGGCGTGGAAGGGGCCGACCACCTGCTGCAGCGCCGTCCGGGCGTTCTCGGCGCGGGCGGTCAGCTCGTCCGGCAGCAGCGCCTCGGCCAGCCGGGCGGCGGCCTCGTCCGGGTCCTGGGCCGCGCCGTACAGGTCCAGCCCGTACACCGAGGCCGGGTCGCCGGGGGCGATCACCACGTCGTACCAGGCGTCCGGGCCCAGTTCGACGTCCGCCGCCCCCACCACCACCGCACACGCGGTGCCGGCCAGCGCCTGCAGGCACAGCGCCTCGGCCACCGGCCGGGCCAGCCGCGCGGTCTTCCCCGTCCCGGCCGGGCCGACCGCCAGCAGCGAGGTGCCCAGCACCGCCGGGTCCAGCGCGAAGCCGGCCGCCCGGTGGCTCAGCGGGTTCTTCGGCACGTCCTGGGCGACGCCCAGGCAGACCTGACCGAGCAGCAGATCGTGCCGCCGTGCCCGGCCGGGCAGCTCGCGTGTCTCGGAGGGATGGGCGAAGGCCGCGGCGCCGCGGGCGGCCACCTGCTCGCTGAACGCGGGCACGAACACCGGGTCCGCCTGCGCGGACTCCCAGGCACGGTGGATCCGTACGAAGTCGACGTCGCCCACCGCCTCGGCGTCCAGCCGCGCCGCCGCCTCGGCCGCCCCGCCCCGGCGCAGCCCGTCCCACGGGTCCTGCCTACGGGCGGCCTCCGCCACCGCGCCGTCCTCCTCGTCGGGCTCCTCCCGGGTCACCGTCCGGGAGAGCAACGAGGCGGCGTAGCGGCGCCACACCTCGGGCCAGCGGCCCATCCGGCCGAAGACCTTGATGACCACGCTGATCACGAGGGCGTTCGCCACCAGAAGGGTGAACATGGCCTCGGACTCGGATGGCGAGGCGAGCGGGCCGATGCCCGTCTGCCCGCCGAACCACACGAGCACGTACATGAGGAGTTGCGTGCCGTAGAGATACGCAAACCACCCCACCACCACGTTGAGCGCCGCCCGCAGCAGCAGCGGCCAGGTCGGGACCTTGGCGGCCTCCGCGCGTTCCGGGTCGATGCGGCGGTAGCCGAGCCGGTAGACGCCGGGTTCGGCTTCGGGGCGCGGAGCGGTGGCCCAGTCGGCGAGGTCGAAGGCGGGCCCGCCGGGTCGTTGGTGGGGCAGGGGGGTCGGGGGTCTGGTGGTGGTGCGTTCGCCGTGGTGGTGTGACCCGTGCTGTGCCATGTACGGCCCCGCTCCCTCGCCCGCCCGGCCCGACCGCCGTCGGTGCCGCCATACCCATGCCGCCGTACCGGCGACACGCCCGCGCTCAGGGTAGTGGAGCGGGACCTACGGGTAGTCGTGCCACCTGCGCTGGCCGTGCCGGACAAGTCGGATGGCGCAGTGCTACCGAGTGGCGCATGCCCGGTCGGGGAGGGCGGCCGTAGCCTGCGAAGCACCGAGCCGAGAAGTCTGGAGATACCCCATGAGCGCCGTAACGCCGCTCCCGCAGGAGCGCCGCCTGGTCACCGCGATCCCGGGCCCGAAGTCGCAGGAGCTGCAGGCCCGCAAGCTGGGTGCGGTGGCGGCCGGCGTCGGCACCACCCTGCCGGTGTACGTCACCCGTGCCAACGGCGGCGTGCTGGAGGACGTGGACGGCAACTCGCTGATCGACTTCGGCTCCGGCATCGCCGTGACCAACGTCGGCAACAGCGCCGAGGCCGTGGTGGCCAAGGCGAGCGAGCAGCTGGCCGCCTTCACCCACACCTGCTTCATGGTGACCCCGTACGAGGGTTACGTGGCCGTCGCCGAGCAGCTGAACGAGCTGACCCCGGGTGACCACGAGAAGCGCACGGCGCTGTTCAACTCGGGCGCCGAGGCGGTCGAGAACGCGGTGAAGATCGCCCGCGCCTACACCAAGCGCACCGCCGTCGTGGTGTTCGACCACGGCTACCACGGCCGCACCAACCTGACCATGGGCCTGACGGCGAAGAACATGCCGTACAAGCAGGGCTTCGGTCCGTTCGCCCCGGAGATCTACCGGGTGCCGGTCGCCTACCCGTACCGCTGGCTGACCGGCGCGGAGAACTGCGCCGCCGAGGCCGCCGCGCAGGCGATCGACATCATCAACAAGCAGATCGGCGCCGACAACGTCGCGGCGATCATCATCGAGCCGATCCAGGGCGAGGGCGGCTTCATCGAGCCGGCCAAGGGCTTCCTGCCGGCCATCGTGGAGTACGCGAAGGCGAACGGCATCGTGTTCGTCGCCGACGAGATCCAGACCGGCTTCTGCCGCACCGGCCAGTGGTTCGCCTGCGAGGACGAGGGCATCGTCCCGGACCTGATCACCACCGCCAAGGGCATCGCCGGCGGTCTGCCGCTGGCCGCGGTGACCGGCCGCGCCGAGATCATGGACGCCGCGCACGCGGGCGGCCTGGGCGGCACCTACGGCGGCAACCCGGTGGCCTGCGCCGCCGCGCTGGGCTCCATCGAGACCATGAAGGAGCAGGACCTCGTCGGCAAGGCGCAGCGGATCGGCGAGGTCATGCTGGACCGCCTGCGCTCGATGCAGGAGAAGTTCGACATCATCGGGGACGTCCGCGGCCGCGGCGCGATGATCGCCGTCGAGCTGGTGAAGCCGGGCGGCAAGGAGCCGAACGCGGAGGCCACCGCGGCCATCGCCAAGGCCTGCCACGCCGAGGGCCTGGTCGTGCTGACCGCCGGCACCTACGGCAACGTGCTGCGTTTCCTGCCGCCGCTGGTCATGCCGGAGCACCTGCTGAACGAGGGCCTGGACATCATCGAGGGCGCGTTCGCGCTCCAGGGTGTCACCGCCGCCTGATCCAGGCGCCACCTACCCGCCGGAGGGATGTCCGGACAGCGCTGAACGGCCCGTGGGGACCTCTGGTCCGCACGGGCCGTTCGGTTCGTACGGGCCCGGTGCGGCGGTCGGGCATGATCGACGGGACGGCCCGGAGGTTGTCCGGGGCGGGGTGAAGATGATGTGCGGAATCGCTGAAGGCGCTCGGCGTGGAAGGGCGGTTGACGTAGTGTCATCGCAGATGGACAGCGAGCCTCAGCCATTGGCGGAGCCGCCCGCGGAGCCACCCTCAGGGGCGGGTCCGCGTGGGCGCCGCGAGGACAACCAGGCCGCCCCGCGAGGGTCGGCGCATACCGAAGGCCGATCGACCGACCGTCCGACCCACACCCCCCGGGGCGCACGGAACGGCGATCATCAGAGCCGCCCCGGAGCTCTCCCCCCTGCTCCGGGGCGGCTGTCCGCTGCCCTGGGCCGGGCCGCCCGTTCGACGGCGGTGCCGGTGGTGGCGGCGGTCGTGCTGCTGCTGGTGTCCTGGCAGGTGGCGGCGGACGGGCCGCTGCTCGGGTTGGACCGCTCGGTCCGCCGGGCGGTGCGGGCGGCCCAACCGAACGCCCTGCTCGACCCTCTCGGCCATCTGCTGTCGGACCTGGGCAGCGCCGTGACCGCCGTCCCGGTGCTGCTGGTGACCGGGGCACTGGCCGCCTGGTGGTGGCGCCGGGCGGGGGCGGTGCGCTGGTGGCTGCCGCTGCCGGTGGCGGCGCTGACCTCGGGGCTGATCCCGCTGCTGGTGGTCCCGGCGAAGGCGGCCTTCGCCCGGCCGGGCCCGCTCGGGGACGCGCTGACTCCGGGGCAGTGGGGCTGGTACCCGTCCGGGCACACCGCGACCGCGACGTTCTCTTACGGGGTGGCGGCGCTGCTGCTGGCCCGGGCGGCGGGGCCGCGGACGGCCCGGAGGCTGACGGCGGGTGCGGTGCTGCTGGCGCTCGGGGTGGGCGCGGGGCTGGTGTGGAGCGACTTCCACTGGACGCTGGACGTGGTGGCCAGCTGGTGCCTGGCGGCCTTGGCGCTGTGGGCGCTCGACCGGTGGCTGCCCCGGCCGGGCGCCCGAAGGCCTCAGGCCTCGGACTCCTCGTTGCGGTGAACGAGGCCGGCCTCGCCGTTGTCGCGGTGCCACTCGACGACGAGTTCGTCGCGGGCGCCGAAGCGGACGAGGTGGCGGCCGACCACGTCCTCCAGGCCGGGCAGGTTCTCGCGCTCGCCCTCGACGGTCAGCAGCAGGGCGTCCGGCTGGGCCTCCAGGGTTGCGGTGCCGGCGGCGAAGACCAGGGTGCCGCGGCCGGTCTCCGGGGAGAAGGACGTCTCGATCCTGCGGCTCATGTGGGCGGCGAGCTGCTTGGCGTAGCGGGCGGGGCGGTCGGTGGCGACGCGCGCGGTGGAAACGGGCATGGGCCCTCCAGGGTCGGGGAGAGAACTTAGGGTCCCCTCACTAGGGGCTACGCTAGCCTAGATACTGAGTCAAGCTCAACATATTTCCCTGATCGCCCTCCATCGCCCGCCGCAGGCCCCCGACCGGCCGATACGCTTGGCCGGACGCCAGCCGAGGAGACCGCCGATGACCACCACGCCGACCGACGACCCGGCGGACCCCTCCCCCGCCCCCCGGCCCGGCTCCCCCGGCAGCGCGGCCGAACTGGCGGACGCGATGACCAGAGCGATCAAGCGGATCCGCCGCCAGACCGGCTGGCGACTGGAGCCCTACGGCATCACCCCCGGCCAGGCCCGGGCGCTGCGCACCCTCGCCCACGCGCCCGGCTGCGAGTCGCCGGACCACGCGATGCGGCTGAGCGACCTCGCCGACAAGCTCCACATCGCCCCGCGCTCGGCCACCACCGTGGTCGACGCCCTGGAGGAGGCCGGACTGGTCGAGCGCAGCCCCGACCCGGCCGACCGGCGGGCCGTGCGCCTGCTGCTGACCGACGCCGGCCGGGCGGCGGTGGAGCGGATCGGGCAGGTCCGGGACGAGGTGGCGCAGGAGTACTTCGGCGAGGTCAGCCCCGAGGACGAGGAGGTGCTGCTGCGAGTGCTGCGCTCCGCCGAGGCCCGCTTCCTCGAAGCCGGGCCGCCACGGCGCTCGGCAGCCCCGGGCGCAGCGCGGTGATCCCGATCCCGGCGATCACCAGTAGCGCGGCCGCGCCGGCCAGCGGGCTGACCCGTTCGCCGAGCAGCAGCCAGGCCGAGGACATCCCGAACACCGGCACCAGCAGCGAGTAGGGCGCGACGGCGGTCGCGTCGTAGCTGCGCAGCAGGTAGCTCCAGGCCACGAAGCCGAACAGGGTGGAGACCAGCCCGACGTAGCCGATCGCGCCGAGCCCCCCGAGGGTGATCCCGCGCAGCGCTCGCAGGTCCGCGTCCGGCCCCTCGACCAGTAGGGACAGGCCCAACAGTGGTAGCGGCGGGACGGCGCTGACCCAGACCATCCAGCGCAGCGCGTCCGGCGGCGCGGCCTTGCGGGTCAGCACGTTGGACAGGCCCCAGGAGACTGCGGCCAGCACCACCAGGGCGAAGGCGCCGAGCGGACCGCCGAGGCCCTGGTCGAGCGCGCTCAGGGCGATGCCCGCGAAGGCGATCCCCAGGCCGAGCAGCCGCTGCCCGCCCGGGCGCTCGCCCAGCAGGGCGGCAGCGAACAGGGCGGTGAAGCCTGCCTGGCTCTGGAGCACCAGGGACGAGAGGCCGGCCGGCATCCCGGCGTGCATGCCGAGGAAGAGCAGCCCGAACTTGACCACCCCGAGGACCAGGCCGACTGCCAGCACCCAGCGCCAGGCCACCTTGGGCGGGCCGATGAAGAAGACCGCGGGCACGGCGACCACGGCGAACCGCAGGGCGCAGAAGAGCAGCGGCGGGAAGCTGTCCAGGCCGACGTGGATGAGGACGAAGTTGAGGCCCCACACGGCGGCCACCAGGACGGCCAGGGCGATGTGACGAGGACTCATGCGCCCGCCTCGCTGCGCTCGGCAGGGACATGCGCCCATACGCGCCTTTCGATGATTCTCCCCCAGCCTTCGGCCGGGGGGACCCTCATGCTGCGCTCGCTCATGCTGCTCTTGCCGCCCGGGGCGGCGGGTGTTGCGGTCATGGATCGAGCATGGCGGCGAATTACCGTGCAGCACCAGCGATGAATAGTGAAGGAAACACTTTAGGATCGCTGCATGATGGATCTGGGGCGCCTGCGGGCGCTGCACGCGGTGGCGGTGCACGGTTCGGTCGGCGGGGCGGCGGCCGCGCTCGGGTTCACGCCCTCGGCGGTCTCGCAGCAGATCGCCAAGCTGGAGCGGGAGACCCGGACGGTGCTGCTGGAGAAGCAGGGCCGGGGCGTGGTGCTGACCGACGCGGCGCGCGAGCTGGCGACCACCGCGCAGGCCGTGCTGGGGCTGGTGGAGCAGGCCGAGGTGCGGTTGGAGGAGCAGCGCGGCCAGGCGGTCGGGCGGCTGCTGGTCGCCGCCTTCCCGTCCGGCGCGCGCGGACTGATGCCCGGGGCGTTGGCCGAACTGCGGCGGCGCTGCCCGGAGCTGGACGTACGGCTACTGGAGAGCGACCCGTACCCGGCGGCGGAGCTGGTGGCCCGGGGTGAGGTGGACCTGGCACTGGTCCAGGACTGGCCGGCCGTGCCGCTGCCGGTGCAGGAAGGGCTGGCCCGGCTGGACCTCGGGACGGACCCGGTGGACCTGCTGCTGCCGGACGGGGACGACCTGGCGGCACTGGACGCGGTGCCGGTGGCGCGGCTGCGCGGACAGCGCTGGATCAGCGTGCCGCCGGGCAACATCTGCCACGACTGGCTGGTCCGCACCCTGCGTGAGGCCGGCGAGGAGCCGGACGTGCGCTACCAGGTCGGCGAGTTCGAGACCCAGATCGCGCTGGTCGCGGCCGGTCTGGGGATGGGCCTGGTGCCCCGGCTCGGCCGGGGCCCGCTGCCGGCCGGGGTGGTGGCCCGCCCGGTGGCCTCGCAGCCGAGCCGACGGGTGTTCGCGCTCTGGCGGGCCCAGGCCTCCCGACGGCCGGCGATCACCGAGGCGCTGGCGGCGATGCGGGAGTGCTGGAGCCGCCTTCCGGGCAAGCCGGCGGGGTCGGGGGTCAGCTGGCGAAGCCGATGACCAGCCACATGAAGCCGACCCCGGCGACGGTGCACAGCAGGGTGCTGCGCGAGGGGTGCGGGCTGTGCGCCTCCGGGAGGATGTCCGAGGTTGCCAGGTAGAGCAGGAAGCCGGAGAAGAAGCCCAGGTAGAGGCCGAGCAGGTGCTCCGGGATGGTGAAGGCCAGGGTGATCGCCGCGCCGGATACCGGGGCCAGCGCGTCGGCCGCGAGCAGGGTCAGCGCCCGGCGCCGGTTGTTCCCGTACAGCCGGGTGATCGTGTAGGTGTTGAAGCCGTCGGCGAAATCGTGCGCGACCACCGCGATGGCCACCACCGTGCCGACCGTGGTGCCGGCCTGGAAGGCGGCGCCGATCGCGAAGCCGTCCATCACGCTGTGCCCGACCAGGGCCAGCGCGGCCGTCAGCCCGATGCCTTGGGCCCCGGCGTGGTGGGCGTGGCCGTGGTGGTGACCATGGGTGTGCTCGGCGTACTCGCCCTCGTGACCTCGGTGGATGGCGACCGCGCGCTCGACCACGTGGATGGTGAGGAAGCCCACCGCGAACATCAGCAGCGCCTGCGGCACGCCGTGCACTTCTCCGGGCGCCTGGTGGATGGCCTCGGGCAGCAGGTCGAAGGCGACCACGCCGAGCATCAGGCCGGCCGCGAAGCCGAGCACCAGGTGGCGGCGGTCGCCGGTGCGCTGGGCGACGAAGCCACCGATCAGCGTCATCAGGAACGCCCCGGCGGCGACCAGGACGGCGGTCATCGGGTCGCCTCCCGCGCCGGGCCCGCCGGATGGCCGGTGCCGCCGTGTGCTCTGCCGAGCGCTGTGCCCATTCCTCTCCCCCTGGGGTCCGCCCGTCGCCGGGCCGACCGCCGACCGTACCGGACGACCGTTCGACGGTGATCGCCCGGGGGGTGCCGGGGCCGGTGGGATCCGGTCCTCAGCCTCGGTCCGGGCCCGCCGGGGCGCCCGCCGGGTGGCCCGTCGGGGTGAACTCCGGGGCCGGGCACGGCCCGTCTTCCGGGCGGGGGCGTCCTTCGGGACCATCTGGTCCGTCGGGCCCGTCGGCCCGTCAGAGGCCGTCGGTCCGTCAGAGGCCGTCGGTCCGTCAGAGGCCGGCGGCGAGCGGCAGGCCGAGGTGGGTGCGGGCGAGTTCGCGGACGCCGTCGCCGTCGATCAGGTGGATGTGCCGGTGGCTCTCCTCGGCGGTGAGGTTCAGGGCGTCGTCGGCGAAGCGGCCGGTGGTCAGCCGCAGGCCGCGTTCGGCGGACTCCTCGGTGACGGCCTCGGCCAGGGTCGCGATCTGCTCGGCGGTGACCGGTGCGGCGCCCCGCGAGGCCCAGACCACCCAGCGGCCGGGCAGCGCGCTGCCGGGGGCCCCCTCGCCGGTGGCGACCAGCCCGGCCGGGCCGCGCAGCCGGACGCTCCACTCGGCGAGCCCGCCCCGGGTGAGCAGGTCGCGCACCAGCTGGGCGAACTCGTTGGCGGACAGGTCGGGCGCGGCCGGGACCGCGGCCCCGGCCAGGGCGGCCGGCTCGACGACGGCGTGGGCGTACGGGTCCGGGGTGACGGCGGCGTCCAGCTGGCGCAGCCGGACCAGGGCCTCGTCCTGCTCGGCGTCGGCGTAGACGCCCTCGTCGTCGCGCTCCTCGTACGGCGTCTCCGGCGGCAGCAGCCGGGTGCGGGCCAGCGCGTCGCGGTCGGCGTCCACGCTGAGCAGGCAGAGCGGCTGGGCCGCACCGGGCTCGCGCAGCCAGCCGTTGAGGACGACACCGGCGAGTATCTCGTCGGTGTCGACGGCGTCGACGGCCTGCAGGGCGCGCAGCGCGAGCCGGGCGACCAGCCGCAGGTAGTCGGTGGCCCGGTCCGCGGGCGGACGCGGCACCGGGACGATGTCGCCGTCGGGGGCCAGCCGGTAGCCGGTGAGCGAGGGCACCAGGTCGAGCGGGGGCAGGTCGAGGTCCAGCACGGCGGTGCGGGTGAGCGGGCGGAACACCGCCCGGCAGGGGGCGGGGAGGTCCTGGGTGGCGGTCTCGGCGGCGGCCAGGGCCCGCTCCAGCAGCGACTCCACAGCGGCCGGCTCGGCCAGCCGGTAGGCGCGCCGGCACTCCTCCAGGCTCTCGTTGTACTCGCGCACCGCGCGGGCGCGGGCCTCCTCGGCCGCCTCGTGGGCGCGCCGGGACTCGTCGGCGGCCGGGCTGCCGGCCTCGGCCCGGCGGGTGCGCCACTCGCGCAGGGCGCGCTGGTGGGTCAGCCGGGCCCGAGCCAGTTCGCGCTGGTAGCCGGAGTCCAGCAGGCGGCGGGACGGGCCGCTCTCCGGGTCGGTCGCGGCCGGTTCGGCGGGGGCGAAGTCCTCCCATCGGGGCTCGGACTCGTCGGCGGTGGCCGGGCCGTCGGCCGGGTAGGGGCGGGGTTCGTAGTGGCGCAGCTGGCTCTCGAAGTCCATGGCCGAGACGGGCAGCGCGGCCCGCCGCAGCAGGTCGGTCAGCCGGTCGTGCTCGGCCTGGACGGTGAGCGTGCGGTGGTGGGTCAGGGCGGCGGCCCGGGCGTGCGCGGCGACGCCGTCCCCTGGATCGGCGGAGCCGGGGACGGCGGAGCCCGAGGTGGACCGGCCGTCACCCGGATCGACGGTCGGACGGCCGGGTGTCGGGCCGGGGACGGACGGGCCGTCACCCACCGCCGCCTCGCCGAGGCGACCAGGTGCGGCCCGGCCGCCGGCGGGGTCATCCGGTTCCGGGCCCTGGTCGACGCCGAGGTCGCGGAAGACCGAGGCGAGGAAGCCCGGTTGGGGGAACTGGACGGTGGCGGCGCCGTCCGACTGGCCGTCTGCTGAGTACTGCATCGGTCGTCGTTCCCCCATGCTCGTCCGGCGCCTGCCCGGGGCGGCCGGCCGGCCCGCGGCCCCGCCCCTGCCGGACATTGTCCACCGAACGGGCGCAGCGGTCAGCCAAGCCGGTCAGTTGGTCCGGGTGTTGGTCAGGTGCAGGCCGATGTAACCGACGTAGATCCGGCCACTGCCGGAACAGTCGTCCAGGTAGTGCAGCCGGGGCGCGGTGCGGCCGCCGCCGATCCGCAGGTGCGCGCCCATGAACGCGCGCCGGGAGGCGTCCACGCATTCCGGGACCGGCAGCATCCGTTCGCGTTTCCACTTGGTGTGGCTGAACACCGTCCGGGACTCGCCGCGGACCGCCTTGCGGGGCGGGAAGCGGTGGCAGCCGTCCGGGGTGTGCTCGCACCACTGCTTGAAGTCCCCGCCGGCCGCGCCGCGCACGGCCGCCTCGGCGTACTCCTGCAGGGCCGTCAGACCGTCCCAGGCGAGCCGGGCCCAACCGGCGCCGGCGCACTGGAGTCCGTCCAGGGCGAGCGCGGCCTTCTGGTCGCCGGTGAAGGTGAGCAGCGGGAACTCGCCGAGCCGGGCCATGAGGTCGGTGAAGGTCTCGGGCTTGCCGACCCATCCGAAGGGCAGGGCGGCAGAGCGCTGGTCGACGGCCGGGCCGGAGCCCGGGGTGGTGCAGTGGCGGCCGGCCAGACCGCGCGCGCCGGTGCGCAGGCGGCCCTCGTGGCCGTCCCGGGTCTGGCCGCGGTCGCGGTGTTCCAGGCGCAGGGTGCGCCGGACCCGCTCCAGTTCGTCGGCCCTGGCCTGCTGCTCGGCGCGGTCCTGCTGCTCCTCACGGGCGAACTCGGCCAGTTCGGCGGCCGTGTCGGCGGTCGCGTCGGCGCTCGTGACCACGCGACGGTCGGCGGCCGGGCGGAGTTGCGGCGGCGGGACGCGCAGCACCGGGACGGCCGCGAGCGGCGGCGGCAGCGGCTGGTCGGCGGCGAGGCGGCGCGGCTCGCGGGCGAGCAGGCCGGCGGCACGGCGGAGGTCTTGTTCTATTCGGCCCCGGGCGAGCACCGGATGTCGGGCGCCGTCCTGCCGGGAGGCCGGGTCGACCTCGGGCAAGTAGGTGCGCACCGCCCCGCCGTACACGGTGTGGTACTCCAGCGCGACGTTGAAGCCGGCGCGGGCGCCCGGGTCCAGCACGTAGGCGGTGGCGAGGCCGGGCAGCTGCCGGCAGAGCGGGCGGACCACGTCCTCGACCCAGCGGTCGAGCGGGAGGTTCACCGGGACACTGGCGACCACGGTGGGCAGTCGGCGCTCCGGGTCGCACAGCTCGTCGATCAGGGCGTCGACCTCGTCGGCGGTGATCACCCGGGGTACGGGGTGGACGGCAGCCGGGCCATCGCCGGCGTCGAGCAGCGGGAGCAAAGTGCGGGCGAGCTCGGGCACCGGCACCCGGCAGGGGGTGCGCACACCGCTGCCGGTGCTGTGGGTCTCGGCCTCCAGCCGGAACCAGGTGCGGCCCTCGGCGCCGGTGGCCACGGTGAGGGTGAGCTGCCGGGTTCCGTGCGGGGCCGGGGTGCGCAGGCGGCGGCGGTCGTAGCGGCCGGCGCCCGACGGGCCGCGCAGCGGGCCTTGGTCCCGGTCCAGCAGCACACGGTCGCCCAGACGGAGGCGTTCGGCGGCGAGGGCCGTTCCGGCGGGGGCGCGGTGGGCCGGTGGGGGCTCCTCGCAGCCCTCCTGCTTCAGCCAGGAGGCGAGCTGCTCGTCGGCCAGGGCGACGGCCTCGGCGTGCGGGAGGGTGGTGGTGACGGTCATCCGGTAGGGCGTCGCGGGGCTGCGGGGGCCGGGTAGGTCGGCACCGGCGGACGACGGCGAGCGGTCTGAGGTCATGCGCATACCTCCGTGGTGCGGGGTGGGGTCTGGTGTCCTCCATCGATGGTTTTCGTCCGGTTCGGCCGGATCCTTGCCCAGGAAACGCCACGGCCCGGAGCGGAAGTTCCAACTCCGGGCCACGACACTACGTTCGGGTGAATCTACTCAAGCGGTCTTCCGCGCGGCGCGGCCGCTCGGCTACGGAAAGCGACCCGGTGGAGGGCGCTCGGGCCTCAGCGGCTCCGGCGCCGCCACGGCTTCGGGCGGGCTCCGCGACCGGTGGGGACGGCCGGCGGACCGGTGGGTCAGACCGGTACCTCGACATAGGTGCGGCCGGCCGGGACCGCCACCGCGGTACCGCCGGTCGCCTCGGCCAGCCAGGTGTGGAACGCGGCCACCTCCGGCTCCGGCACGCCCACCTCGATCCGCACCCCAGCCGCCTCGTAGGCGAGGTCGCTCACCGCGTACCCGGCGGCCCGCAGGTCGTTCTCCACCCGCCCCGCGCGCACGTGGTCCGCCGTCACCGCGAGCAGCGCGACCGGCCGTCGCTCCAGCAGGCCGATCTCGTCGACCGCCGCCGACACCGCGTTCCCGTACGCCCGCACCAGGCCGCCGGCGCCGAGCTTGATCCCGCCGAAGTACCTGGTCACCACGGCGACCGTGTCGGTCAGGCCGCGTCGGCGCAGCACCTCCAGCATCGGCACCCCGGCCGTGCCGCCGGGCTCGCCGTCGTCGCTGGAGCGCTCGCGGCGCTGTTCGTCGCCGACCACGAAGGCGGTGCAGTTGTGCCGGGCGTCCCAGTACCGCTTGCGGATGCCGGCGATGAAGGCCTGTGCCTCGTCCTCGTCGGCGACCCGGGCGAGGTGGCAGATGAAACGGGACTTCTTGATCTCGGTCTCGTGGCTGCCGGCCCGCCGGATGGTGAGGTACGGCCTGGTGGTCGGCTCCGGCGTGGCGGACATGGCGCGGTGGTTCTCCCGGGAACGGCGACGGCTGGCGGCGCGCACCCCGGGCGTCCGGGGCGGCACCGCCAGCCTAGTTGGCGCGCGACCGGAGGGTCGGCGGCCGTGGCGTCGGTGACCGGAGGGTCAGCGGCCGGCGAGGGCGTCCAGCTGCGCACGGTCGAGGCCGGTCAGCGCGGTGACCTCGGCCGGGTCGACGGCGCCGCAGTCCAGGCCGCGCAGCAGGTAGCCGCTGAGTGCCCGGGCGGTGGCCGGCTCGTCCATCACGTCCCCGCCCGCCTTGGCGACGTACGCGGCCAGCCGGGCGGCGGCGGCCGCCAAACCCTCGCGGTAGAAGGAGTACACCGCGACGTAGCGGGTCGGCAGGTGCGCCGGGTGCATGTCCCATCCCTGGTAGTAGGCGCGGGCCAGCGAGCGGCGGACCAGGTCGTGGTGGAGCTTCCAGGCGGCGTGCACCTGCTCGGTGGAGCCGGTGGGGATCACGTTGGTCGAGCCGTCGGAGAGCCGGACCCCGGTGCCGGCCGCGGCCACCTGCATGACCGCCTTCGCGTGGTCGGCGACCGGGTGGTCCATGCTCTGGTGGGCCGCGCTGACCCCGCAGGAGGCGCTGTAGTCGAAGGTTCCGTAGTGCAGCCCGGTGGCACGGCCCTCGGCGGCCTCGATCATGAGGGCGACGGTGGCCCGGCCGTCCGGGCCGAGGATGGCCTGGGTGGTCTCGATCTGGATCTCGAAGCCGATCCGGCCGGTCGGCAGCCCGGCGCGGCGCTCGAAGTCCTCCAGCAGCCGGACCAGGGCGGTAACCTGCTCCGCGTAGGTGACCTTGGGCAGAGTCAGCACCAGGCCCTCCGGCAGGCCGCCGTTCGCCAGCAGGGTGGCGAGGAAGAGCTCCAGGGTGCGGATGCCGCGGGCGCGGACGGGCGCCTCCATGCACTTGATCCGGATGCCGATGTACGGCGGCGCGCTGCCCTCGGCCACCGCGGCGGCAACCAGTTCGGCGGCGCGGACGGCGGCGGCGTCCTCCTCGGCGTCCGGGCGGGGGCCGTAGCCGTCCTCGAAGTCGATCCGCAGGTCCTCGATCGGCTCGCGCCGCAGCTTGGCGCGGACCCGGGCGTGCACGTCGGCGAGTAGCCCGTCGTCGGCGACGCCGAGGGCGCGGGCCAGCTCGGCGGGGGTACCGGCGTGGGTGTCAAAGGCCTCCAGGGCCTGGCGGCCCCACTCCCGTACGGTGTCGGCGCCGAAGGCGTCGGCTGGGACGTAGACGGTGTGCACCGGCTGCCGGGTACCGGAGTCGCCCGGGTAGCGGCGCGCCAGATCGGCGTCCACCGGGGCGAGCAGCGCCTCGACGGCGGCGCGGGCGGTGGCGGAGAAGGAGGCCCCGCCCGTCGGCCCGGTTCCGTCGACCTCGACCTGCGACATCCGCACTCCTCCATGCCGAACCAGCGCTTCAACAATTTGTTGAGGCGAAGGTAGCTCCGGCGGGGTCGGGCGTCAATGGCCGACCGAGCGGTGGACGGAGGGTGTCGGCGCGGGTTCAGTCCCTCCCGGCGGCGGTGTAGCGGTCGCGAAGCTGCGGGTAGAGCTCGGCCACCTCCTTGGGGTGGACCGAGCCGTCCGGGCCCTTGCCGCTGACGCCGTACTCGGCGGTCAGCCAGGCGGCGAGGCGCTGGGGGTCGGGCTCGTGGCCGCGGTTGTCGATGTACGAGACCAGGGCGTCGTAGGCGATGTCCTGGTCGAGGGCCGTGGGCGCCGGGCGGTGTTCGGGCTGCTCGGCTTGGACGGGCTCCTCGGCCGGAGCGGGCTGCTGCGGCTGGGTCGGCCGTTCGGCCTGGGTCTGCTGGGCGGCCGGGGCCGGCTGCGACCCAGCCTGCTCGGCCTGCGGGACGACCGGGTGCTGGGCCTGCGGCCGGGGCGCCTTGGCAGAGGTCGGCGCGGGCTCCTCGGCGACCGGGCGCGGCGGCTTGAACCACGGCGAGGCCTGGCCGGGCACCCGCCCGCCCGGTGCGGGGTCGGCCGAGTGGCCGGTGGTGCGGACCGGGCGCTCGGTCCAGACGTTCAGCTCCTCGCCACGGGGCTGCGGGGCGGTGTCCACCGCCGCCTCCGGTTCCTGGGCGGCGCGCAGGCGGACGGCGTGCAGCTTCGCCAGCATCGGCGCGGCGACCTCGGCGGACATCGACGCGGCGGCCGCTGGGGCTGCGAGGGCCTGGGCCTCGGCGGAGGGCTGTGCCTGGGGTTGGACCTGGTCCTTGTCCTGCGCCTGCGCCTGGGACGGTTCAGGCTGGGGTTGCTGCAGGTTCTGGGGCCGCTGGGGCTGGGGCGCGCTCGCGGCGCGGGCGGGGACCGGGCCGCCGGTCGCGGGAACCGCCGGTGCGATGGCCGCGGCGGCGCGGCTCTGCTGGAGCTGCAGCTCGAGTTCCTTGGCCTCCTTCTCCGCCTGGACCTCCTTGGCCTCGCGCTCGCGGGCCTCCTCGTCCAGCCGGTCGAGCAGCGACGGGTCCAGCGGGACGCCGAACTTGGCGAGCTTGAGCGGCAGCAGCGCCTGGATCGGCGCCGAGCGGCGCCAGCCACGGCCGTACCGGAAGCGCAGCTGAGCGCGGTAGACCAGGCGGTTCTGCTCCAGCCGGATGACCTCCTCGTAGGACCGCAGCTCCCAGAGCTTCATCCGCCGCCAGAGCCGGAAGGTCGGCACCGGGGAGAGCACCCAGCGCATCACCCGGACCGATTCCATGTGACGGTCGGCCGTGATCGCCGCGATCCGGCCCACCGCGTGCCGGGAGGCCTCGACCACGACGACGAACAGCACCGGGATGACGGCGTGCATCCCCATGCCGAGCGGGTCGCCCCAGGAGGCGGCCGCGTTGAAGGCGATGGTGGCGACGGTCAGCAGCCAGGCCGTCTGACGCAGCATCGGGAAGGGGATCCGCAGCCAGGTCAGCACCAGGTCGAGGGCGAGGAGCACGACGATGCCCGCGTCGACGCCTATCGGGAAGGCGTAGGAGAAGGCACCGAAACCTTTCTCCATGGCCAGCTCGCGCACCGCGTTGTACGAGCCCGCGAACCCGATGCCCGAGATGATGCAGGCTCCGGCCGCGACCAGGCCGAGCAGGCCGCGATGGGCCTTGGTGAGCGTTGGGCGTGCCATTACGTCTATCAACCCCTGGATGTCGGCTGCTGCCGTACGCGCCTCGGCTGCCGGTTCCCGCCTATCGGGCCGCCGGACGGCTGAGCAACCTCCGGGCTCGGCCCATCGGAGTTTACTCGTACGCGTGTTTCAGCGTTTCCGCAGCCTGGGGTGTCACATCATGGTGCGGAGCAACTCTGCCCGCCAGGCCGGTCGGACCGTCAGCGGTTCTGCCCCGCCGTACCGTTGAGGTAGGCGAGCACAGCCATCACCCGACGGTTGGCATCCTCGTCCGGGGCGAGTCCGAGCTTGCTGAAGATGTTGGCGATGTGCTTGGCCACAGCGCCGTCGCTCACTGAGAGGCGGGCGGCGATCGCCGAATTGGAGCAGCCCTCGGCCATCAACTCCAGCACCTCGCGCTCGCGCGGGGACAGCCCGAGCAGCGGGCCGGGTCGGCGCGCGGTGGTCTGCATCAACTGGGCGATCACGTCCGGGTCCATCGCCGTCCCGCCCGCAGCCACCCGGCGGACCGCGTCGATGAACTGGCCGGCGTTGAACACCCGGTCCTTCAGCAGGTAGCCGATCCCGCCCGTGCCGTCGGCCAGCAACTCCCGCGCGTACAGCTGCTGAACGTGCTGGGACAGCACCAACACCGGCAGGCCCTGGATCTCCCGGCGCGCCTTGAGCGCGGCCTGCAGCCCCTCGTCGGTGAGCGTCGGGGGCAGCCGGACGTCGACCACGGCCACGTCCGGGCGGTGGGTCAGCAGCGCCTCCAGCAACTCGGGACCGGTCTCCACGGCGGCCGCGATGGTGAAACCATGCGCTTCCAGTAGCCGGATCAGGCCTTCGCGAAGGAGGTAGAGGTCCTCGGCGAGGACAACTCGCACGGCAACTCCAAGGTGATGGTGGTGGGACCGCCCGACGTGCTGTCGATGGCGAGGACACCGTCGAAGGTACCCAATCGGCGTTCGATCCCGCGCAGCCCCGTGCCCCGGGACGGATCCGCCACACCCACGCCGTCGTCCGTCACCGTGACCCGTAGGGAGCCGGCCCGGTACAGGATGTCCACCCACACCTGCTCGGCCCCGGAGTGCTTGGCCGCGTTGGCCAGCAGCTCGCAGATGCTGAAGTACGCGGCGGCCTCCACCGGAGCCGGCAGCCGGTCCGGCAGGCTCACGAACACCTCCGTCGGCAGCGCGCTGTCAAGCGCCAGGGCCCGGACGGCGTCGCCCAGTCCGCGCTCGGCGAGCACCGGCGGGTGGATACCGCGGACCAGGTCGCGCAGTTCCTGCAGCGCCCGAGCCGAGGACTGCCGGGCCTCGGAGAGCAGTTCCCGCGCGGCCGCCTGGTCGGTGTCCATCAGGTGCTCGATGGTGCCCAGCGTCATACCGATCGCGACCAGCCTCGCCTGGGCGCCGTCGTGCAGATCGCGCTCGATCCGCCGCAGTTCGGCCGCCTGGTTGCCCACTGCGTCCGCCCGGGTCTCGGTCAACTCGGCCACCCGCCTGGTCAGCTGGGCGTGCGTGGCCCGACCGTCCTGGTCCAGCACCCGGCGAGCCACCTCCGCGTACCCGCGCACCGCGTACGGTGCAACGAGTATCCCGGCGAGCACCATGCCGATCCCGACCCCGATGCTCAGCAGGATCGACATCATGCGCGGACTCATCGGGCCGAACCCGTCCGCGGGAACCGGCCCCGCCAGGGTGTAGGCGGCACCCAGCACGAGCAGCAGCGCCACCGGACCGGCCAAGGCGGCGGCAAGGACGGGGTTCACCACCAACCAGGCCAGCTCGGCGCGGGTGGTGCGGTCCCGCAGGCCCCAGTGGACCAGCTGCACGAACTGCGCGACCGTCCGCGAGCGGTGGTAGGAGTACCCCGTCCACCAGTGCCCGCGCTCGTCCGACTCCAGATCCGGCCGCGGCTCGTAGGCCGCCGGAAGACGTATGCCGTACCAGCGTTCCAGGAACGTGCGGGTACGGTCCGCGGTCCTCCGGACGAAGGCGGTGGCCACCACGGAGCCGGCGACCAGCGCGGCCACGAGGGCGATCAGGGGCGCCGGGGAGTAGTTCTCGAGGAACTGGGCCGTCACCACCCCCGTGAGGACGGCTGCCACTACCGGCAGCGCGAACCCCACGGCTGCAGCCAGCGCCACCTGAGCCAGCCGGGCCAGCCCCTGGACACCGGCCTCGAAGGCCGCCCGGGTCTGCGCACGTACGGACGTGCCGCTCGTACTAGTCACTGTGGTCACGCAAACTCCTGATGCCGATACCGATCGTCCTTCATCAGTGTTCACGAACGACCCGCTCCGGACACTGGCCATGGCACCCCAATTCCGAGGTAGACCTAGGTCCACCTGTCGGTGATCGGAGCAACACCTGCTGGTTGAGATGGTCCGAAAATGCGAAGAACCCCCATCCGGAATCCGGATGGGGGTTCTTCTGAATGATTGTTCGGCGGCGTCCTACTCTCCCACAGGGTCCCCCCTGCAGTACCAT